>DASYLE010000132.1:0-35179 GCA_036009745.1 Luteibacter sp. | reverse complement strand
TTTCGGAGAAAGACGCCAAGGCCCCAATGCTCGCAAATGTCGAACTTGCTCGCCTTCCGGAGTACCGCACTTGAAGCTGCTCCTGCTAGGCGCCAATGGCCAGGTCGGCAGGGAGTTGCGAAGCTCCCTCGCCCCCTTAGGCGAGGTAGTGTTTGCATCACGGGATGGAAATCTTGGCGATGGCATCGAAGGTGAAATCGCTGATCTGGCCGAGCCTGAATCACTGATAGCATTATTCGATCGCGTCCAACCCGACGTCATTGTCAATGCTGCGGCGTACACGGCAGTCGACCGTGCCGAAGACTTCGAGGCTCTTGCAACAACAATCAACGCCGACGCTGTCCAGGTGATGGGCACATGGGCTGCACGAACACAAGCCTTGGTGGTTCATTATTCGACTGATTATGTTTTCAATGGCCAAGGCAACCAACCCTACGATGAAGATGCGCCCACCAATCCGATTGGCGCCTATGGACGCAGCAAGCTTGCCGGTGAACTTGCGCTACGCATCAGCGGCGCTCCCCATCTCATCTTTCGTACCGCCTGGGTCTATGCTTCGCACGGAAAGAACTTTCTCATAACGATGCTCAAGCTCGGCGAGGAGCGGAATGAACTTCGCGTTGTAGCGGACCAAATCGGTGTCCCAACACCGGCCGGCCTCATATCTTTCGCAACGGCACACGCTATCGACCGCTGGGGTCACGCCAGCGCAGAAGCACGATCTGGCATCGAAGGTACCTACCATCTGGTGTCTTCAGGGCAGACAAGCTGGCACGGCTTTGCGGAGGCCATCCTCGCCAAAGCTGCAACAGAAGGGCTTATCACCAGGCAGCCAGTAGTATCGGCCATTTCAACGGCGGAGTTCCCAACACGGGCTACGCGCCCCGCCTACTCTGTTCTTGACAACACGCTTTTTCAGCAGACATTCCACGTTGCCCTTCCCGCTTGGGAGATTGGCCTCGACGATGTGCTACTTGCGTTGAATTCCCGGCATTGATGACCATGGACCTGAAGACGTGTTGATTCCACTTATCCTAAGCGGCGGCAGTGGTACGCGCCTGTGGCCTGTATCAAGAAAGAACTTGCCCAAGCAATTCCTATCCCTGGCAGGCGACGCGACACTCTTCCAGCAGACTGTTTCCCGCGCTGCAGCGTTGCCGGATGCAACTGCGCCAATCGTAATCGCCAGTGATGATCATCGCTTTCTCGTGGCTGACCAGTTGCTGGAATCCGGCGCGGGTGGGGCGACCATTGTGCTTGAGCCCATTGCAAGGAACACGGCGCCAGCCATCGCCCTTGGCGCGCTTTGTGCAATGAGGAAAGCGAAAGATGCGTTGCTCCTGGTTCTCCCTGCGGACCATCTGATCACCGATCAGCCGGCGTTTGCGAACGCAGTAGAAGCAGCCATTCCGCTAGCGGAGCAGGATTGGCTTGTGACCTTCGGTATCCGTCCAGACAGGCCTGAAACAGGCTTTGGTTACATCCAGCGCGCCGAAAGCCTTGGCGAATCCGCGTTTCGCATCGGCCAGTTCGTCGAGAAGCCCGATCTTGCAACCGCGAAATCCTACCTTGATCACGGAGGCTATGATTGGAACTCCGGTATGTTCATGTTCAAGGCGTCCCGGTACATCGAGGAACTAGAAGCGGTGGAACCTGAAATCATCGCAGCAGTTCGCGAGGCCTACGAGCGCGCGAGCAGCGACCTAGATTTTGTCCGGATCAATAGCGAAGCATTTGCTCGATCACCTGATCGGTCGATCGACTATGCCGTTATGGAAAAGACCAGTCGCGCAGCCGTCGTCCCTGTCAGCTGCGGCTGGAGCGACATCGGTTCGTGGGCCGCACTGTGGCTCGCTGCAGACAAGGATGCCAAGGGAAACCACGTTGAAGGCGACGTCATGACGATCGACACGACGGGTTCACTGATCCGTTCGCATGATCGGCATCTGGTAGCGACTGTTGGGCTGAAGGATATTGTGGTCGTTACCACGCCAGATGCGACGCTCGTAGCGCGTCTCGATGCATCCCAGGATGTCAAGCGCATTGTTGAAAATTTGAAGGCGAACGATCGAAGTGAACACTCGTTGCACCGCATCGTTCACCGGCCATGGGGCAGCTACGACCTGCTCGAATCCGCGCCCCGGTTCCAGGTAAAGCGCATCGTGGTGAAACCAGGTGCGCGACTGAGTCTTCAGATGCATCACCATCGTGCAGAACACTGGATCGTTGTTTCCGGTACCGCGGAAGTGACCTGCGGCGACAAGGTGTTCTTGCTCACTGAAAACCAGAGTACGTATATTCCGCTCGGAAGCGTTCATCGCCTCCGCAATCCAGGCCAAGTGCCTCTGGAGTTAATTGAGGTCCAGTCTGGAAGCTACCTGGGCGAGGACGATATCGTCCGTCTCGACGACGTTTACGGAAGATCCTGAACCCCGCGCAATGCGTGCTGGTCAAATGTAGCGGAACAGGGAGCCGACGAGGATGCAAGATTCTTTGACATAAAGCGGACCTTTTCGGAAATTGTTGCTTCTGTTGATAAACCCGCAATTACTCAGATGCGCAACCGGCGCACCGACATCTGCCGAAGAACACAGACCTCGAGGCCCTTCGTACGCTGGCTGTCGCGTTCACTATATTGGAAGTGACGCAGGTGTAGCCGGTCGCGTCGGTGGTGCCGCTGCTGGCAGCCACCTGGCTCGGCGCCGAGGGCGAAAATTCCTGCGAGGTAGATCGTGGCACCGAACCATCCGATCATCTATAGCCGGCCTGCCGCCATGCCGTGTTGCACAATACTTCGCTAGACTTGTTCCCGTGAGCAACCAGGGGAAGGGATAGATGCAGGACACCAGAAGCGGAGACCGCTCGTTGGGGATGGATGTCACTAGGGCGGCGGCCTGCGCCATGGTAGTTCTTCTGCATATATCAGCCGGCAACTTCTATTCGTTCGGGCCATTCTGGGTTCCGGCGGATATCTATGACTCCCTCAGCAGGGTCGCCGTGCCAATATTCTTCATGCTTTCCGGGGCGCTATTGCTCTGGAGGGATGAGCCGATCTTGCCGTTCTACCGGAAGCGTGTTCTTCGGGTGGTTCTGCCACTCATCTTTTGGACTTGCGTGTACGTTTATATGTTCGGCGATAGGTCCGTGCCGATCATCGATAGCGTTACTCACTATCTGACGGTGCCCTATGGGCATCTTTGGTATTTCTACGCCGCTCTTGGTCTATACCTTTCAGCGCCGTACCTTGGGAAGATACTAAGAGCATCGACCGATACAGAGATTCGCGTCTTCCTTGCGCTGTGGTTTTTTGTTGCCTGTGGACTCAACCAGTTTAGAAATCTTCACGCGACATCCTGGGACCCAACAACGATCTTCGGGGCTCAGATGTTCTCAGGATACCTGGGCTACTTTGTGATTGGAGCCTACTTAGCGCGGAACAGGCCGGTCACCTCGACCGCCGGCAGGTGGTATTGCATCCTTACCTTTCTCGCCTCGTCTACCGCCACAGCTTATCTGACCTATCTGTATTCGATGCACATCGGCAAGCCGAGCGAGTTATTTTTCGTATTTCAGGCACCCCTGGTTGCAGTCGCTGCCGTGGCCGCATTTGCATTCTTCACGAGCATTACATCGCTACCAAGGCCGCTGGCAACACCGGTCAAACTGATCTCGGATTGCTCACTGGGGATCTACTGCCTGCATCCGATGATCATTTTGTTCTACCTTAACCACACGCATGTGGGGGATAACTTTCACATTACTTGGCTAAGGGTTCCCGTCCTATGGGCTGCCATATTTGGTTCCACGACGGTCGTGATCTATGTAGCGCGGAAGGTCCGACTAATCAGGAGGGTTGCGTAGCTACGGCGGACGAGACCGGCCCAATCCCTGAACGCCTTGGCGAACACTCGCCGCATGCCCGTCCTCCCATCATCTGGACCTACACGTACTGGATCAGCGCCACGCTAGCCCCGCAACCGCCTCGCCATGCGGCCTGCCAAGCGCGGCAATCGCCTTATAGTCAAATACCAATCGACCAAGCAGCCAATCAACTCGAAATTACGCCAACACCCGGTCTCCAGGCGTCACGCGGAGCAAATCTGTTGGAGATACGGGTACGGAAGAGGCGCGAGAGATCACCGGGATCGTATCCGGGACGACCGGTCGCCGCTGGATGGTTCGCGTGAAGCCGAGTCCGTACGGTTCCAGGCTCGTCACGAATCATCGAGAAGTGACCGCCCCGCATCGGGTCATCCGGACTCAACGATAAGCGCACGCTATGACCGCACCTTCGCCTGCGATGTGGCCATAGCGACATGCCCTCATGGCCTCCCGGGGGAATCACCGTTGGCGCGCCACAATCTCTATGCCTTACGTCGAGCTTTGACACAGGCCGAAAGAAGGCGGGTCACTTTTGCTACTGGCGTGGACCAGGCGCTGACCGATTACCAGCGCGGCTCGACAACAATGCCGCTTTCCTTGCCTTTTAATTGAACCTCGACATGAATATTCGGTCGGGCAAACCATAGCCTGTCCATCACAATCTGCACGCCCGCCTTCCACCAAATCTTGGATAGCGCATAACTTGGCATATATATGGCCTTGACAGTTACGAAATCTGGCGACAGCATCTTGAAGTACTCAAGTACTTCCGCCTTACTATATTCGCGCCAGTGATGCCCATAGGTATGAACGCCGAGCACGTTGCTAACGCCTATTCCGCCACCTCCGCCAGAAATAAAACGCAAGAAGTTCCAAGCGCGGCCTTTCCACGAATAGTAGTTTGGTGTCGTCACGACGATGCGCCCACCCGGCGACATGATTCGATGAACTTGCCGCCAGAAGCTCACAGGGTTGAATGTGATGTGTTCGATAATCTCTGTGAAGAGCACCACATCGATCGAAGCATCTGCCACTTGATCAAGCTCATGGGGATGTTCAAGGCTCTGGCATTTGAGCAGTGGAATATCGAGCTGCCTGGCAATACTTCTTACACTTTCAACCTCGAACGTGCCGGGGAGATCGACGGCGGTTACTTCAAATCCTGCTTGCCGCCATAGAACACTTTGGTGGAGCCAGTGGGCGCCAATATCCAACACACGGCGGCGCTTGCCTTCAGGCCATGTAGAACAGAACTCTTTTAATGTCTCCGTGAATCGAGCGTAATGGTGATAAAGATAGAGTTCCGGAGTACCTCCATGCTCCCTGAATAGCTCAATTAAATTGTCGAGAGATAGTGGGTCGCGTTCAAAACTCAACTTCGTCACTCCTGGAAAAGTGTTTTACAAACATAACCGCTGGTCGTCTATTGATCGCATACCAAACGAATAAACATTCATGTTATCAACAAATAGATAAAAATTCCCTGTACTGACGCAGTTGTGCAAAGAAGTAATCTCAACGCCACACCCCGCGCCTGTCTCCTAGATAGCGCCCCGGACGTTTTCGCAATTTATTGATGGTCAATATCTGTATAACGTAATTTCATGTTACGTCAAGACAAGTTTTTTGCCAACATTCAGCAGCCTCGAGTTTCGATCGCACGGCGACGCATGTCGGCATCCTGACGTATCTGCCACGCTCGATTCAGCCGGCAGATCCGCTCGGTCACCGATCGTGATCGTACGTCTTGATTTGTTGCGCCAGGGCGCGCCGCTGTTGCACGGCCAGGTGGCCGACCGTAATGCATTCGCAATAATCTACATTAGCCCATTGGCCGTGCAAGTAATTGCGCTATGTAGGGTATTGCTTACAGAACGTCTAGCCCCACGCCTACATACGTGTTGCTCTATGGTAACCGCGCTGCGCTAATGGGCGTGGCAAGAAAGGGGCTGATATTTTCGCTGGCCTGCCGTTCGATAATGAAATCGAGCGGGCAAGATGCGTGATTTCAGCGAATTGAGTAACAGATAACGAGGTTAGCTGCCCTGCGAAAGACCACCCGGGCAGGGACTCCGTCATCCATGCAACAAAAGTCACGACAAAACCAGGGGAATACTATGTCAATGAGAGGATTTTGCTACCTGATAGCTGTGGCGGCGCTAGCCTTTTGCAATTCCGCATTCGCGGACTATCTAGGTCCGGGCAGGGAGCTCGATGTAGGTCAATACTTCTACTCTAGCAACGCTAGTTATTACGTAATAATGCAGGCTGACGGTAACTTAGTTGTCTATAGGAATGACGGCAGTGGCCACGCGGTTTGGTCCAGCAATACCACGGGCTTAGGTGGCGTACGCGCCGCGATGCAAGCGGATGGTAATTTCGTTATCTACACCGCGGCTGGACGGGCAGTTTGGCAAACGGCCTCGAATGGACCTGACCGATACTTCACCGTGGACGATGGTGGGCTTGCCCAGGTGTTGACGACAATACCGACCTGGACATCGAATACCTCGGACGGAACCTCACCAGCAGGGATAGCACCGATCATTTTTGGACGCGGCACGCTATTCCCCAAAGCCCAAATGTTTGCCCAAGCTAGCGGGAAGTATGAATTTGTCTTTCAGGCGGATAGTGATCTTGTGCTATATCGCAACGGCGCCGCGATCTGGAGTTCAAACACGACGGGGCTAAATGCTGAGTATGCAGACTTTGATGGACTGCTAAATCTATGGAACGAGGATGGAATCGTCTGGCAAGCTCAAAGGAGCACCAATACCTACGGTTATCCAAAGGATAATGTCAGATATGAAGACGGCTACCTGGCATATTTTCCTGACGGAAACCTGATCGCATATGCTCCGGTAATTATCTGGCGAGCCCCTGATGGCGACATCATCGGCGGTGGTCAGCAACCACATTGTTACGGCAGCGCACCTTGCTTGCCGTGGCTAATTCCTATCACGTTCCCCTGGTAAGCAGTAGCGAAATAGAAGGGAGTCGCCCGTAATGGCGACTCCCTTTGACGCTTACTCCACCGTCACCGACTTGGCTAGATTACGCGGCTGGTCCACATCAGTGCCACGTAGCACGGCTACGTGATAAGCCAATAGCTGCAGCGGAATAGTGAACACGGCCGGGGCGATGAAGTCGCCGCCGCCGTCCAGGCGCAGCATGGCGCCGTGCTCGATGTCTTCGTCCATCGCTGCATTGATGTCGGCGAAGACGATCAGTTCGCCGCCGCGGGCGCGGACTTCCTGCAGGTTGGATTTGAGCTTGTCGAGCAGCGGGCCGTTGGGAGCCACGGCGACGACGGGCATGTCTTCGTCGACCAGGGCGAGCGGGCCGTGCTTGAGTTCGCCGGCCGGATAGGCCTCGGCGTGGATGTAGGAAATTTCCTTGAGCTTGAGCGAGCCTTCCAGGGCGACCGGGTATTGTGCGCCGCGGCCGAGGAACAGGGCGTGCTGGCGGTGCATGAAGTGCGCGGCCAGCTCGACGATCTCGGGCTCGAGTTTCAGCGCTGCCTCGATCACGCGCGGCAGCGACTGCAGTTCGGCGCAGCGTGCCAGGTAGGTGGCTTCGTCCAGCCCGCGCTGGCGGCCGAGTTCCAGCGCCAGCAGGGCCAGGGCGGCCAGCTGGGTGGTGAAGGCTTTGGTTGAGGCGACGCCGATCTCGGGGCCGGCGCGGGTCATCAGCTTGAGGTCGGCTTCGCGGACCAGGGATGACTCCGCCACATTGCAGATGCCGAGGGTGCCCAGGTAACCGCGGCGACGCGATTCGCGCAGCGCCGCCAGGGTGTCGGCGGTTTCGCCGGACTGGGAGATGGCGATGAACAAGCTGTCCGCCGGCACCACGGCCTCACGGTAGCGGTACTCGCTGGCCACCTCGACGCTGACCGGGATCCGCGCCAGGTCTTCGATCCAGTACTTGGCGATCAGGCCGGCGTGGTAGCTGGTGCCGCAGGCGATGATGTGGATCTGGCGTACCTTGGGCAACAGCGCGTCGCCATCGACACCGAAGATGTTCGGCAGCACGCCATGCGGGCCGATGCGGCCTTCCAGGGTCTCGCTGACGGCGCGCGGCTGCTCGAAGATTTCCTTCTGCATGTAATGACGGTATTCGCCACGCTCCACCGCGTCGACGGACAGTTCGCTGTCGTGGGCGCTGCGCTCGACCTCGTTGCCGTCCAGGGTGAAGACGCGCACGCTGTCGCGGGTGATCTCGACGACATCGTCTTCGGCCAGGTAAATCATCCGGTTGGTGACCTGGATCAGCGCCTGCGCGTCGGAACCCAGGAAATGCTCGCCGATACCGACGCCGACCAGCAGCGGGCAACCGCGACGCGCACCAACGACCTTGTCCGGTTCCGCGGCGCTGACCACGGCGATCGCATAGGCGCCTTCCAGATGAGCCACTGTTTCCAGCACGGCTTCGCGCAGGCTCTTGCCCTGCTGCACGTATTCGTCGATCAGGAAGCCCATGACCTCGGTGTCGGTGTCCGAGGTGAACACGCGGCCACGCGCCTGCAGGGATTCACGCAGCGATGCATAGTTCTCGATGATGCCGTTGTGCACCAGGGAGATACCGCCGGCGACATGCGGGTGCGCATTGCGCTCGCTGGGCACGCCATGGGTGGCCCAGCGCGTATGCGCGATGCCGGTGCCGCCGGGCAGCGGGTCGGCCAGGTACAGCGCTTCCATCTCGCGCACCTTGCCCTTGGCACGCACGCGGCGGACGTTGCCGCCATCGAGCACGGCCATGCCGGCGGAATCGTATCCGCGGTACTCGAGGGCCTTCAGGCCGGCGATAAGAATGGGCGCTACATCACGCTGGGCGACGGCGGCAACGATTCCACACATGTTGAATTCCTTGGTGACCTGGCGGTCAGTTAACTTTGCGACGCAAATAATTGAGCAGGTCGATACGGGTAATCAGCCCGAGGAACTGGTCGCCGTCGACGACGATGGCGACATGGCCACGGTCGAACACCGGCAGCAGCGATTCGATCGGCGACTTCACCTGGAGCATTTCCAGCGAGTCGATCATCGCGGTGGAGACGGGGTCGCGGAAGCGCACCTCGTCGGCATGCACGTGCATCAGCACATCGGATTCGTCGAGGATGCCGACCAGGCGGTCGCCATCCATCACCGGCAGCTGCGAGACGTCGTACAGCTTCATGCGGTTGTAGGCCGTGATCAGCAGCTCGGACGGACCGACCACGACGGTGTCGCGCTGGGCGTACGGGCGCAGGATCAGGTCGCGCAGGTCGTTGTAGCGTTCGCGTTCGAGGAAGCCGTTGTCCAGCATCCAGTAGTCGTTGTACATCTTCGACAGGTACTTGTTGCCGGTGTCGCAGACCAGGGTGACCACGCGCTTGGGCGTGGTCTGCTCACGGCAGTACTTCAGCGCGGCGGACAGCAGGGTGCCGGTCGACGAACCGCCGAGGATGCCCTCCTTCGCCAGCAGCTCGCGCGCGGCCAGGAAGCTTTCCTTGTCGCTGATCGCATAGGCCTTCTTCACGCGGGTGAAGTTGCTGATCGAGGGCAGGAAATCCTCGCCGATGCCTTCGACCATCCAGCTGCCCGACTTGGCCGAGAGCACGCCTTCATTGATGTATTGCGCGAGGATCGAGCCGACCGGATCGGCCAGTATGATTTCGGTGTTCGGCGACGCGTCGTCGAGATAGGTGGTCAGGCCGCTCATGGTGCCCGACGAGCCGCAGCCGAGCACGATCGCGTCGACCTTGCCGTCCATCTGTTCGAGGATTTCCGGGCCAGTCGTCTGGATGTGGGCGAGCGGGTTGTCCGGGTTGCCGAATTGGTTGATGAAGTACGCGCCAGCGGTTTCGCGCGCGATGCGCTCGGCCATGTCCTGGTAATACTCCGGATGGCCCTTGGCCACGTCCGAGCGGGTCAGCACGACTTCGGCGCCCATGGCCTTGAGATTGAAGATCTTCTCGCGGCTCATCTTGTCGGGCACCACCAGGATCAGCCGGTAGCCCTTCTGCTGCGCGACCAGGGCGAGGCCAAGGCCGGTATTGCCCGCGGTGCCCTCGACCAGGGTATCGCCCGGCTTGATCTTCCCGGCGCGCTCGGCGCCCTCGATCATCGACATGCCGATGCGGTCCTTGATCGAACCGCCCGGGTTGGTGCTTTCCAGCTTGAGGAAGAGCTCGCAACAACCGGTGTCCAGATGCTGGGCGCGCACCATCGGGGTACGACCGATCAGCTCGAGGACACTCTGGTAAACGCTCATCTTCACTCCACTGCCTGCCTTCGTAGGTCATCGCATGATAGCCGACCACCCTACGCGGACGTCAGACATACGAACGGCGGATACGTTCCCGTATCCGCCGCTCCTTAAGTCATAGCCTGAATAGCCTGTATGACCGGGTCTTACATCAGTGGGTTCGCCCCCGCGAGTTGTCCCACATGCGTTGTAGTCGCGCCTTCGCCTGCAGCTTTTCCTTCTTCATCGCGCCGAGGGTCAGGTCGTCGATGGGAAGTACGCCGATCTCGGCGTCGTGAACCTTGCTATCGAGCTCCTGATGGTGGTGATAGAGCCTGCGGAAATCCGCATCGGCCTTCATCATTGCCTCGATGTCGTCTCGCTGCTGGTTTTCGAACATGTCGACCTCCTCGCATGGGATCGGCCGGGCCTGACGTCGCGCGACCGAATCGGTGGGGAGCCGGGCGCACACAACCGTCCGCCGCCGTCAGCACGGGGGGATTCGGAGGAAGGTGTGGTTTGGTTTCTGCGCATGGGCTCGGGTCATTCCCCGGGAGGCGGTTTTGCCCCCCGGGGAATCGACGCTACTCCGCCCAACTAGCCGGCGCAAGCACCTTCGCTTCACTTTCGTGACGCTTTACCCGAAAAATTACTTCTTTTTTATCAACAACTTAATAATGAACATCAGGCCCGGCCTCAGTTTCCGGAATCGGTCTTCGGCGTGCTCTTGCCCTTGCTGGGCGCGGGCTTCGGCGCGGGTGCGCTGTCGCCACGCATGGCCCGTGCAGCCGCTTCGGCGAGTGCCGCTTCCTTGCGTGCGGCATTGGCGACACGGCCCTGGGCCTCGGCCAGCTTGCGTGCCTTGTCCGCCTCGGCCTTGGCCTGGTCCACCGCCTGGGAGTACTCCATGCCCTGCTGCTGCAGGCGCGCGGCTTCCTCGGCGATGATCTGGTTCTGCAGGCGCTGCTGCTCGAGCTGGCGACGGGTGTTGTCGGCGTCCAGGCGGCTGGCTTCGAGCAGGATCTGGTCATGCTCGCGATCGAGCAGGGCCAGCTTGTTCTGCGCGTCCTGGGTCTGGGCGACAGCCTTGGCGAGGTCGACGCGGCGCTCGGCGATGTACAGGTAGTGAGCTCGCTCCTTCGAGCTGACCCCGGCCAGATGGTTGATCGCATCGCGGGCGCGGGCCTGTTCGCCCTGGGCGTAGGCACCCAGGGTCGGGTCGCTGCTCAGCTGGTCGAGGCTGCTGTTGAGGCGGCGGACGTCGAGGTCGTCCTTGGCCGCCATGACCGTGCCGCTGGCAAGCAGGAGCAGGCCGGCGGCGATCGCGGTGGTCAGGCGGTTCATGGCTGGCCTCCCTGGTTGCCGTTGTTCGGTAGGGGCTGGGTGCCCTCGTCACCGGCCGCCGGGGCACTGGATTCGGCCGGTGCCGGCAACACGGTCTCCGATTCCTGGACGCCGGCAGGCGCAGGCGTGGTGTCGTTGGCGTGGTTGTCGATCATCTGGGTCCGCATCCGGGAGTTTTCCTCGGTCTTGGACTGGATCTGGGCACGGGCGGCCCCCAGGCGAGCCTTCGCGGCAGCCAGTTCGCTGTCCGCGCGCGATTCGTCGGCCAACGCGCCCGCCTGGTCGTATTTACGACTGGCCATGGCCTGCTGGGCCTGCTGGAAACGGCTGCGCGCGTAATCCAGGTCTACAGGCGCATAATCCGCGGCGCCGGCATCGCGCGCCGCCTGGAGCTGGGCCTGGGCCTGGTTCATGGCACCGTCGGGTGGAGGTACGCTCGCGCAGCCGCCGAGGGCGGCGAAAGCAAGGGCCAGGGCCATCAGCGCGGGCAGCCGCTGGCCCCGGGACGTCGGGGTCGACTGCAAGTTGTGCACCATCACTCGTTCCTCGTACAGAATTGCGAGATATTGTCGATACAGTTGGAAGGGTTCCATCTCGATTGTAATGCGATTTCTCTGGGGGGTTTGGTGGATATCGGTTATTTCCTCAAGTTGATGGTGGACAAGGGTGCGTCGGACATGTTCCTGACCACCGGCGCGCCAGTGAACATCAAGGTCGAGGGCAAGCTGTACCCGCTCGGTAATACCGGGCTGCCGAGTGGCATGGTCAAGAAGATCGCCTACTCGCTGATGGATGAGGGCCAGGTACCGCAGTTCGAGCGCGACCTCGAGCTGAACATGGCGCTGGCGGTGAAAGAGGCTGGACGCTTCCGTATCAACGTCTTCAAGCAGCGCGGCGAGATCGGCATGGTCATCCGCGCGATCAAGAGCGAGATTCCGACGGTTGAGGAACTGCGCCTGCCCTCGATCTTCCGCGACCTGATCATGGAGCCGCGCGGCCTGATCCTGGTCGTCGGCGCCACCGGTTCGGGCAAGTCGACCACCCTGGCCGCCATGCTCGACCAGCGCAACCAGCATAGCTCGGGCCATATCCTCACCATCGAGGACCCGATCGAGTACCTGCACCGGCACAAGAAGTCGATCGTCAACCAGCGCGAAGTCGGCCTGGACACGCACAGCTACGCCGAGGCGCTGAAGAACGCCATGCGCGAGGCGCCGGACGTGATCATGATCGGCGAGATCCGCGACACCGACACCATGGAGGCGGCGATCGCCTTCTCCGAGACCGGTCACCTGTGCCTGGCGACCCTGCACTCGAACAACGCCGACCAGACGCTGGAGCGCATCCTCAACTTCTTCCCCGAGTCGGCGCACAAGAACGTGCTGATGAACCTTGCCCTGAACCTGCGCGCGGTGATCAGCCAGCGCCTGGTCCTCGGCAAGGACGGCCGTCGCCTGCCGGCGACCGAGGTGCTGCTGAACACCCCGCTGATCCGCGACATGATCCGCCGCGGCCAGATCCACGAGGTCAAGGAGGCGATGGACCGCAGCCTGCAGGAAGGCATGCAGACCTTCGACCAGTCGCTGTACCGGCTGTTCAAGGAAGGCCAGATCGAACTGGAAGAGGCCCTCAACAAGGCCGATTCGCGCGATGGGCTGGCGTTGAAGATCCGCCTGGCCGAGGGTGCGAGCAACAACGAGTTCATGTCGAGCGACCCGTACGGCATCGGGGCGATGTAACAAATCCAACGCTGCGACCGTGGGCCTTATCGCGAAAGGACTCGCGAACAGGGTTCGCTCCCACAAGAGCGGGCTGCGGCGGCCTTGTGGGAGCGAACCCTGTTCGCGAGTCCTTTGGGGCCGGGCACTCAAGCTGCCGCGGGAGCATCCACCTGCATCTCCGGCGCGGCGCGCCGGAAAGCCTCCAGCCCGTCGCAAGCCTCCTGAATCCGCATCAGGGTCGGGCAATCCGACAGATCCACCTGCCAGCGCACCGCGTTGTAAACCTGCGGAACCAGGCAGATATCGGCCAGGGTCGGCGTATCGCCGTGGCAGAACCGGCCGGTCGACGAACTGGCCGCCAGCTCCACCTCAAGCGCATGCAGGCCCAGCGAAATCCAATACCGGCTCCATTCGGCTTTTTGCTCCTGGCCAGCGCCGAACTGCTTTTCAAGCGCTTGCAACGCGCGCAGGTTGCCTAGCGGATGAATATCGCAGGCCGCCAGTTGGGCCATCGCGCGCACCCTCGCCCGCCCCAGCGGATCGGCCGGCATCAGCGGCACCTCCGGCCGGGTCTCGTCGAGGTACTCGACGATCGCCATCGACTGGGTCAGCACCCGATCGCCGTCGAGCAGGGTCGGCAGTTGCTCCTGCGGATTGAGCTTGCGATAGGCCTCGGCGTGCTGTTCGCCGCCGTTATTGAGCAGGTGCACCGGCCTGATCGCGTAGTCGAGGCCCTTGAGGTTCAGCGCGATACGCACGCGATAGGCGGCGCTGGACCGCCAGTAGCTATAAAGAACCAGTTCGCTGCTCATGGACATGCTCCGTAACAATCGACCGATTCTACCGTTACGTTTGCATCGCCTGGCGCCGGGCGGGGACAATAGCGTCCTTTGTCCAGCCTGGAGTCGAACGTGTCCGTCATCCGCATGAGTGACCTGGATCTGCGCGGCAAGCGCGTCTTGATCCGCGAAGACCTGAACGTGCCCGTCGCCGATGGCCGCATTACCTCCACCCAGCGCCTCGACGCCTCGCTGCCGACGATCCGCGCGGCGCGCGACGCCGGCGCGCGGGTGATGGTTCTCTCCCACCTGGGCCGGCCGAAGGAAGGCGTGCGCGATCCCGCGCAGTCCCTCGCCCCGGTTGCCGAATGGCTCGGCCAGCAGCTTGGCGGCAAGGTTCGCCTTGTGCAGGACTACCTCGACGGCGTCGATGTCGCCGAGGGCGAGGTCGTGGTGCTGGAGAACTGCCGCGAGAACGTCGGCGAAGCGGCCGACGACGAGGGCCTGGCGAAGAAATACGCAGCGCTCTGCGACATCTTCGTGATGGATGCCTTCGGCACCGCGCATCGCGCGCAGGCCTCGACGCATGGTGTGATCCGCTTCGCGCCAATCGCCGCTGCCGGGCCCTTGCTGTCAGCTGAACTCGATGCCTTGGGCAAGGCGCTCGACAAGCCGGCACGGCCCCTGCTGGCCATCGTCGCCGGCTCGAAGGTCTCGACCAAGCTGACCCTGCTGGAAAACCTCGCCGACAAGATCGACCAGCTGATTGTCGGTGGCGGCATCGCCAATACCTTTATCGCCGCGGTCGGGCACAAGATCGGCAAGTCCCTGGTCGAGACCGACCTGGTCGACGCGGCGAAGAAGATCATCGCCGACGCGAAAACACGCGGCGCCGACGTGCCAATCCCCACCGATGTCGTCGTCGCCACGGAGTTCTCGGCCACGGCCAAGGCGACCGTGAAACCGGTCGACCAGGTCGCCGACGACGAGATGATTCTCGATATCGGCCCGGATACCGCGAAGCGTTATGCCGAGATGATCGCCAAGGCGGGCACCGTGGTCTGGAACGGCCCGGTTGGCGTGTTCGAATTCGACGCCTTCGGCAAGGGCACCGAAACACTGGCGCGCGCCATCGCCGCGTCGAAGGCCTTCTCGATCGCCGGTGGCGGCGACACCCTGGCCGCCGTCGACAAATACGGTATCGAGGACGGCGTCTCGTATATCTCGACCGGGGGCGGCGCCTTCCTCGAATTCCTCGAGGGCAAGGAACTACCCGCGGTGACCGCGCTAAAGGCGCGTGCCGCCAAGTGAATACCGTGCACGTGCGCCCCTTGCTTTGCCTGTTCGATCTGGACGGAACACTGATCGATTCGGAGGAAGGTATCTTCGCCGGTATCCGCCACGCGCTCGGCCGGCTGGAGATACCGGTGCCGGCCGAGAACGTCTTGCGCCAGTGGATCGGGCCGCCGCTTCGGCACAATTTCGCTTCGGTGCTGGACGCCGACCGGGTCGAGGATGGCGTATCGCTATATCGGGAGTACTTCGAGGCCACGGGATGGCGCGAGCACTCGGTGTACGCCGATATCCCGGAGTTGCTGGCCAGTCTTAAAGCCGACGGCCATACCCTGGTCGTCGTCACCAGCAAGATCGACGTGCACGCGCACCGGATCATCGAGGCCCTGCCCTTCGGCCACCTGTTCTCGGCGACCTATGCGGCGAAGCCTGATTCGATGCATAGCGAGAAAGCCAGCATGATCGCGGCGGCACTCGCCGATTTCGCTGTCGCCGCCGATGCCGCGGTGATGATCGGCGACCGCCACTTCGATATCGATGGCGCACGTGCCAACGGTGTCCGCGGTATCGGCGTGCTCTGGGGATTCGGCGACGCTGACGAGCTACGCAATGCAGGCGCCAGCGCCATCGTCCGTACTGCTCTGGAGTTACGGCAGGCACTTGGCGGTTAACTTACACGTCCCAGCCTTCCGTACTGACAAGGGCATGGCCAGTCATGCCGTGTTCCCACCCGATACCACGCACTACGGTCGTCATGTTGCTTCTCGCAACATGACTTCCGGAGAGCGTCATGCACCAACCGTCCCCTTGTTTCGTCCGATCCATTGCGGTCATCGCCATGGTCTTGTCCCCGCTTGTCGCGGCGGCGGCCGCATCCCCATCGCGGGAAGCACTCATCACCCTTCCCGCCTCCTCGCTGCCGCTGCTCGCCGGATCGCGCGCAACGATCGACCGCGAACCGGCGCTGCGCAAAAGCCTCGCCGGTGAATCCATACATATGGTGCGCATCGACGAAGCCGCCCTGCCTGGCCTGGCCGAAGCCATCCACCATGACCTGCAGCGCTGCGCCGGATTCGTCCGACACGACTCGCCGGACGACGCCCGCGCCTGGCTTGCGCGATCGGAACGGGCCACGCCTGCGGCACCGCTGGCCCGCCCGATCGATGCCCAGGCCGTGGTCCGCCCCTTGCTCGGCGCGCTGACCGAAACCCGTCTGCTGGCAGACATCCGTGCGTTTTCCGAATTGCGACCGACCCGCCTCTACACCTCGCCACACGGCAGGGCGGCCAGCGACTGGCTTGCCTCGCACTGGCGGGAGCTGGCCGGCGGACGCAATGACATCACGATCGAGACCGTTCCACTTACCGGATTTCCACAGCGCCAGGAGTCCGTCGTCCTCTCGATCAAAGGCAGCGAAAAGCCCGACGAAGTCATCGTCATCGGCTCACACCTGGACTCGATCAGCTCGACCGCGGATGCACCGGGTGCCGACGACGATGCCTCCGGCGTCGCCAGTGCCACGTCGATCATCCGCGCCATGGTGGCGAACGGCTATCGCCCACAACGGACCGTGCGCTTCATCGCCCACGCCGCCGAGGAAGGTGGCCTGATCGGCTCACAGCAAATCGCACGACGTTACAGATCGGACGGCATCGAGGTCGTCGGCATGCTCCAGCTCGACATGACCGCCTACAAAGGTGCACCGAACGATATCAACCTGATGACCGACTATACGGACGCAGCGCAGAACGACTTCGTCGAGGCGCTGGTTCGCAGCTACCTGCCGGGTGTCAGCGTCGGCCGCGACAAGTGTGGCTACGCCTGCTCCGACCACGCGTCCTGGAGTAACGCAGGCTATCCCGCATCCATGCCATTCGAGGCAACACTCCGGACAGCCAATCCCAACATCCATACGCCAAGGGATACCGTCGCCAGCTTCGGCGGCACGGCGGCACACGCCATTAAGTTTGCGCGCCTGGGCATGGCCTTCGCGGCGGAACTGGCGAACGATTAAGCGGGGGAATGCCGGGCGCGCGTTGCGCGCGCCCGGCGACTTGCTCAGCCGACGACGCGCTTCACCGCGTCGATCACGTGGCTGGTGGTGATGCCGAAGTATTCGTACAGCTTCGGCGCCGGCGCCGAGGCACCGAAACCGGTCATGCCCACGACTTCGCCGTCCAGACCCACGTACTTGAGCCAGTAGTCCGCGGTCGCCGCCTCGACGGCCACGCGCGCGCGGCACCAGCCCGGCAGCACGCCTTCGCGATATTCCACCGGTTGGTCGTCGAACACTTCCGTGCACGGCATCGAGACGACACGCACGGCGATATTCTGCTGCGCGAGCGCGCGCGAGGCCTCCATCGCCAGCTCCACTTCCGAGCCCGTGGCAACGATGATCGCCTGGAACGTGCTGTCTGCCGGATCGGACAGCACATAACCGCCGCGAAGTACGTCCTTCAGCTGTTCCTCGTCGCGGTGCTGATGCTTGAGGTTCTGGCGCGAGAAGACCAGGCAGGACGGACCGTCCTTGCGTTCGATCGCCGCCTTCCAGCACAGCGCCGATTCCACCGCGTCGCAGGGACGCCACAGGTGATTGTTCGGGATATAGCGCAGCGTGGCCATGTGCTCGACCGGCTGATGGGTCGGACCATCCTCGCCCAGGCCGATCGAATCGTGCGTATAGACGTGGATGGCGTGCGCCGGAATCAGCGCCGACATGCGTACCGCATTGCGGGCGTAGTCGGAGAAGACCAGGAAGGTCGCGTCGTAGGGGATGAAGCCGCCGTGCAAGGCCAGGCCGTTGGCGATCGCGGTCATGCCGAACTCGCGCACGCCGTAATGCACGTAGTTGACGTCGGCGCCGCCATCGACAGCGCTCTTCGAGCCCTTCCACATGGTCAGGTTCGAGCTGGCCAGATCCGCGGAACCGCCGATCAGTTCCGGCAGCAGCGGGCCGAACGCATCGAGCGTCATCTGTGAGGCCTTGCGCGACGCCACTTCCGGGCCCTCGGTCTGCATCTTGCGCACGAAGGCCATCGAGGCCTCTTGCCAGTTCGCCGGCAGTTCGGAGGCGAGGCGGCGCTTCAGTTCGGCGGCGAGTTCCGGATGCGCCTTGGCGTATGCGGCGTACAGCTCGTCCCAACTCGCTTCGAGCTTCTTGCCGTTTTCGCGCGCATCCCAGGATGCATAGATTTCCTGCGGCACTTCGAAGGCCGGGTGATCCCAACCCAGTTCCTTGCGCGCCGCGGCGACCTCGTCCTTGCCGAGCGCGGAACCATGGCTGGCTTCCTTGCCCTGCTTGTTCGGTGAACCGAAGCCGATGATGGTGCGGCAGATGATCAGGGTCGGCTTGTCCGTCGGCGCAGTGGCCTCGGTCAGCGCCTTCTTGATCGCTTCGGCGTCATGGCCGTCGACGCCGCGGATCACGTTCCAGCCATAGGCCTCGAAGCGCTTCGGCGTGTCGTCGGTGAACCAGCCATGCACTTCGCCGTCGATCGAAATGCCATTGTCGTCGTACACCGCGATCAGTTTGCCGAGTTTCAGCGTGCCGGCGAGCGAAGCCACTTCGTGCGAGATGCCTTCCATCAGGCAGCCATCGCCGACGAATACATAGGTGTGATGGTCGACGACCGCATGACCCGGACGGTTGAAGTGCTCGGCCAGCACCTTCTCGGCCAGCGCGAAACCGACGGCATTGGCCAGGCCCTGGCCGAGCGGACCGGTGGTCGTCTCGATGCCGATGGTGTGGCCGTATTCCGGATGCCCCGGCGTGCGCGAATGCAGCTGGCGGAAATTCTTCAGCTCCTTCAGCGGCAGGTCGTAGCCGGTCAGGTGCAGCAGTGCGTACTGCAGCATCGAGCCGTGCCCGTTGGAGAGGATGAAACGATCGCGGTTGAACCACTTCGGATCCGTCGGGTTGTGACGGAGGAAGTCGTGCCAGAGCACTTCGGCGATATCGGCCATGCCCATCGGCATGCCCGGATGGCCCGAGTTGGCCGCTTCAACGGCATCCATGGCCAGGGCACGGATCGCGTTGGCGCGTTCGCGGCGAGTCGTCATCGGCATATCTCCAAGGGGAAAAGGCGGCAAAACGCCATTGTCGCCGATCGGTCTGTCTATGTCCCGGATACGGGGGTGGCGACGCCGGGCCGCATGTTATTTCGATGTTTCATGGATTGCTTCACGGGAGGCGCGAAATTAACCCGGCCTTAATGTTTGAGCCCCTTGTGAGGAATTCCTTCAGGTACGAACGCCTCTAATGCCCGGGCCTTCGCCAACACGCGCGCAGGCCTTGTCGCCCGCGATCGAACCCCCGGTCGCGCGACACGCATTAAAGGTTCAGGAGAATCCCCCATGAAAAACAATAAGCTACTTGCCCTCGCCATCGTCGCCGCCAGCGTTGTCGCCGCCCCGGCCTTCGCCCAGGACAGCACTTCCGCGCCCGCTTCGGGCAACTACCAGCCCAGCCAGGCTGTAGGCAGCGGCAACTGGTTCATCGGTGCCAGCGTTGGCCGCACCGACGGCAACAATGATGGTGGCTTCGGCAGCCACACAGGCAACTTCAACTTCCTCAAGGGCGAGCAGGATCGTCGCACCGGTTACGGCCTGCTCGGCGGCTATCGCTGGAAGGTCGGCAACGACCTCGGCCTGGGTGTCGAAGGCGGTTATACCGACCTGGGCAACTACCGCGTGAAGAACATCTTCAACTCGGGCGACGTGAACCAGCGCACCTCGACCAATGCCCTGCGTGGCTGGCTGGTCGGCGTCAACGGCAAGCTCAACCTCGTGCCGCAGTGGTATCTGACTGCCCATGGCGGCTTCTTCCGCGCCAACGATAACGGCACCAACTACAACAACAGCGTCGGCCAGAGCCTTGGCCTCAGCAGCGGCGGCCGTCCGGGTCGTGGCAGCTGGTATGCCGGTGTCGGTACCGGTTGGGACATCAACGAGCATGTCGGCGTCGGTGTCGGCTACGACTACTTCCACGCCAACGCAGGCAAGGTCCGCGACGACAGCACGGGCGAGATCAGCCCGGACTTCAAGCGTTCGACCGGCATCGTCTCGCTGAACGGTGAATACCGCTTCTGATCGGGCCGGTGACGGGAACGGGCGGCGACCGGACGTCTTCGGCTGCCGCTCGTTCTCGTCGCGAGGATTAACGAAAGCTTAATAATGTACTGATGGGTTCTGGAATTATCCGGCGGCGAACCCATCTAACAACTCAAGCGCGGCCACCAAGGTTATTTCGGCGGCCCGCCGTGTCCGGCTCCTCGAACCCCCGAGTCCGGGTGCGAATTCCCCAAGGAGAAGTTTCCCCATGAAAAAGACTCTTATCGCCCTCGCCTTTGCCGCTGCCGGTCTCGTGGCCATTCCTGCTTTTGCGCAGAGCGCCCAGACCAATGGCGGTTTCTTCGTCAACGGCAACGTCGGCCGTACCTCGATCGACAAGGGCCCATATGACGGCCACGACACCGGCTACGCCATCAATGGCGGTTACCGCTGGTCGCTGAACCCGAGCGTCGCGCTCGGCGTCGAGGGTGGCTAT
This sequence comes from Luteibacter sp., assembly GCA_036009745.1. Taxonomy (GTDB): domain Bacteria; phylum Pseudomonadota; class Gammaproteobacteria; order Xanthomonadales; family Rhodanobacteraceae; genus Luteibacter. The sequence goes on along the minus strand of DASYLE010000132.1, from coordinate 14,390 downwards.
AACGACCTGGGCAACATCCACGTCAAGAACGTCTTCAACAGCAACGACGTGGTCCAGAAGGGCAAGTCGCAGCTGCACGGCTGGACCGCCGGCGTGAACGGCCACTTCAATATCACCCCGAACTGGTACCTCAGCGGCCGCGGTGGCATCTACAGCTGGACCGGCCACGGCACCAGCAACGACGCCAACCCGGTTCGCAAGGGCCTGGACGACACCAGCTGGTACGCGGGTGCCGGCGTAGGTTACGACTTCACCAGCAACGTCAGCGTCGGTATCAATTACGACTACTTCGACGCGAAGAAGAAGAACGTCGACCTGTCGACGGACATGGTGTCGCTGAGTGCGGAATATCGCTTCTAAGCGCGTAAGTCGCTCGCTGCGCGAGCTGTAAATCGTAAAGCGTAAGGTGTAAAAAGAAGGAGGGCGCCCCCCAGAGGCGTCCTCTTTTTTTTGCGTGTGCAAATGTGCAAAACGCATCCGCAACTGGACACACGGAGGAGTCGCCATGAAAGGATTCGCGCTCGTTGTATTTTCCGTCGCCGTTGCGCTTGGCACGGCATGCCCCGCTTCGGCGGGCACCGTCGGCATCATTGCCTCGCAGGGATCGGCGGAAAGCCAGGCGCGCAGCCTGCATGCCGCATCCGTCGCCGCGACCGCAGCCGGGCACCAGGTGGTCCTGCACGACGCCCGGGGTTCCCTGGATACGTATCGCGCCCTGCTCAACGAGCTGATCGACCGGCGTGTCGAGGCCATCGTACTGGTCATGGGCAAGCCCTCCGATACCGATGCCGAGTTGGCGCGTGCAAAAGCGCAAGGGATACATATCGCATCGGTTGCCACTGGATCGAGCCGCCATGTCGACATCGAGGTCGACGCCAATCACTATTCGGCGGGCGTCTCGAGCAGCCTGCATCTGTTCCGTGCCATGCGTGACCGTGGCCATCTGGCCACGCTGCGCTTCGATGGCAATGTCGGCGCGCGGGCGCGTGGACGTATCTTCGACGCGGTATTACCCGACTATGCCGAGGTACGCGAAGTCGCCCGGCACACGATGACGGATACCGCGAACTGGCAGCAGGATGTCGCCGACGGCATCGCCGGCATCCTCGACGAACATGGAGAAACCCTGGAGGGGATCCTGGTGTCCTTCGATGCCCAGGCCCTGATCGTCGACGACGCATTGAAAGCCCGCGACCTGGATCGCCGTCGCGTCCCACTGGTCACCGTCGACGGAAGCCACGCCGTCTACCGGCGCATCCTGATGCCCGACAGCAGCATCGTCGCCACCGTCGCCCTGCCCTTCGAAGCCATGGCCAGCAAGGCGGTCGAACGCCTGGACGCGATGATCGCGGGAACTGGATCGGCACCGGGAAAAATCCTGTACGAAGGCATCTTGGTTGACGAAACCAACGCAGCCGAGTTTATCGATAAGGATGGCACCTAACCGAGGAGACAAGAGACAAGCCGGCAAACAGGAAGGCACGGCCCCAAAGGACTCGCGAACAGGGTTCGCTCCCACAACGGCTCGCCGCGAGTCCTTTGGGGCTGTGCACACACGATCGCGGGCTTGCCGCTTTCCAGAGGACCGTTGCCCACACAAAAAAACGCCCTCGCGGGCGCCTTTTTTTACCTGACTACCCGACTCAGCCCTTCCACTGCCCCAGCGCAGCCAGGCCATTGTCCTTGGCGCGGGCGGCGACGGTCTGCTGGGCGGCGGCGTATTTGCCGACCATGTCTTCGGACCACAGCTTCAGCGCGGCCTGCTGCATGGCGCGACCGTAGGAGAAGCTCAGCGGCCACGGGTGCGGGCCCATGCGATTCATGGCGTTCAGATGCGCGGTGGCGTCCTTGTCGGACTGGCCGCCGGAGAGGAACACGATGCCCGGCAGGGTGGCAGGCACGGTGGCCTTGAGCACGCGCACGGTAGCGTCGGCGACTTCCTCGACGTCGGCCTTATCGGTGGACTTGGTGCCCTGGATGACCATGCTGGGTTTCAGGATAGTGCCTTCGAGCATCACGTTCTGCTCGTACAGCGCGTTGAAGAGGCTGCGCAGCACGGCTTCGTGCACTTCGTAGCTGACTTCGATGCTGTGGTCGCCGTCCATGATCACTTCCGGCTCGACGATAGGCACGATGCCCGCTTCCTGGCACAGCGCGGCATAGCGCGCCAGCGCGTGGGCATTGGCTTCGATCGCGCTGGAGCTGGGATTTTCCTCGGTAATGTTGATCACCGCGCGCCACTTGGCGAACTGCGCGCCGAGTTTCGCGTATTCCTGAAGGCGCTCACGCAGGCCGTCGAGGCCTTCGGTGACGACATCGCCCGGGAAGCCGGCCAGCGGCTGTGGGCCCTTGTCGACCTTGATGCCCGGGATGATGCCGAGCTTCTTCATCAACTGCGGAAACGGCACGCCGTCCTTGGTCGACTGACGGATCGTCTCGTCGTACAGGATGGCGCCGGAGATGTGGTCGGAGAGACCCGGCGAGGTGAGCAGAAGCTCACGGTAGGCGCGGCGGTTCTCTTCGGTGTTCTCGATGCCGACAGCTTCGAAACGCTTTTTGATGGTGGCCGTCGACTCGTCGATGGCGATGATGCCCTTACCGGGCGCCACCATGGCCTGGGCGACGCTTTCGAGATCTTCGATGCTCATGACAACTCCGTGGATCGAGGGCGGCCGCGGCCGCGATTTAGGGAAACCCTGCAATTATAGGCGCATTGCGCCAGGGCCGGTCCGACGAACCGGCCCGCCTGGATCAGGACGCGTAGCCCGGCAGTGCGCACTGCTTGAGCAGGGCCGCCTTGGCCGCCGGGTCGGTCGGCATGTTGAACTGGACCACGTAGTAGGTATCGATCGGCTGCCGGTTGTCGTTGGTACCGCGCACGGCCGCGTAGTGGAACCTGGATACGGCGCTGACCGCGATGGTGGCGAAATCGCCGGCCGGTACGACCTTCTTTGCGACTGGCTGGCTGACATTGCCATTGGTGTCGATGGTATAGGCGACCGCGGCGCAGCCCGGGCCGCTGGTGTTGCGCGCCGAATTGGGCACGTCGATGTCCACCGAGGTATTGGTCACCTGCCAGTAGGCGGGCACGCGTTCCGGGGTCACCGTGATATTCCGGGCCATGGCCGGGGTCGCGACAGCCAGGCACAGGGCGGCGGCCAACAGGGATTTGCTCAGCATCATGGCGTTCCTCGCGTTTGGGGGTCGGGAAACGCGAGTGTACCGCCCGCACGTGAAAAACGTGCGGGCGGGCCGGTCGGTCAGAGATCGCGCAGGCTGTCGGCGATGCCGTCGGCGCCGACCAGGAGCAGCTTCAGTGTGTTGGTGCCACCGCCACGGCCGGTGTGGTCGCCGTGGGTCAGGATCACGCGGTCGCCCTCGGCCAGCTTGCCCAGCGCGAACAGATGCTGCAGCGCGGCGCGGGCGGTATGCGCCGGGTCGAGCGTGCCCTGCGCGAAGTCCACTGGCTGCACGTCACGCAGCATCAACATACGGCGACGGGAGGCCGCCGATGGCGACAGTGCATAGATCGGCACGGCGAAACGGTAGCGCGACAGCCACTGGGCGGTGGCGCCGGATTCGGTCAAGGCGACGATCGCGCGCACGCCGACCTGGGCAGCGAGCAGCATCGCGGCCAGGGCGATGGCCTGGTCGCTGCGGTCGAGTTGCTGCATGACCGGGCGCAAGCTGTCGTTCGGTTCGAACTGGCGTTCGGCGCCGAGGCAGATGCGGCGCATCGCCGCGACCGCCTTGTCCGGATGCGCGCCAGCGGCGGTCTCCTGCGAAAGCATCACTGCGTCGGTGCCATCGATCACCGCATTGGCGACGTCGAGCACTTCTGCACGGGTCGGGATCGGCGCGGTAACCATCGACTGCAGCATCTGCGTCGCGGTGATCACCGAACGGTTGCGCTGCACGGACTCGCGGATGATTTTTTTCTGCAGGCCTGGCAGTTCCGCATCGCCGATTTCCACGCCGAGGTCGCCGCGGGCAACCATCACCACGTCGGAGGCGTCGATGATTTCGCCGAGCAGGGGAATGGCGTCAGCGCGCTCGATCTTGGCGACGATGCCGGCATCGCCACCGGCCTCGCGCAGCAGGCGACGCGCTTCGTGCAGGTCGTTGGCATTGCGCACGAAGGATACGGCGAGGAAATCCGCGCCAATCTCGGCAGTCAGCTTGATATCGGCACGGTCCTTGTCGGACAGCGCGGCGACGCTGAGGCCACCGCCCTGGCGATTGAGGCCCTTGCGGTCGGACAGGCGGCCACCAATGGCGACGCGGCAGCGAACCTCCGGCGGTACCACTTCGGTCACGGTCAGCGCGACCAGGCCGTCGTCGAGCAGCAGTACGTCACCGGCGACCACGTCTTCGGGCAGGCCGTAATAGCTGACGCCGACGCGGCCGGCATTGCCGGGAGGCGCATCGGGGCGGCAATCCAGCACGAAGCTGTCACCGGGCATCAGGTCGATCGGGCCACCGGCGAAGCGCTCGATGCGGATCTTCGGACCCTGCAAGTCGCAGAGGATGCCGACCTCGCGGCCGACCGCCTCGGCGGCGGCACGGACCGCGGCGGCACGCGCCCGGTGGTCGTCCGGATGGCCGTGCGACAGGTTGAGGCGAACCACGTCGACGCCTTCTTCGAGGATGCGTTCGAGCATGCCCGGCGCGTCGGTGGCGGGCCCGAGGGTGGCGACGATCTTGGTGCGGCGAACTTGGATTTCGGTCATGGTCGGCGAGCCTATCAGAGTAAGACGACGAAACGATCAGCCAATGGTTTTGTTTAACAGGACAGCCAGCCGCTTGCCGGCCTCGCGCAGGCGGCGCTCGGCGATCGGCAGGTTGGCCTTGATGTAGACCGGGCTGATATCGCGCCCGTTCGGGTAGACCCCGTCATCGCGGGTGATCCGGCAGGACTCCTCGGCCCACTGCGCATAGGGATTGGACAGGGGCGCGATCGGATCCGGCAGCTTCACCGGACCCTCGGCGGCCAGCGTGTCCGCGTAGGCCTTCCAGCGCAGGTCGCGGGTGCCGAGCAGGCCCGAGTCCCAGACCTTGTGCAGATTCTCGCCCTTGCCCTCGAAGCGGACCTGGACCTCGTTGCCGCCCTTGTCGTCGCGATAGCCGGCATGCAGCGGCTGGTGCACATCACCGACGAAATGGACGACGAAGCGCAGCGCATCCCGTCGATCGGCGTCGGAGCGGTGACGGTCGCCGAGGATGGCCACGTATTTCTGCAAGCCGCCAACCACGCATTTACCGTCCGGGCAATCGCGTGGCGGCACGTAAATGCAGGTCTTGTCGAGGAAATTGATGTAGTGCAGCGGGCTGGTGTCCTTCCACAGCGCCTTCTTGGTCGGGTCGTTGCGGATATCGTCCGGCCAGGTGGCGACGTCGGCGAGATTGCGCTCGTCGACCGGCTTGAGCAGACGACGGACCTCGGCCAGCGCCCTGGCATCGAGCTGACGCTCAGCCAGATCGGCAACGACACGGTGGCCGACGGGCCCCCAGGCGGCGGCGATCGGCGCGGCAACGGTGGCGACAAGGGCAACGAGGGCGACAAGGGCGCCACGCGGGTGGAAACGGAGCATGGAAGAGGCTTTATGGGGACGGAAGTGTCAGAGCATGCCAGTCCCGTCGGTGGCCGTCACCCGTCCGCGCCGCGATGCAGCAAGCCGCCGATCGCACAAATCCGCTAAAATCGCTGCTTTACCATCCCGCACCCCATTCGGAGGACGCTGCCCCATGGTCATCAAGGTCGCCATCAACGGTTACGGTCGTATCGGTCGCAATATCCTGCGTTCGCTGTATGAATCGGGTCGCACCGACATCAAGGTCGTCGCCATCAACGACCTCGGCGATGCCGAAACCAACGCCCACCTGACCCAGTACGACACCGCGCACGGACGTTTCCCGGGCGAAGTCTCGGTCGACAACGGCGACCTGATCGTCAATGGCGACCGCATCAAGGTGTTCGCCGAGCGCGACCCGTCCAAGCTGCCCTGGGGCGAGCACGACGTCGACGTGGTGCTGGAGTCGACCGGCTTCTTCACTTCCAAGGCCAAGGCCGGCGCGCATATTGCCGGCGGCGCCAAGAAGGTCATCATCTCCGCGCCCGGCGACAAGGACGTGGACGGCACCTTCGTCTTCGGCGTCAACCACGACAAGCTGACCGCCGCGCACCAGGTCATTTCCAACGCCTCGTGCACGACCAACTGCCTGGCCCCGCTGGCCAAGGTGCTGCACGAGAAGATCGGCATCGTCCACGGCCTGATGACCACGATCCACGCCTACACCAACGACCAGGTGCTGACCGACGTCTACCATTCGGACCTGCGCCGCGCGCGTAGCGCCACGCACAGCCAGATCCCGGCCAAGACCGGCGCCGCAGCCGCGGTCGGCCTGGTCCTGCCGGAGCTCAACGGCAAACTGGATGGCTTCGCCATGCGCATCCCGACCATCAACGTCTCGGTCGTCGACCTGACCTTCGTCGCCGCCCGCGCGACGACCAAGGATGAGATCGACGCCGCGATCAACGAAGCCGGCAAGGGCGCAATGAAGGGCATCCTGACCACCAACACCAAGCCGCTGGTCTCGATCGACTTCAACCACAACCCGCACTCGTCGATCTACGACGCGACCCAGACCCGCGTCATGGGCGGCACCCTGGTGAAGGTCCTCTCCTGGTACGACAACGAGTGGGGCTTCTCCAACCGCATGCTCGACATGACCACGGCGCTGATGGCAGCGAAGTAAAAAAGAAGACCCCGCGAAAGCGGGGTTTTTTATAGGTTCAGGCGAAAGGACCAGCACGCACGGGACGCGCTCCCACAAGGGCACGGCGACCTTCACTTGTGGGAGCGAACCCTGTTCGCGAGTCCTTTGAGGCCACGACTTTCCCGATTGCCAGCCTGGAGACTCCTTTCGCGAGACCTTTCAGCGCACGAACTCCTCACGCAACAACCCATACCACGACGTATCGCACCACTCATCGGCAACGAACCAGCGCTTGCGCATCGTGCCTTCCAGTACAAAGCCCATACGCTCGAGCAAGCGCCGCGAGCCGGTATTGCGCGGATCGGTATCCGCCTCGACCCGCTCCAGTTCGAGCACATCGAATACATGGGTCAGCGCCAGCCGCAATGCCTCGCCGGCCAGCCCATGCCCCCAATGCGCCGAGGCCAGCGAATACCCCAGCTCCGCACGCCGATGCGTTTTGCTGATATTGAACAGCGACACGCTGCCGACGAGTTCATCCGTGTCACTCAAGGCGATCCCCCAGGGATACGCACCGTCGGCCTGCACACGCTCGGCATGCCGCAGATGTTCGAAGGCATCGTCCATCGACGTCCAGGCGGTCGTACTCCAATAGCGCATGACTTGCGGATCGCCGTGCAGGGCAAAAAGCGCAGGCGCATCAGTCTCGCGCAACGGGCGCAGGCGGACACGCGGTCCACGGATTACAGGCAGGGTTTCCATGCGGTCATGATGCTCCCTCGACGTTTACCGTGCATCATGGGTACGACAGTCCGGGAGTACGCATGGCCATCATCTTCATTCCAGGCATCAAGGGTTCGGAACTCGACGACAGCTATCCGCTGGACTGGCCGACCCGCTGGGGCATGAAGGACATGGTCATCGGCGAGGTCTTCGACAGTCCCGACGACCTGCGCCTGACCGACGGGCGCTACGACAGCGGCAACGGCCACTGGATGCAGCCGACGCGGATCATCCGCTACGCGTATTCGTCGATGCTCGGCAAGTTGCGCACGTGGAAATCGCCCGAACCGGTCTATGCGTTCTCGTACGACTGGCGCAAGCCGCTCGAACTGTCGGCAAAGCGGCTGGCGGAATTCGTCGAGGAAGTCGAAGGACGCGAGAAGGCGCTCGGCCGCAAGGCGCAGATATCGTTCGTGGCCCACAGCATGGGTTGCCTGTTATTGCGCGGCGCCCTGCGCGTGCGCAACGCTGGCGATCCGTTCGCCGGCATCCGGCGCGTCGTCTTTATCGCCCCGCCCTTCCGCGGCTCCATCGGCGCGCCCTATGCCCTCGTCGTCGGCGAAAAGGATGGCTGGTTCGGCACGGACGAAGACCATCGCCGCGTCGCCCGTACCTTTCCCGCAGTGTACGAGATGACGCCGTTCTATCACGGGGCCGCCGTCGATGAAGCCGGCCATGATGTGGACCTCTTCGACCCCGCCAACTGGCAGGCGAACGTGCGCGACGGCGAGGCATTCCAGCCGGCCTTTCTCGCGGGCGCAAGGCGTTACCTGCTGGGCAACGAGGCGACATCGATGGTCGACGACGCCACGCTGGCCGGCGCCGCGGACAAGGTGCTGGTGCTATGCGGCGCGGGCCGCCCGACGGCGCGCAGCCTGCCCGTGCAGAAGGCCAACAGGCACAATCCCAACTGGTTCGACTTCGCCGCCTCGACGATCGATCCCCACGGCGATGGTCGCGTGCATTTCCTCAGCGCCGCGGTGAAGGATGTGCCTTTCGCCGCCTACGCCGGCGCGGGCGACCACGCCCTGCTCTGCCGCGACGAACGGGTCACCAATACGGTCTCGCTATGGCTGGAAGGCAAGCGCTGCCTGAAGATGACCCGGCGTGGGCCGGATCATCCGGTGAAACGCACAGCGCGCGCCTGCTTCGGCTGCTGGAACGGCGATCCGGCCAGCTTCGACGCGCATATCGCCTAACGTGCGGCGATGACCTGGTCGATGGCGCCGAACACGGTCTGGCCCGCTTTATCCAGAATCTCGATACGCACCGTGTCACCGTACTTCAGGAACGGTGTCTTCGGCTGACCATCGGCCAGGGTTTCCACCGTGCGCTGTTCGGCAAGGCAAGACGCGCCGCGACTGGTGTCCTGGTTGGCGATGGTGCCCGAGCCGACCAGGGTGCCGGCAGTCAGCGGCCGGGTGCGGGCAACGTGGGCGATCAGTTCGGCGAAGCTGAACTGCATGTCGATGCCGCATTCGGCATTGCCGAACCAGCTCTGGTTGATCCAGGTCAGCATCGCCAGGTGCAGCTTCTCGCCGTGCCAGGCATCGCCAAGCTCGTCCGGCGTCACCAGCACCGGCGAGAGCGCCGAGCGCGGCTTGGACTGCAGGAAGCCGAAGCCCTTGGCCAGTTCATTGGGAATCAGCGCCCGCAACGAAACGTCGTTGACCAGGCCGATCAGCTGGATATGGCCGGCGGCCTGCTTCGGCGATGTACCCATCGGCACATCGTCGGTGACGACGATGACTTCCGCTTCCAGGTCGATGCCATAGGCCTCGCTCGGCACGACAACCGGATCGCGCGGCCCCAGGAAACCGGCACTGGTCGCCTGGTACATCAGCGGATCGGTGTAGAACGACTCGGGGACTTCGGCGCCGCGGGCGCGACGCACGCGCTCGACGTGCGGCAGGTAGGCGCTGCCGTCGACGAATTCATAGGCGCGCGGCAAGGGCGCGGCGAGCGCGGCCATGTCCAGGTCGAAGGCACCCTGCGCCTTGCCGTCATTGAGGTCTTCGGCCAGCGCGTTCAGCCGTGGCGCAATGTTGCTCCAGTCGTCCAGCGCCGCCTGCAGAGTCGCGGCGATGCCTGCCGCCTTGACCGCCTTTGTCAAATCCCTGCTGACCACGACCAGCGTGCCGTCGCGACCGCCTTCCTTCAAGGTACCGAGTTTCATGCGTGTCCTTTAGCGCTTTGACGGATCGAAGTGTTTCTTCAGACCGCGCCAGCATTCGTAATAGTTGCCTTGCAGCTGCGGCGAGTTCAGGGCTTGCGCGGTCGGATGGATGACCTTGCGCGTCTCGAACATGAAAGCCATGGTACCGACGATATGGTCCGGCCTGGACACATCCGCATTGCTGGCTTTCTCAAAACTCGCCGCGTCCGGACCGTGGCCGCTCATGCAATTGTGCAGGCTGGCACCGCCCGGCACGAAGCCGCCCGCCTTGGCGTCGTACGCACCGTCGATCAGGCCCATGAATTCGCTGGCCACATTGCGGTGGAAATACGGCGGCCGGAAGGTGTGCTCGGCCACCAGCCAACGCGGCGGGAAGATCACGAAATCGATATTCGCCGTGCCATGCGTGTCGCTGGGCGAGGTCAGCACGGTAAAGATCGAGGGATCAGGATGGTCGTAGCTGATCGTGCCGATCGTGTTGAAGCGGGTCAGGTCGTATTTGTACGGCGTGTAATTGCCATGCCAGGCGACGACGTCCAGCGGCGAATGGTCGATGCGCGCCGACCAGAGCGAGCCCTGGAACTTGGCGATCAGCTCGAATTCGCCCTCGACATCCTCGTAGGCTGCCACCGGCGCGAGGAAATCGCGCGCGCCGGCCAGACCGTTGGCACCGATCGGACCGAGGTCGGGCAGGCGCAACAGTTCGCCGAAATTCTCCGCGATGTACCCGCGCGCCTCACCGTCCGGCAGCTCGACGCGGAAACGCACACCGCGCGGGATAACGGCGATCTCCAGCGGGGCAAGGTCGAGGATGCCGAGCTCGGTGGCGAGTCGCAGCCTGCCCTGCTGCGGCACGATCAGCAGTTCGCCGTCGGCGTCGTAGAAGTACTTGCCTTCCATCGAGCGGTTGGCGGCATACAGATGGATGCCGCAGCCGGCCTGCAGTGCCGCGCCGCCGTTGCCGGCGATGGTCACCAGGCCGTCGACGAAATCCGTCGGCGCGGTTGGCAAAGGCAGCGGATCCCAACGCAGCTGGTTCGGCGTCGCCTGCGCTTCGTCGAAGCGGTTGTGGAAGCTGGCATGCGCTACCGCGGCGAACGGCGAATGCATCGCCGCCGGGCGGATGCGGTACAGCCAGCTACGCCGGTTACTGTGGCGCGGCGCGGTGAACGCCGTGCCGGTCAACTGTTCGGCATACAGGCCATAGGCCACGCGCTGTGGCGAGTTCTGCCCTTCCGGCAGGGCCCCGGGCAGCGCCTCGGTACTGAAATCGTTGCCGAAACCGGACTGGTAAGACAGCTCGCTCGAGGTCATGGCCGGTACGCTCAGAGCACGCCGCGACGCATCTGGTCACGCTCGATGGACTCGAACAAGGCAGTGAAATTGCCATTGCCGAAGCCGTCGTTGCCCTTGCGCTGGATGATCTCGAAGAAGATCGGGCCGATGTTGTTCTGGGTGAAGATCTGCAGCAGCAGCTTCTTCTTGGTCTCGTCGTCGGCGTCGATCAGGATCTTGTTCTTCTGCAGGCGCGGCACGTCCTCGCCATGGTTCGGCACGCGCATGTCGATCACTTCGAAATACGTATCGGGCGTATCGAGGAATTCGACGCCCTGGGCGCGCATGGCTTCCACCGAGTCGTAGATATTGTCGGTGAACATGGCGATGTGCTGGATGCCCTCGCCCTTGTACTCGTTGAGGTACTCGTTGATCTGCGATTTCTCGTCGGCCGACTCGTTCAGCGGAATGCGCACGAGGCCATCCGGCGCGGTCAGCGCCTTGGACACCAGGCCAGTCTTGGCGCCCTTGATGTCGAAATAGCGGATTTCGCGGAAGTTGAACAGGCGCTCGTAGTAATCCGACCACTGCCCCATGTTGCCGAAGTAAAGGTTATGCGTGAGGTGGTCGACAAAGGTCAGCCCGAAGCCCTTGGGACGACGCTCGACGCCCGGCAGCCACTCGTACTCGCGATCGAAGATGTCACCCTTCTTGCCATAGGTGTCGATCAGGTACAACGCGGCGCCGCCAATGCCCTGGATCGCCGGCACGCCGAGCGCCAGCGTTTCCACCTTGTCGACGACTTGTTTCGCACCGTTGCCAAGCGCGGTTTTCAGCACTTCGTCGGCCGGACGGGTGAAACGGATCGCGAAGCCGCAGGCGCAGGGGCCGTGTTTGGCGACGAAATCGGCGGCGAAGGAGTCCGGCTCCTCGTTGACCAGGAAGCTGCAATCGCCCTGGCGGTACAGGGTGATCTTCTTCGTGCGGTGCCTGGCCACGGCGGTGAACCCGAGCTTCGGGAACAAGGTGTGCAGCAGGGCCGGGTCGGGCGCGGCGAATTCGACGAATTCGAAGCCATCGACTCCCTGCGGGTTTTCGAAGGTAGTGACCTGCATACCAATATTCGGCTGGGCGCTCATGGCGATCTCCTGGCTTGCGCTGAGTATCGTAACGTTATAGTTTCACTTGAAACCATTTGCAAGGCCCAGCGCACCAATGACCGCTCCAGCCTCCCCCGCCAAGCCCCAGGCCGAGCACGCCCCATTGGAGCTGGAGCGTTTCCTGCCCTACCGGCTGTCGATCCTGTCCAACACGGTCAGCCAGGCTATCGCCACCGACTACCAGCAGCGTTATGACCTCTCGACCACCGAATGGCGGGTCATGGCGGTGCTGGCCCGCTACGACCGGCTTTCCGCCCGGGAAGTGGCCGAACGCACGGCGATGGACAAGGTAGCGGTCAGCCGCGCCCTGTCGCGGCTGGTCGAGGCCGGGCGGGTCGAGCGCGATACACACGGCGAGGACCGGCGGCGCTCAGTGCTGTGGCTGAGCGAAGCCGGCTGGGCGGTGCACGATGTGGTCGCGCCGCTGGCGCGGGCGCATGAGCGGCATCTGCTGGCGAAGCTGAGTGAAGATGAGCGGGTGTTGTTGCTTGCCCTGCTGGACAAGCTCGGCGCCTGACACGGCAGGATCACCCTGTTGCCGGAGCGTAGCTTTGTGGGAGCGAACCTGTTCGCGAGTCCTTTGAGGCCGTGGCTCTCCGGCCGCCGGCTCTGGAAAGTCACAGCTCCAAAGGACTCGCGAACAGGGTTCGCTCCCACAAGAGCCCTGCACAGCCTTAGCGGACGCCGTGCATCAGCTTGTTGATCAGCGGAGCGATCAGGAATAGCAGCACGCCGGCACCGAGCAACGACCAGAAGCCGAAGGTGTAACCATCCAGCGCTGACTTCACGCTCATCCCGGTCTCGCCACTCACATGGCCGGCGAAGATGCCGGACAGGTTGTTGCCGATACCGGTGGAGAGGAACCAGCCGCCCATGCCGAAGCCGACCAGGCGGACGGGCGCCAGCTTGGTCACCATCGACAGGCCGATCGGCGACAGGCAGAGCTCGCCGACCGACTGGATCACGTAGACCATGAACAAGGTCCAGAACGGGATCTTGCCGTCGCCGCCGACCAGGTCGGACAGCGCGAACATCAGCAGCAGGAAGGCCAGGCCGTTGAAGATCAGGCCCAGGCCGAACTTGCGCGAAATCGACGGATTCAGCCGCCCCATGCGGATCCATATCCACGCGATGATCGGTGCCAGGGTAATGATGGCGATCGAGTTGACGCTCTGGAACCAGGCCGTCGGGAAGGTCCAGTCGCCCATGTCGCGGCGGACGATCTCGTCGGCAAGGAAGGTGAACGAACTACCGGCCTGCTCGAAGAACATCCAGAACAGCACGTTGAATGCGAACATCATCAGCATCGCGATCACGCGATCGCGCTTGATGCTGCCTTCGCGGATGCCTTCGGCGAGCAGCATTACGGCGACGACGACGAAGAGCGCGCCGAGCAGCCACGCGAGCCAGTACGCGCCGACATACGAAATCAGCACGTACACGATCGGCACCGCGATGGCGGCACCGACGATCACCATCAGCATCGACTTGGTGCCATCGCGTTCGCGCGGCGGCCGGCCGATTTCGCCGAGCTGGCGGCGGCCGAACCAGAACCAGAGGTAGGAGAGGATCATGCCGATGCCGGTCGTGATGAACACGACGCGGTAATTCTGATGCTGCGGCGTATCGGTGATGACGCTCGCGAGCCAGCCGGTGACCAGCGGCGCGAGAAAGCCGCCGAGGTTGATGCCCATGTAGAAGATCGTGAAGCCGCGATCGCGGCGCGGGTCGCCGGGCGCATAGAGCTGGCCGACCATCGAGGAAATATTCGGCTTGAAAAGCCCGTTGCCGGTGATCACGAGCGCAAGGCCGAGGATGAACACCTGCTGGTTGGGAATCGTGATCGTGAAGAGCCCGAGACACATGATCACGGCGCCGAGCAGGATCGAACGCTGATAGCCGAGCAGCCGGTCCGCAACGAAACCGCCGCCGATCGACGTCGCGTAGACCAGCGCGAGATATGCGCCGTACGTGCGGCTCGCGTAACCCTGGCCCGCCGCGTCGCCGGCGAAGAACTGGTCGACGATGTAGAGCGTCAGCGCCCAGCGCATGCCGTAGAACGCGAAGCGTTCCCAGAATTCGGCCATGAACAGCATCCACAGCGGACGCGGATGGCCCAGCGTTTCGGGGAAAGTGCGGACGGCGGCGCTGGTGGCGGACATGCGGTTCCCTTCGTGGTGTGACGATGCGGCGTGCGCGTGTGGATCGAAAACGGTCGTCCACTTTCTCCGTCATCCCGGCGAAAGCCCGGACCCAGCGACTTCGATCAGGCACGGGCC
>DASYLE010000131.1:0-6313 GCA_036009745.1 Luteibacter sp. | reverse complement strand
ATCCGCACCGCACACCCCACGGCGGCGGTCCGCTATGAGCACCTCGACCTGGCGAGCCTCGATGCCGTCGCCGACTTCGTCGAACGCTTCTCGCAGGCGCATGACACGCTCGATCTGCTGGTCAACAACGCTGGCGTGATGTCGCTGCCGGCCCGGGCCGTCACCAAGGACGGCTTCGAAATGCAGATGGGCACCAACTATCTCGGCCACTTCGCGCTGACGTCCTGCCTGCTGTCGCGGCTGCGCAAGAGTCCGCGGGCGCGCGTGGTGAACCTGAGCAGCCTCGCCCACCGTCCCGGCAAGATCCATTTCGATGATATGCAATGGGAACGCGGCTACTCGCCGTGGCGCGCATACACGCAGTCGAAGCTGGCGATGCTGATGTTCACCTTTGAGTTACAGCGACGTAGCGATGCGAACGGCTGGGGCCTGATGAGCAATGCGGCGCATCCCGGTTATGCGCGTACCGACCTGATCGCCAATGGGCCGGGCAACCGCGGCTGGCAGCAGACGCTTGGTGCCCTCATGCAGCCGATGATGAGCCATTCGGCGGCGGCGGGCAGCCTGCCGACCCTGTTCGCCGCGACCGCGCCGCAGGCAAAACCCGCCGGTTACTACGGGCCGGACGGCTTCTATGAGTTGAAGGGTCCGGTCAAGGAAGCCTTTGTCGCCCGCCAGGCCAGGGACCAGGTGGTCGCTGCGCGATTGTGGGAGGCTTCCGAGCAGCTGACCGATGTAACGTGGCCTTCCGCCCGAGGAGAAGCCCGATGAAAGTCCTGCTGTTCGGCGCCACCGGCATGCTCGGCCAGGGCGTGCTCCGCGAATGCCTGCGCGCCGGCGATGTCACCCAGGTGCGCACCGTCGGCCGCACCGCCACTGGCCAGCGCGATCCGAAGCTGGACGAGGTGGTCCACGCGGACCTGTTCGACTATCGCGATATCGAAGCACAGCTCAAGGGTTTCGATGCGTGCTTCTTCTGCCTTGGCGTTTCCTCAGCCGGCATGAGCGAAACGGATTATTCGCATATGAGTTACGACCTGACCCTCGCCGCCGCGCAGACGCTGGCGCGGCTGAACCCGCAGATGACTTTCGTGTATGTCTCCGGCGCCGGTACCGACAGCAGCGAGCAGGGGCGCACGATGTGGGCGCGCGTAAAAGGACGTGTCGAGAATGCGCTGCAACGCTTGCCGCTCAAGGCGGTGTATCTGTTCCGGCCCGGGGTGATCCAGCCATTGCATGGGGCTGTGTCGAAGACAAAGTCGTATCGGGTGTTTTACGCATTGAGCAAGCCGTTGCTGCCCTTGCTGCGAATGCTGTTGCCTGGGGTGATCCTGACTACCGAGGGCATTGGGCTGGCAATGCTGCGTGTTGCACGAAGTGGCGCGCCGAAGGCTGTGCTTGAGGTGCGGGACATTGCGGCACTGGCTTCGTAGGGAGGCGCTTCGAGCCATGTTTTGACTGGCGTATTGGAGCTTGGCTCTTTGGTGGCGCTTTTGCGATCGTGCTCAACGAGGCCCCGGGATCACGAGCCTGCTGATCGCCGTGTGTCGGTGCCAGCGTGGCTGGCAGTACGGTGAGGGGGATGGATGTCGCGCTCTGCTCTGCTCTTCTGCTCTTGCTCGTCATACCAGCGAAGGCTGGCTCGCACCTGCAGGAGCAGGGGCGAACGGCGAAGGCGGCCCCGAAGGGGTGAGTGCCATGGATGGCACGAATCATCCAGTGGCATCAGTGGTCGGTGGTCGCCACTGGACCCCGGCCTGCGCCGGGGTGACGGTGAGGGGGATGGGTGCCGCGCCTTGCTGCGCTTTTCGCTTCTGCTTTTGCTCTTGCTCGTCATACCAGCGCAGGCTGGTATCCAGTGGCCCCAGTGGCGGTGGTCGCCACTGGACCCCGGCCTGCGCCGGGGTGACGATGAGGGGGGATGGGTGCCGCGCCTTGCTGTGCTTTTCGCTTCTGCTTTTGCTCTTGCTCGTCATACCAGCGCAGGCTGGTATCCAGTGGCCCCAGTGGTCGGTGGTCGCCACTGGACCCCGGCCTGCGCCGGGGTGACGTGAGGGAGATGGGTGCCGCGCCTTGCTCTGCTCTTCGCTCTTGATCGTTATACCGGCGAAGGCTGGTATCCAGCGGCATCAGTGGTCCGTGGTCCGTGGTCGCCACTGGACCCCGGCCTGCGCCGGGGTGACGGTGAGGGGGGTGGGTGCCGCGCCTTGCCCTGTGCTTCGCTCTTGATCGTCATACCAGCGCAGGCTGGTATCCAGTGGCGTCAGTGGTCGGTATCGCCACTGGACCCCGGCCTGCGCCGGGGTGACGGTGAGGGTGATACGTGCCGCGCCTTGCTCTGCTCTTCGCTCTTGATCGTCATACCAGCGCAGGCTGGTATCCAGTGGCCACCGTAGTCGGTCCTCGCCACTGGCATCCAAAAGTTTTCGCTGCGACCATCGCCCTCTGCCCGCCCCGGACCTCGCGATGCGCACAACGATCCACACCCTGAGCCGAATCATCTTCCTTGGCGCCGCCATCCTACTGGCAGCCTGCTCGACGACACCGACTCAACCGGCGCCGCACTACCGCGTCGTCGGCTATATCGCCCACTTCGACCAGCTCGACACGATCGACGTGGCGAAGATCGACACCCTGATCTTCGCCTTCGCGCAATTGAAGGATGGCCAGGTCGTACTCGACGCCGATAGTGCCGCCAACCTGCGCAAGCTCGTTGCACTGAAGCAGCGCCAGCCCAGGCTGGGTATTGTCGTCTCGGTCGGCGGCTGGACCTTCGATGGCTTCTCGGATGCGGCATCCACCGAAACGAGCCGTCGCCGCTTCGCCGATAGCGCGGCGCAACTGCTCGCGGCTAACGGCGCGGACGGGCTCGATGTCGACTGGGAGTATCCCGGGCATAGCGAAGGTGGGGTCAAATCCAGCCCGAACGATCGCGAAAACTTCACCCTGCTGCTGCAGGCGGTCCGCCAGAGCCTCGATGCCGTAGGTGCCACGCACAGCCGGCACTACACGCTCAGCGTCGCCATCGCCGATGGTCCCTTCGTCGACGGCGTCGATATCGCCGCAGTGAACCGGTCGCTGGACTGGTTCAACCTGATGACCTACGACTTCAACAACAGCATGACGCCGACCACGGGCCATCACACGGGGCTGCATGCCTCGGCGCTGTCACCTCCCAACGCACGCACGACCGACCGCGCGGTCGACGAGTTTCGCGCCGCGGGTGTGGCGACGGACAAGCTGCTGATCGGCGCGGCTTTCTACGGACGTGAGTTCGGCGATGTGAGCGCGCACCACAACGGCCTCTACCAACCGTACAAGCATTACGTCGACGGGCATCCCTGGCCCGTGCTGAAGCGGGATTTCATCGACCGCAACGGCTACGTCCGTTACTGGGATACCGAAGCACAGGCGCCGTATCTCTGGAACGCGACGACGCAGCGCTTCATTACTTATGACGATCCTCAGTCGCTCGCCGCCAAGGCGGCCTTCGTCAAGGCCAATCATCTGGGTGGGATCATGTACTGGGAACAGAGCAACGACAGTGACGGCGACCTGACAGAAGCCATCTGGCAGGGTCTGCGTTAGGAACGCAGACGCACCGTGACCGTGGTCGACAGGCCCGGTCGCAGGCGTGCCAAGCCGGGCTGGCCGGGATCGAAGCGGATGCGCACGGGTACGCGCTGCACGATCTTGGTGAAGTTACCGCTACCCGGTTCGAAGGGCAGCAGGGTGAACTGCGAACCGGAGCCGGGAGCGAAGCTCTCGACGTGACCGCGCAACGCATCGCCTGAAAGCGCATCGACCTCGATGCTCGCCGACTGCCCGGCGGTCATCCGCGTGGTCTGGGTTTCCTTGAAATTGGCGACCACGTAAAGCGACGCCAGCGGCACGACGGTCATCAGCCGCGTGCCGGGTTGGACATAGTCGCCCTGCTCGACCTGGCGATCGCCGACCATGCCGTCGATCGGCGCGCGAATCAGCGTATTGGTCTGGTCCTGTCGCGCCAGGTTCAATGCGGCGTTGGCACTGGCGACGGCCGCCTGCGACTGGGCCAGGCCGGCTTGCAGGGTCAGGCGCTTCGCGTGGGTGACCGCGGCCTGGTTGAGGCTGGTGTCGAATTCGGCGCGGCTGTGGTCCGCATTGGCCGCGGCACTGACTGCGGCGGTCCGGAAGGTATCGGCGTCGCGTTTGGCTACCGCGCCCGTCTGTACCAGGCGATCGTATCGTTCGCTATCCACCTTGGCCTGGGCGCTCTCAGCGTCCGACGAACGGATCGAGGTGCGCGCCGCACGGACATTGGACGCGGCAAGCTGCTCTTCCGCATCCAGCGAGAGCAATGCCGCCTGCGCCGATGCCACCGCGGCCTGGGCGTTCTGCAAGTCCGCCGCCGCGGAGGCGACCCTGGCGTCGAACTCCTCCGGGTCGATACGAACCAGGGGATCGCCCTTGTGCACCGTCTGGTTGTGCTCGACAAGCACGTCGGCAATCAATCCGCGCACCTTCGGCGCGATCACCGAGCTGTCGGCCTGGGTATAGGCGTTATCGGTCGACACCGCGCTTTTTGGCGTGACTATATAGACCGCGCCACCAATGGCGAGGGCCAGCGCCACACCTACGGCGATCACCGCTTTGCGTGAAACCGCCTTGCGCGGAGCGGCCATGGCCGGGATTTGTGCACTTGTCGTGGCGTTCATATGATGCTTATCATATAACAAATCCCACCCCGCGCAAGTGACCTTTTTTGAGCAAGCAGCATCCGTTCTGGCGTCGGTTCGGTCCCGGCGCGAATGACATCGCCCCGATCGACCTGCCGGTGTCGCGCAAATTCCTGATCTTCGGGATCATGGCCTTTGGCCAGTTCATGGCGCTGATCGATATCCAGATCGTGGCCGCCTCGCTGAACGATGTGCAGGCCGGACTTTCCGCGGGCCCGGACGAGATCAGCTGGGTGCAGACCGGCTACCTGATGGCCGAACTGGTGATGATCCCGTTCTCGGCCTTCCTCGCCCAGGCCTTGTCGACACGTTACCTGTTCGCCCTGTCCGCCGGCCTGTTCACCATCGCCAGCGCGTTATGCGGCGCGGCCTGGGATATCCAGTCGATGACGGTGTTCCGCGTCGTCCAGGGCTTCGTCGGTGGCGCGATGATCCCCACCGTGTTCGCCACCGGCTTCGCCATGTTCAGCGGACAGCAACGCGCGCTGATCCCGGCGATCCTCGGCATGGTCTCGGTGCTGGCGCCGACGCTGGGTCCGACCGTGGGCGGCTGGCTGACCGACGCGATCGGCTGGCGCGCGATCTTCTACGTCAACATCGTGCCCGGTATCGCCGTCACCTTGCTCACCCTGGTCTTCGTCCGCGTCGACAAGCCCAACCTGCCGATGCTGCGCAAGATCGACTTCGCGCACCTGATCGCCATGGCGTTCTTCCTCGGCGGCCTGGAGTACGCGCTGGAGGAAGGCCCGCGCCACGAGTGGTTCGGCGACCCGGCGGTGGCCACGGCGGCCTGGCTCTCTTTTGTCGGCTTCCTGCTTTTCATCGAACGCTCGTTCCGCTCGGCCGGACCGATCGTCAGGCTCAGCCCCTTCCGCAAGCCGACCTTCGTCTTCGCCTGCGTATTCAACCTGGTACTCGGTTTCGGCCTGTATTCGTCGACCTACCTTGTACCGGTGTTCCTTGGCCGCGTGCGCGATTACAACAGCTTGCAGATCGGCACGACGGTAGTCGTCGCTGGCGTGGCGCAGATTCTCAGCGTGGTGATCGCGGCACGACTCTCGCAGCGCGTCGACCCGCGCAAGATGATCACCGCCGGCCTGTTGCTGTTCGCCGGCAGCCTGTGGATGTCTTCGTCGCTGACGCCGGAATGGGGCTTTGCCGCACTGCTATGGCCACAGGCCCTGCGCGGCTTCGCGATCATGCTGTGCATCGTGCCCAGCGTGAACATGGCGCTCGGCGGCTTCGCGCTCACGGAACTTCGTTACGCGTCGGCGCTGTTCAACCTGATGCGCAACCTCGGCGGTGCGATCGGCATAGCCATCGTCAATACCTGGCTGCAGGACGAGACACGTATCCACGTCGAACGTCTCGGCGAAACGCTTGGCGAGGCCGGGCGCACGGCGCCGGACATGATCGCGACACTGGCGCAGCGTTTTGCGGCGAATACCACCGACGCGGCGCATGCCTTGCTGATGGCCCAGGCCGAACTCGGCCAGGTCGCCACGCGCTATGCGCTGACCCTGGCCTTCAACGACGTGTTTCGCATGATGTCCTGGCTGTTCATCGGTGCCCTGGTCATGGTGCCGTTCTGCCGG
>DASYLE010000130.1:0-15485 GCA_036009745.1 Luteibacter sp. | reverse complement strand
CATCACGCCAGCGTTGTTGACCAGCAGATCGAGCGTGTCATGCGCCTGCGAGAAGCGTTCGACGAAGTCGGCGACGGCATCGAGGCTCGCCAGGTCGAGGTGCTCATAGCGGACCGCCGCCGTGGGGTGTGCGGTGCGGATCTTCGCCAGCGCCGCGTCGCCCTTGGCGGCGTTGCGGCCGGTGAGTATCACCTCGGCACCGGCCGCCGCTAGTGCGAGCGCGGTTTCATAGCCAAGCCCACCAGTAGCACCGGTCACCACGGCGAGTCGGCCTTGTTGCGAGGGGATGTCGGCGGTTGTCCAGGCGGTCATAGGTGGTCCTCTAAGAATGAGTGCGTAGTTGCTCATTAATGCGATAAATAGATGAAGTCATTTCGCCGCGATGGCGTTCCAGAACGCGTCGAAGCCGGAGATGCGGTAGCGATCGGCATTGGCCGGATCACGGACCATGAAGTCCATGGTCGTCTCGGCCAGGGAGCCCATGATCGCCGAGACAAAGGCCGGCGGAAGCTCGCGCAACTGGCCCTTCTCGATACTCTCGCGAATCATCGCGTTGATATCTGCGAAGGCCAGCATGCCGGCCTCCTTGCTCTGCTCGGTGACCCGGTCCGATACAGCGAGTTGCATCATGCTCCTGCGTTTGTCCGGATGCGCCACGCCCCAGCCGACGTACTTCTGCCAGACATGACGGGCACGATTTTCCAGGCTCTCGGCGGCGGGATAGCCTGCGGTCATCACCTCGCGCAGCTCACCTTTGAGCTCCAGGTAAAGCTGGTTGAACAGCTCGTCCTTGCTGGCGAAATAGGTGAACAGGCTGCCCTCGGCGACCCCGGCGAGCCTGGCGATCCGCGCGGTCGGCGCACCGGCACCCTGTTCCGCGATCACCTTGATGGCGGCGGCAAGGATGGCGTTGCGTTTGTCTTCGCTGCGGGGGCGGGCCATGGTTCAGTAATGAGTGAGTAGTTACTCAACTATATAGCCGAGTCGATCTCATGGCAAGCGCGGCTCCGCGAGGCGTGCCCGCGCTGCTGCAAATGCTGGGAATTGCTCGACAATCCAGCGCCACAGCGGCGCCACCTGAACCCGCAATTCGTGGCCAAGCGGAGTCAGCTCGTACTCCACGCGCGGCGGCACCTGCGGATACAGGGTCCGGGTGACCAGGCCGTCGCGCTCGAGGTTACGCAGGGTCTGGGTCAGCACTTTCTGGCTGATGCCATCGACGCGTTCGAGTACGCGGGTGAAACGCAACGGCCCGCCGGCCTCGGCCAGCACATACATCACCCACATCGGCCATTTCGCCGCGATGCGTTCGAGGATCTCGTGCGCGAGCGCGTCCTCGGCGTCGGTCATGGCGTCGCAGAAGGCGACGGCGTCGGGGGCGAGCCTGATTACATCGGGCGTAGTTACCATGAGGTATGTATAGATCCGTCGGGTACCTTCTTTCAAGAAGAAAGCGTAACCCGTATATCTCCCCGGATGCATTCGATGGAGAACCCCATGAAGCAAGTCTGGTTGATTACCGGCAGTTCGCGAGGCCTCGGCCGCGCCTTGGCCGAAGCGGTGCTCGCCGCGGGACACCAACTCGTCGCGACAGCACGAAAGCCGGAGCAGTTGTCCGATCTGGTCGAGCGCTACGGCGAGCAGGTGCGGGCGGTCGCCCTCGACGTCACCGATGAAACGGCGGTACATGATGCGGTGAAGGCGGCGGTCGATGCCTTCGGCCGGCTCGACGTGCTGGTCAACAACGCCGGCTACGGCAATGTCGGCTCGATCGAGGACACCAGCCTCGAGGATTTTCGTGCGCAGATCGAGACCAACCTGTTCGGTACGATCAGCCTGACCAAGGCGGCGATTCCGCTGATGCGCGAACAGGGCGCGGGCCACATCATCCAGTTCTCCTCGGTCGGCGGCCGCATCGGTCCGCCGGGGCGCGCGCCGTATGCGGCGGCGAAGTGGGGCGTGGAGGGATTCTCCGAAGTGCTGGCGAAGGAAGTCGGCCCGCTAGGCATCAAGGTGACCATCGTTGAACCGGGCGGCTTCCGTACCGATTTCGCCGGCGCATCGACCACGCTGCGCGAGGGCCGCCCCGAATACGACGCCACCGTGGGTCGCATGGCGCGCTACCAGCGCGACTATGACGGCAAGCAGCCGGGCGATCCGGAACGGGCCGCGGCGGTCGTCGTGCATATCGCCGGACTGGATGAGCCGCCGCTTCGATTGCTGCTCGGCAGTGATGCTTTCAACGGCGTGGAACAGAACGACACGGCGAAGCTCGAAGCGGATCGTCGCTGGCGCGAGTTCAGCCTGTCCACCGATTTCGAGGCCGCCACTGGTCCGAAAGGATTTCCGTGGGAGAAGAAACCATGAGCAAGGTATGGCTGGTGACCGGCAGTTCGCGCGGCTTCGGTCGTGCCATTGCCGAAGCGGTGCTCGCAGCCGGCGACAAACTGATCGCCACCGCACGCAAGCCCGGGCAACTCGCCGATCTGGTCGATCATTTCGGCGACCAGGTGCGTGCGGTGGCGCTGGACGTGACCGATGCGGAGGCATCGCGGCAAGCCATCGCGGCGGCGGTCGATACCTTCGGCCGGCTCGACGTGCTGGTCAACAACGCCGGTTACGGCGATGTCGGTTCGATCGAGGACATGAGCGAGGACGATTTTCGCGCGCAGATCGAGACCAACCTGTTTGGCGTGGTCAACGTTACCCGCGCCGCGATCCCGGTGATGCGCAAGCAGGGCGCCGGCCACATTATCCAGTTCTCATCCATCGGCGGTCGCCTCGGCGCGCCGGGACTTGGCGCCTATCAGGCGGCAAAGTGGGCGGTGGAGGGGTTCTCCGAGGTACTGGCCAAGGAAGTCGGCCCGCTAGGGATCAAGGTGACCATCGTCGAGCCGGGCGGTTTCCGCACTGACTGGGCGGGTCCGTCGATGACCGTCGGCGAGATCCGCGCGGAATACGAAGCCACCGTCGGTGCGCTCGCGCGTCACGCCCGCGACAGCAGTGGCAAGCAGCCGGGCGATCCGAAAAAAGCCGCGGCCATCGTGGTGCATATCGCCGGTCTCGAGGCGCCGCCGCTGCGCCTGCTGCTCGGCAGCGATGCCGTGCACCTGGCCGAACAGGCCGACCGCGCGCGCATGGCGGCGGACCGCCAGTGGCGCGAGCTCAGCCTGTCCGCTGACTTCGAGCTCGGCGGCGGTCCGAAGGAGTACGCGTGGGAGCGCAAGGCATAAGCGTCAGCCGAGTGCCTTGAACGCGTTCTGCAACCGGGTGAAACCGTCCGCGCTCCAGGCTTCGCTGCCGACCCCGTGATGGACGAAGAACAGGCCATCCGGGTCGTAGCGATGCTTCACGGCTGCGAGCTTCGGATAGTTCGAGCCCCAGAACGCGTCCTGCCAGCGGCTGAGGAAATAGTCGCTTTCTGAAACGTACGAGCCGGGGTTGGGCGCGACGCGCAGCAGTTCGTCCATTGCCTTGCCGACGCTGCGCGCTTCTTCGTGTCCCTCGGCAAGATCAGGTCCACCGCCCGGCATGCCGGGAAAAGCCGGGTCGGCGTCGGCGGCCATGATGGCCAGGGCGAAGGCGTCGAGCACGGCCGGATTCGTCGCCGTATCCTTCGCCGCGGCCAGGGCCTCGGGCGGCGCGCCGGCCAGGCCCTTGTTGAAATGCAGGCCGACGCTCCACTGCCGCGTGGCCGCGAAGAGTGCGTCGACCAGTCGATCGCGCTGGCTCTCGTCCAGCAGGCCTTGCGGCAACCACGCCGACCGGTAAGCACGCAGGAACCAGCCGACCTGTCCCGTATCGCCCGCCCATGCCACATGGTGTCGTGGCGCACCGGGCCGGTCGTCGGCGGCGATCGCCGTCGGCAGGTGTTTCTGGATGAAGGCCGCGTCCCACAACAGCCGTGCCGGCAAGGCAAGCGCCTTCACGTCCTCGGTGAAGCTGTACTCGCTCTTCGAACGGACCCAGTCGAGGAAAGGCTTCCAGGTGGCTTCCGCCTGTTCCTTGTCGAGTCCCTGGAACATCATGCTGATTTTCAGCACATTGTCCTTGCGGAAGGTCATCTGTTCCCCCCAGTGCGGGTTGAACAGCGCGCTGCGGTAGAACTCGACGGTCTTCGCGATCAGCGCACGGTACGCGTCACTGGACGAGGCCTTGATCGCGCCGACCAGGGCGCCGAACTGATCGGGCAGGTCTCGCGTGCGCAGGGTCAGCCGGGTCACCACGCCGAGGCTGCCGCCACCACCGCCCTTGATGCCCCAGAACAGGTCTGCGTTGGTGCAGGCATTGGCGATGCGGACCTCACCGTCGGCGGTCACGATCTCCGCCTCGATCAGGCCCGCGGCCGCCGTGCCGTACTGTTTGGAGAAACTGCCGAAGCCGCCGCTCTGGACCAGGCCGGCGACACCGACTGTGGTGCAGCCACCGCCCTGTACATAGCGTCCACCCTCGGTGGTCACTGCGTCATAGGCATCGCACCACATGGCGCCTGCTCCCACGGTGACCGCGGGTTGGGGCGCCTGGCTGCCTTCGCAACCCTTGCCGACGAAGGCGTCGTGCAAGGTCACGTCATTCATATGCCGCGTCCACACCAGCAGCGAGTCCGCCGAATTCGAGGTGCCCTGGTAGCTATGGCCGCCGCCTTTCACCACCAGGCGCAGCCGATGCTCGCGGGCGAAGTTGACCGCCGCGACCACATCGGCAGTGTTCCGCGCAGCCACGCCGTAGGCACTGGGCTGGGAGGTCCAGGCATCGAGCCAGCCGCTGGTCTGGGTCAGCGCTGGCGTGTCGCCGATATAGAAAGGATTGCCCAGGTGCTTGAGGGCATCGGCACCGGCTGCGCTGTCCTTGAATGGCGACTCGAGCTTGAGCAGGTTGCCGCCGACGCTCCGGTTCAAACCGCTCCATTGCGATTCGGTCGGCCACCCTGGTTGGCCTGGCCGGACCCGCGAGAAGGGCCCCACGGCGGCCTTCGTCCCGGCCCATGCCGACGCCAGCCCACCGCCAGACGCGAGCGGCAGGAATGGGATCGCGATCGCGGCCTTGAGCAAGTCTCGTCGGTTCATCGAAGTCTCCGGGATGGGCTGAAAGCGATGATGCACCGGCCCCTGCATCATCACCGCACCGAAGGGACGAACACACCAGTGGTGGGGACGAGCAGATCCGCATCCGTGACGGCCCGGCTCCTTTGCGGCCGGGCATCGACGATTTCCATCGCCCAACTCGATAGGAAACCTATCGTTTGAACATGCCTGGCCTGTGCGAATCCTGCGGTTTGCCTGGGGCACACTGGGGACCATGCGTAGCAAACTTTTCGTGCCGGGGGGACGACCCGAACTGTTCGCCAAGGCCCTGGCCGGCGATGCCGATGCCTTGTCGTTCGACCTCGAGGATTCGGTTGCGGACAACCGCAAGGCCATCGCGCGTCAGGCCGTGGGTTCCTTCCTCGCCAGCGAGGCGGCGCTGCAGTCCGCCAAGCTCCTGATCGTGCGGACCAACCCGGTCGCTTCGCCGTATTTCGGTGATGACCTCGCCGCCATCGTCGGCGCGGGCATCGCCCTGATCAATCTGCCCAAGGTCGAATCGGCCACGGAAATCCTGGTCGCCGTCGAAGTCCTGCAACGCGTCGAAGCCGCCCATGGCCTGGACCGGCCGATCTCCCTGCTGGTGAATATCGAAACCCCACGCGGCCTGCTCCGCGCGGACCAGATCGCCGGCGCGCATCCGCGCGTGGCGGGCCTCCAGCTTGGCATGGCCGATATGTTCGAGCCGCATGGCATCGACCGGCGCGATCCGGCCAATGTCCATGCGGCGATGTTCGCCGTGCGCATGGCCGCGGCCCAGGCCGGTCTTTTCGCACTCGACGGCGCCCGCGCGGACATCGACGATACGGAAGGTTTCAGCGAGGAAGCACGCATGGCGCGGCGACTGGGCTATCTCGGCAAGAGCTGCGTGCACCCGCGCCAGGTGCCGTTGGCAAACGCGGCGTTCGCCGTATCGGAAGAAGACATCGCCGCCGCGCGGCGCATCGTCGAGGCGGCGAAGACCGCATCGGAACAGGGACTGGGAGCTTTCATGGTGGACGGCAAGATGATCGACCTGCCTTTCCTCAAGCGCGCGCAGGCGCTGCTGGCGGCGCACGAGCGGTGAGCATGCCGCCGGCCATCCGAACCCTGCTTTTCCTGCTGCTGTCGATCGTCGCCGGACCGCTCTGGGCGGACAGCCTGACGCCGGCGCATGCCGGCAGCTTGCCGCCGCTGGATTCTCGTTCAACGCTGATCGGCATCGCCATGATCGACGCCCAGCCCGTGGCCCTGGCGCACGGCGAAGCGTGGCGACTGGATCCGGCGAATACCGCCTGGTCCGCGCTCGCGTGGCCGGCTGGCGTGCAGCCTGAGGGTATCGTCGACATGGTCCAGGACGGCAGTAACGCTTACCTGCTATCCGCCGTCGACGGCACGCGACCGGCCGTGACGGTTGCGCGGCTGCACCTGGTCGATAACGTCCTGACAGCACAGACTCTGCCTCCCCTCCCGGAGCCGTTGACCGATGCACGCGGTACGCTGTCCAGCGACAGCCTGTACGTGGCGGGCATCGCCAAGGATGGGACCACGCGCCTGATGCGCATCCGGCCAGACGACACCGCGCCACGCTGGACGTCGCTTGGCGGCTGGCCCGGCACGAGCGCCGCGACCTCGCTGGTCGCGCAAGCCTCGGCGGTATTCGCCGTCGTTGCCGATACAGCCGGCGAGCAATTGCTGCGCTGGTCGCCCGACAAGGGCTGGACGCTGGCGGGCAAGGTACCGGGACACGTCGTCGCCGGTTCGGGACGGGCGATGGGCCAGGCCCATGTGATGTTCCTGATGGGCGATGGCCCGGCAAAACTGGCGACCTACCAGACCATCACCGGATCATGGGCCACGGTATCCGGTGCGGGTGTCGACAACGCCCCGCTGTCGGCAGCATGGCAGGACGGCCTGTTCTGGGCGAAGCCGGACGCGGATGGCCGGCGCATCGACTTCGGCACGGTCCAGCTGCAGTCCGGCAAGCTGCTGCTGAAGTGGCTGGACTGGATCGTGATCCTCGCCTACCTGATCGGCATGTTCGGCATCGGCCTGTATTTCTACATACGCGAGAAGCGCAACTCCACCGCCAACTTCTTCGTCGGCGGCCGCAGCATCCCGTTCTGGGCGGCGGGCGTGAGCCTGTATGCGGCCAACACCAGTTCGATCAGCTTTATCGCGATCCCGGCCAAGTCCTTCGAGAGCAACTGGCAATACCTCACCAATAACCTGATCGCCGTGCTCGGCCTGGCCTTCGTCGCGGTATGGATCGTGCCCCTGCTGCGCCGGCTGGACTTGATGTCGGTGTTCTCGTATCTGGAAACCCGCTTCCATCCGGCGATCCGCATGCTGGCCAGCGCGCTGTGCATCCTCACCCAGATCGGCAGCCGGATGAGCGTGATCCTGTTCCTGCCGGCGCTGGCGATCGCGACCATTACCGGGATCAGCGTGGTGCTCAGCATCATCCTGATGGGCGTGTTCACCATCATCTACACAGCGATGGGCGGCATGAAAGCGGTGATCTGGACCGACTTCGTCCAGGTCATCGTCAAGATGGGCGGCGCGATCTTCGTCATCGGCTTCATCATCTGGCACCTGCACGGCGGTTTCGGCGAATTCCTCGCCACGGCGAAGGCCGGCGACAAGATGCACCTGCTCGACTTCAGCTTCGACCTGACCAAGGCCACGGTCTGGGGCTTCGTCTTCCTGGTGTTGTTCGACGTGGTGCTGACCTTCCCCAAGGACCAGGTGCTGATGCAGCGGACCTTGTCGACCAGGTCCGACAAGGAAGCCGGTCGCTCGATCTGGATGCTGGCGGCGATCATGATTCCGGGCGGCTTCGTGTTCTACCTCATCGGTACCGCGCTCTTCGTCTTCTACAAGGCGAATCCGGACCGGATGAACCCGATGCTGCCGATCGACGCCACCTTCCCGCTGTTCATCGCCGCCGAACTGCCGATGGGCGTGACCGGGCTGATCATCGCCGGTATCTTCGCCGCGGCCATGGCGACCCTGTCCGGCATCATGAACAGTGTGGCCACGCTGATCTCTGTCGACTTTTACGAGAAGCTCGTGAAAGACCCGACCGCCAAGAAAAGCGTGTTCTTCGCCGAGATGATGACCGTCGTCGTCGGCCTGGTCGGTATCGGCACGGCCCTGGTGCTGACCCGCTTCGATATCCACTCGCTGTTCGACGTCTCCATCGAGCTGGCCGGCCTGCTCGGCGGCGGCTTCGCCGGCGCATACACCCTCGGCATGTTCACCCGCCGGGCGAATTCGCCCGGCGTCGCGATCGGTATCGGCTCGAGCATCGGCCTGACCCTGGTGGCCTGGTCGTACCATCTGGTCCACCCGTACTTCTACCTGGCGATCTCGATCCTGCTGTGCATCGTGATCGGCTACGTGGCCAGCCTGTTCTTCCCGGCGCCGACGCGCTCGCTGGATGGCCTGACCATCTATACGCGCTCGGACGGAAGGTAGTGGGGAGGCTTATGTCGTGGGCTTGTCGAGGTCGCTGGCGCTGCGGCGCTCGCCGGTCTTCTGGTTGACCTTCACGCGCCAGGGGTAATGGTCGCCTTCGCCGCCGCTGCCCTCGGCCTGCAGGTGGTTGGTCACCGCCTTGCGCCATGCGCTGCCGTTATTGGCGAGGCTCATATGCGGCGTTTTCGAATGATGGAAGGCCACGTCGCCGCGCGCCATCGGGCAGGGCACCATGTGGCTCTCGTCGACCTCGCAGATCAGCAGGTCGCTCTTCACGCCGGGCACCAGCCGGTGCGGAAGAATCCCCAGCGTGTGCCCGCGGTCGATGAAGTGCATGCAGCCATTGATCCGGTCGACCGCCTGCAGGGGAATCCAGCCGGTAATGCCGCGGTCCTCGAGATTCCGGCCCCAGTAGCCTTCGTCCTGGTGCCAATAGGTCGGCGAGCTTGCGCCCGGCGGCTTGCCCAGGAACTGGTCGTACCAGAAGGCCATGTCGCGACGCATCAACTGGGACGTGAACGCGGCGAGCCATTTCCGGTAGGGCTGCGCGTCGATCTCCGGCCACACATAGGAGGGCGAGGACTGCACGATGCGGAACGAACGCTTCTCGCGATCCTCGCTTTCGTCCCAGGCCCAGTCGTTGGCGAGTGTTTCCTTTTGGTCGATCAGCACATCACAATGCCGCTCGATCTCGTCAAGATCAGCTTGCGGGATCGCGTTGGTGACGACCAGATAGCCATGCTCTTCGAAGAATGCAATTTGTTCGGCGCTGGCGTCGGGGTAGTTCATGGCGTGCTCCGGATCGATGGACCGAGGATGCTTTCCTCATTGTTCGCACGCGGGCAACGGGCGCCAAGCGCAAAACGCTATCTTCAAACCGTGCCGGATCTACTGTCCGGTCGTTTCGGCGCGCGATCCGCCGGCCCTGCAGAGTGAAGCGATGTGGAAACCCAATTCCTGAATACCTTCGTCACCGTCGTCGACCATGGCTCCATGGCGGCCGCGGCGCGCGTCCTCAACGTCACGCCGGCAGCGATCTCCCAGCAGATCCGGACCCTCGAGCGCGAACTCGGCGCGCCGCTGATCGCTCGCGTGGGCCGCACCGTCAGCGTGACCGAGCAGGGTTCGCGGATCCTGCAGCGCGCCCGGGACATGCTGCGCGGCGTCGCCGACCTGCGCAGCGTCGCCAATGACAGCGCGGTCTCCGGCGAGCTGCGCCTGGGCGCCTGCCCCACCGGGCTGGCCGGCATGTTGCCCGATGTACTCGCGCGGATGGTCGAGACCTTCCCCTTGATCAATGTCTTCATCAAGCCGGGGTATTCGGCCGATCTCTACCGCGCGGTCGAGACCGGCGACCTCGATGCGGCGATCGTCCTGCAGGCACCGTTTCCCCTGCCGAAGACCTGCGAATGGCAGTTGATGCGCGAAGAGCCGCTGGTGGTGCTGGCGCCGGAAAGCATGGCGGGGCGCGATCCGCATGAGCTCCTGGCCACGCAGCCGCTGATCCGCTACGACCGCAACCAATGGGGCGGGCGCCACGCCGAGGAATACCTGCGCAATGCAGGTATCGTTCCGCGCGAACGCTTCGAACTCAATGCGCTCAACGCGATCGCGGTGATGGTGGATCGCGGATTGGGCGTGTCGCTGGTGCCCGATTGGGCAAGACCGTGGCCCGAAGGCCTGCGCCTCGTACGAATTCCGTTGCCCGACGCATCGGCCAAACGGAGTATCGGCATCGTCTGGTCGCGCTCCAGTGTGCGGGTGCGATTGGTCACCGTGTTCCTGCAGGAGAGTCGCAAAGCCGCGCAGGCGTGGCAATGTTGATTCGCATCGCGTCTCCGATTCGCGATTTATGCTGCACTGCGATAGATCTTGTTGGGTGGTAAGCAACAAAAACTAGTCTCTGAACATAGTCCGCGCCGGTTCTATGCCTGTCCCGTTGCGCATAGGCTCGCCAAAAATAATCCGGCTGCCGAAAAGCCGGAGGGGAGGCGCGAAGTGGGCAGGTTCGAGAGAAGCCGTCCGGGACGCGTTGGGCAATCGGTATGCCGCGAAGGCGAGCTGCCACCAGCACATCAACGGGAACACCATGGTCAAGCCACTGTCCGCAGCCATCGGAAGCATTCTGCTGGCCTCTGCGATCGCCGGCAGCGTCCACGCGCAGGATGCCGGTCAGCAGACCGGCACCAATGCCGACGCCAGCAAAACCGACAAGAACAAGAAGAAAGAGCAGGCTGTCGACCTGTCCCAGGTCATCGTCACCGGTGTGCGCACGCCGAAGGCCGTCGATGAAATCCCCGGCGCGATCACCGTGGTCTCCAAGGCCGAGATCCAGCAGACCCTGCTGGTGACCGAGGACGCGACGGCGGTGCTGGCGCGCTCGGTGCCCGGCTATGCCGAATCCTCGCAGGCCATGAGCAACACCGGCGAGACGCTGCGCGGGCGGATTCCGCTGCGCCTCTTCGACGGTGTGCCCCAGGGCTCCCCGCTGCGCGAAGGTACCCGCAACGGCACCTTCACCGACATGGGCATTATCGGCCGCATCGAGGTGATCAACGGCCCTTCCGCCTCCGAAGGCATCGGCGCGGCCGGCGGCATCATCAATTACCTGTCCAAGGTGCCGACCAAGGAAGGCAACGAAACCACCATCACCACGCGTTACCAGAGCCAGGGCTACAGCGACAGCGATGGCTGGAAGACCGGCATCACCTTCGCTCGCAAGCAGGAGTCCTACGACGTGCTGCTGGCCGGTTCGTACATCGACCGCGGCATGAGCTACGACGGCAACGGCCGGCGCATCGGCCTGAACACCAGCGGTTCGCTCGCCGATTCGACCTCGTCGAACATCTTCCTGAAGGGTGGTTTCAACTTCGGCGAAGGCAACGACCAGCGCATCCAGGCCAGCTACAGCCGCTTCAAGATCGAAGGCAAGGGCGACTACATCCAGGTGCTGGGCTGCCGCGGCCCGACCGACGATCCGCCGTGCGCCACGCCGAGCACCAATACCTCCGAGCGCGGCCATATCAACGGCTCGCAGGATGCCTTCAACGACTTCAAGCAGTACAACCTCGAATACACCAACAACAAGTTCTTCGGCGGCACCCTGGACCTCAATGCGTACAAGGCAGACCAGGCGATGCGTTACCTGCCGGAGAACACCGAGGACAAGCAGGATCCGCTGATCGCGCCGCTGAACACCTTGTTCGACCAGTCGGAAATCGACTCGCACAAGAAGGGCATCCGCACCTCGTGGACGCGCCCGGACCTGTTCGTCGATGGCCTGGAGCTGCACACCGGCGTCGATATCGCCAAGGACGAGGCACAGCAGCGGCTGGCCCTGACCAACCGGCTCTGGGTGCCGCCGATGGTCTACAAGAGCGTCGCGCCGTACGCGCAGCTCTCCTATGACATCGGCCCGCTGACCCTGAGCGGCGGCTACCGCTATGAAGACGACAAGCTCGATGTCGACAGCTACACCACGACGTACTACCGCAATCGCGTCTTCGTCCAGGGTGGCAGCCAGAAGTACAAGGAGAACCTGAAGAACTTCGGTGCGATCTGGCGCGTCACCGATACCTGGTCGATCTTCACCTCGTACAGCGAGGGCTTCACCCTGCCGAACATCGGCATCCCGCTGCGCAATATCAGCGTGCCCGACCAGTCCGTCAGCAAGCTCCGCGACCTTGATGCGATCATCTTCAAGAACTACGAACTCGGCTTCAACTGGCGTGGCGAGCAAGGCGCCTTCGGTGCCACGCATTACATCTCCAAGTCGCCGTTCGGCTCCTCGCTGGCGATCGATCCGAATACCAGCGACTTCATCCTGTCGCGCGCACCGGTACGCATCGAAGGCACGGAAGTCACCGGCGAATGGCACTTCAACGACCAGTGGAAAGTCACCGGCCTGTATTCGCACATCACCGGCAAGACCTCGTTCTGGTCGAGCGACCCGGGCGGCAACTACGGCGCGGGCGGCCTGAACAAGCCGCTGGGCGTGCTCGATATCAACCCGGACAAGCTTGCCTACTCGGTCACCTGGAACTTCCTGCCCAATGCCGATGCCACCCTCGGCGGTACCTCGTTGTTCGGCCGGCATGTCTCGGGCAGCGATACGCGGGGCTACGACGGCGCGACCTTCAGCTACAGCGAGCAGACCCATGGCTATACGCTGTTCGACCTGGGCGTGAACTATGAATTCCCGCGCTACGGCAAGCTCTCGCTCGGCGTGGAGAACCTGCTCGACAAGCAGTACATCCTCAGCTGGTCGCAGCTCGCCGGCTACCAGAACTACTGGGCCGGCCGTGGCCGGGTAACCTCGCTGACGTACTCGTTCACCTTCTGATCGGGCACCATGGACTATCGGTCGCGAAGCCCCGTTCCCCCCGGGGCTTCGCGATCGCGGCAAGGACATCGACGTGAGCGACATTCGCCGAAGCAGGTGGTGGTACGGGATGGCCCTGGTCGTCCTGCTAAGCCTCATGCGCGCACCGATGGCGGCAGCCACGCCCGAACCCCCGGGTGTGTCGGCCGCGCGTTTGCAGCGACTGCATGACTACATGGGCCACGCCACCGATGTCCATGGCTACCTCGGCGGTGTCTCCCTGCTGATGCGCGATGGCCGGATCGTCGACTGGCAGGCGTATGGCTACCGCGATCTCGCGCGTCGCGAGCCGATGCGCAAGGATGCCATTTTCCGCATCTACTCGATGACCAAGACCGTGACCTCGGTCGCGGTGATGATGCTGGTGGAAGAGGGCAAGCTCACCCTCGAGGACCCGGTCTCGCGTTACCTGCCGGGGTTCGACAAGCCGCAGGTCCTTGCCGGCGGTACGGCTGACGCGCCACTTTTCCGGGCAGCGGACAAACCGGTCACCTTGCACGCCCTGCTGACCCATACGGCGGGATTCCCGGCTGGCCTGAAAGGCGATGAAGAAGCGGGCAGGCTGATGGATCGTGCCGGTCCGCATGGCGCGGCGGACCTGCAAGGCTTCGCCGAGCGCATGAGCCACGTTCCGCTCGCGGCCGATCCGGGCACGCGCTTCGGCTACGACGGCGCCTCGCTGGAGTTGCTGGCCCGCGTGGTGGAAGTGGTGTCGGGCCAGTCCTTCGATGCCTTCCTGCGCCAACGTATCTTCGATCCGCTGCGCATGACAGATACCGGCTTCAGCGTGCCGATGGCGCAACGCTCGCGCGTGGTCGACATCTCGCATATGGACAAGGACGGCAAACTGGCCATCGCCGAGGGCGTTAGCGCCGTGCATCCGGGAGAGCCGCTCAATCGCTATACCAGCGGTGCTGGCGGCCTGTATTCCACCGCCGGCGATTACGCGCGCTTTGCCCAGATGCTTCTCGATGGCGGCACGCTCGAGGGCCATATCCTGCTTGGCCGCAAGACGGTCGAGTTGATGATGCAGAACCACCTGACCATGCTCGCGCACCCGGTCACCCAGTTCAGCGACGCCGAGGGCTTCGGTATCGGCGGTTCGGTGGTGATCGATGCGGCCCGGCGTGGCCAGCTCGGCTCGAACGGTCAATACGGCTGGACTGGCGCAGCCTCCACGTACTACACGATCGATCCGCGCGAGCACCTGGTCGCGATCCTGATGCTGCAACACCTGCCGCGCGACGATGGTGGCAAGGACCTGCCGCGGATCAGCCGCAACTTCTACGATCTCGTCTATCAGGCCTTGCCATGACCAGCGATTCGACGGGCACGGTGCTGGTCGCCGGCTCGGCCAACCTCGACTACGTGGTGCGCGCGGCCTTCGTGCCCGCGCCGGGCGAAACCGTGCTGGGGCGCGAATTCGCCACGTTTCCCGGCGGCAAGGGTGCCAACCAGGCGGTGGCCAGCGCGCGGGCAGGCGGCGCGCCCACGCGCATGTTGCTGGCCCTGGGCAACGATGCTTCGGCCGTGCCGATCGAAACCTCGCTGCGCGAGGCGGGTGTCGAGCTCGACCTTGTACGCGTGGACAACCAGCCGACGGGCGTGGCCTTCGTTTGCCTGTCCGATGCCGCGGAAAATGCCATTACCGTGGCGCCCGGCGCCAACGGGGAACTTCGACCGGCACATCTTCCGTCGCTGACCGGTGTGAGCCATCTGCTGCTGCAACTGGAAACACCGATGGCCAGCGTCGAGGCCTGGGCACGCGTCGCGCACCGGTCCGGCGTGACCGTGGTGCTCAATGCCGCGCCCGCCCACGCACTGTCGCCGGGCCTGCTGGCGGCGGTTGATATCCTGATCGTCAACGAAGGCGAACTGGCCGTGCTGACCGGCGTCGTCGGCGATATCGCGGCGGCCATCGCGTCGCTGGATGTGGCCTGCGTCGTGGTGACGCTGGGTGCGCGCGGGTGTTGCGCGCGCATCGACGGACGCCGGCTGGTGCAACCGGCCTTCGAAGTACGTGCCGTCGATACCACCGGCGCCGGTGATACATTCTGCGGCACGCTGGTTGCCGCGCTCAGCCTCGGCGAGCCTTTCGGGCAGGCCCTGCGCCGCGCCAGCGCCGCGTCCGCGCTGGCCTGCACACGGCTTGGCGCACAGGCCGGCGTACCCTCGCATGACGAGGTCGAACAACTGCTCGCGGCCCGGTCGCCGGTCGCCGCCCATGACGAACTTGCCGCTTACTGCGGTTTTGAACACGAATCCCTGAGCCAACGCACGCCATGACCGAACGTTCCGACCCGCCCGCCGTGAAGTCCGAGTACAAGTTCTCGCACGTCACCACCCAGCGTTACCTGCCGACGCCGGGGAAGGCACCCGGTTGGCCATTCGCCGAGATCGGCCACTGGAAGATGGATGTCGACGGCACCGCCGACGACTGGATCGCCGAACTCACCGACTGGCGCCGCGAGCATCTCACCCGCATCGGCTACGACGACGCCAACTATCGTCGACCGGAACTGCAGTGGGCGCAGCGCAACTTCGTGCACGCGCAGATGATG
>DASYLE010000129.1:0-5194 GCA_036009745.1 Luteibacter sp. | reverse complement strand
TTCAGCGTATGCAGCATGTTGCCGAACAACGTCTGCCGGTCGGCGATCAACGCCTCTTCCGGCAGCTCGGCGAGCGCCCGGAAAAAGACTTCATTGGCCCATGCCTTGTAGCGCATGAGCGTACGTAAACTCTGGATATCGGACATGGATCGATTCTAGGCCCGCCCACGTGCGACAACAATGCGCAAGAAAATACCGGCGCGCGGGGTCCGCGCGCCGGCTCTCGGATCAGCGTCCGAGGTCGTGCAGGAAGCGCTTGGTGTACTGCAGCGCGGTGGTACCGCTCACCGAATTGCAGGTTGCCGAAGCAAAGCTGTTATTGCCGCCCGGACAGGGTGTGTCGCGGTCGAGCGACCAGAAGTGGATACCGACCATGCCCTGCTGCACCGCGTACGCCGTCATCGTATCGACGTCGGTGGTGGTAAAGGTTTCGGCGGTATTGTCGTTCAGGCCGATCATCGGCGTCAGCTCGATCTTGCTGGCGGGGATGCCGTAGGTGTGCTCCAGGTTCAGCGCGGCCTGGATCGCCGACTGGCCCATGTTGCACTTGCCGCCGGTGACTACGCAGATGGCCGGGCCGGCCGTACCGTAGTCCATCACCATCAGGTTGATGCTGTAGTTCTTCAGGTTGGCCGCCTTGATCGCCTTGACCACCGAATCGCCCACCGAATTGAGGCCGCCGAAGCTGCCGTCCGATGCCGCGAGCGTGGCCAGGGTGAAGGAGAAACGCAGGTTCGGATAAAGGCTCTGCG
This sequence comes from Luteibacter sp., assembly GCA_036009745.1. GTDB lineage: Bacteria > Pseudomonadota > Gammaproteobacteria > Xanthomonadales > Rhodanobacteraceae > Luteibacter. Next base: position 4,442 of record DASYLE010000129.1, on the reverse strand, counting down.
CATAGGCCGTGGCGGAAAGCAGTGCGTTGATCTGCGCCGGGGTCTGGCCACTTTCGATGTCGTAGTCGATACCGACCATGTGCGACGACATGTAGGTATTGAGGAACTTGCCCATGCCCGCCGTGCTGGAGCAGGTAAAGGTGCCGGCCTGGCCACCGGTGGACACGACATAGTTCACGCCTGCGTTGTTCAGCGCCTGGATATTCGCACTGGCGAACGCCGCGGCCGGGACGCCGCCCCAGTTCTCACTGCCGCACTCGCCAGTGGCGAAGGCGAGGGTGATCGCGCCAAGGTTCGGCACCTGGGTCGAGACCAGGCTGCCGCTACCGACGACCGGGATGATCGAACCGGTGACCGCCGTCGACATGACATTGGTGTTCCAGTTGAGGTTGACCGTGACGTCCTTGTACGGACTGAACAGCAGGCTGCCCGAGGCCGGCGGTGGATTAGTCGGTGGCGGGTTGGTCGGCGGCGGGTCGACCGGCGGCGGCGTGGTACCACCACCGCAACTTCCCTGCGAGGTCCACGGCTGGCCGGAACCGGCACCGCCGCTGTTGGATGCCGGGTCGTTGCCCTGCGTCCACCAGTTCGCCTTGTAATTCGTACCGTTCTCGCTGGCGGTGTTGCCGCCGGTATACACCTGCGACGCACTCCACGCCGCGGCGCAGGCCGGTGCGGATTGCGCGTGCGCCGATTGCACGGGAACCACGGCGAGCAAGGCCATGGACAAGCCTGTGCCGGCAACGCTGCTCATGACTCCTAACGCCAGACGTGAATACGCAACTGATCGCTTCACGGACATGGGACTGTCTCCCTATGGGACATCGATGATGTGATTCGTAAGGCGCGTAGCCACGACCCGGAGTTTCCGTGCAGCGACAGCCGCCTCCCCCGCATTCCCTGCTTTCCCCACTGCGCTCCAAGCCCGAGCTGGTTTAGTCCCAAATGACAACGTTGTCTATTCGCGTCACGACAAACTGCCATGACAGCGATGGAAGTGTGGGCTACATCACACATAACCCTTGATTTATGCGGCAACGCACCACAAATTGTCCGATGTCTGGACAGGACATTTTTTGACAACGACGGTCGAAGACGGCCTGTCCGCGCAGCTTGTGTTATCCCATCACCTACGCAGCGAGGACTTCGGCATGGCACAGCGCATCGTGATCGTCGGTGGCGGCGCGGGAGGTATCGAACTTGCCGCGCGGCTGGGCCGCAAGCTGGGCCGGCGCGGGAAGGCGGAGATCATCCTGGTGGACGCGCAGCTCACCCATACCTGGAAGCCGCTGCTGCATGAAATGGCTTCCGGCACACTGAACTCCGCCGACCACGAAGTCGATTACCTCGCGCAGGCGAAGTCGAATCATTTCGAGTTCCAGGTGGGGCGGCTCGCTGGTATCGAACGTAAGGCGAAGCAGATTCATATCGCCGCCACCTTCGACCGCGACGGTGCGGAACTCGTGCCCGCGCGCACGCTCGCTTACGACAAGCTGGTGATCGCCATCGGCAGCCTCACCAACGACTTCGGCATTGCCGGTGTCGCCGAATTCTGCGTGTCGCTGGACGCGCCACGCGAAGCGGCGACCTTCCATCGCCGCCTGCTCGGCGCTTATCTCCGGGCGCATGCCAGCGAGCGGGAAGACACCATGATCGACGTCGCGATCGTCGGCGGCGGCGCGACCGGCGTCGAGCTCGCGGCGGAGTTGCGCAACACGGCGACGGAACTGTCGGCCTACGGCCTCAAAGGTGTCCGCCCGGACAACCTACGCATCACCCTGGTCGAAGCCGGACCCCGACTATTGCCCGCCCTGCCCGACGCGATCAGCGCGTTCGCCCGCGCGGAGCTGACGAAGCTTGGCGTGAACGTGCTGACGACGACCCAGGTCAGCGAGGTGACCGCCGACGGTTTGCGTACCGCCACCGGCAACTTGATCCCGGCCACGCTGAAAGTCTGGGCAGCCGGCATCCGTGCGCCAGCGATATTGCGCGAACTGGACGGCCTGGAAACCAACCGTCTGAACCAGCTCGTGGTCCGCTCCACCTTGCAGACAACCCATGACGACGATATTTTCGCGCTGGGCGACTGCGCCGCCTGCCCCATCGCCGAAGGCGCCACGGTCCTCGTACCGCCACGCGCACAGGCCGCGCATCAACAGGCCTCATTCCTAGCCACGATGCTCCCCCGTCGACTGGAGGGGCAAGCCGTCGGGACATATCGCTACCGCGACCATGGCTCACTGGTCTCGCTGTCCCGCTCGAACACGATCGGCAACCTGATCGGCGGCACCGGCGCCAGCGTGACGGTCAAGGGCTGGCTGGCCAGGTTTTTCTATCTGTCGTTGTATCGCATGCATCAGCAGGCGCTTTACGGGTATGTGCGAACGGGCCTGCTCATGCTGATGGATCGCCTGGGCCGTCGCACGGTGCCGCGACTAAAACTGCACTAAAGGCTCCCTAGGTTCGCGCACCCCACCCGGAAACGATCACCAGCATGCCGACCACGGTGATCGCCGCCCCCAACCAGTCAGTGACCGACAGCTTCACGCCGTCGACAAAGCGCAGCCAGACCAGGGCGGTGACGACGTAGACGCCGCCATAGGCGGCATACACGCGACCGCTCGCGGTCGGGTGCAAGGTCAGCAACCAGGCGAATACCGCCAGGCTGGCGGCGGCGGGAACGAGCAACCAGATCGGGCCCGCTTTCCTCAACCAGAGATACGGCAGGTAGCAGCCGACGATTTCCGCCAGCGCGGTTGCCACGAACAGGGCGACTGTTTTCAGGAGCACGCGATGGCCTTGCGCGGGATGCGGGTCGCCATTGTGCAACAGTCCGCTGCGCCGGCGAATTTACGGGAAATTTTCTTGTAGGACGCAACGCCCTCCCTATACTTGTCGCGAGTCCGGTCAGCGGCCGGAACCATCCCACGGACACCTACCTCAGGCCGATACCACAAGGATCGCGCCGGGGATCATTGCGTCCCGGTTTTCCCATTCGATACCGCCGGCGTGACGCGGCGTCGAAATATCCGGCGGAGGACGCCATGGCTTTCGTGCATCGCCAACGCCATGCCCAGGGTGCCATGGCCTCGCTCGTTCGCGAGCGTATCGCGCCGAATCCCTATGACCTGGCCGCCTTTGCCCTGATGCTCGCCGCGGGCGTACTGTTGGTGCATGGTGCCGCCGGCATGCACGCGCCACTGGCGACGCTCGCCCGCTCGCCGTTGTCGCTGGAGACGGCAAGGCTTCCCGAGTATGCATTGCGCACGACGTTGCGCATGCTCGCGGCGATGGTCGCTTCCCTGCTGTTCACTTTCACGGTGGCGACGCTGGCGGCGAAGAGCCGCCGCGCCGCGCTCCTGATCGTGCCCCTGCTCGACATCCTGCAATCGGTGCCGGTGCTCGGTTTCCTGACCTTCACCGTCACCTTCTTCATGGGCATGTTTCCCGGAAGCCAGCTGGGCGCGGAATGCGCGGCGATCTTCGCCATCTTCACCAGCCAGGCGTGGAACATGACCTTCTCGTTCTACCAGTCGCTGCGCACCGTGCCACGCGACCTGGACGAGGTCAGCCGCGGCTTCGGCTTTTCCGCGTGGCAGCGTTTCTGGCGGCTCGAAGCGCCGTACGCGACGCCGGGGCTGGTCTGGAACATGATGATGTCGATGTCGGGCAGCTGGTTCTTCGTGGTCGCCTCCGAGGCGATCACGGTCGGCAACACCACGGTCGAACTGCCTGGCATCGGTTCGTATCTCGCACGCGCGATCGGCGAGCAACGTTTCGCCGCGGTCGGCTGGGCGGTGCTGACCATGGCGATCGTCATCGTCCTTTACGACCAGCTGCTGTTCCGGCCGATCGTCGCCTGGGCCGACAAGTTCCGTTTCGAACAGACCGCGGGCGCCGACCGCCCCCGGTCATGGGTCTATGAGCTGATCCGGCACACCCGCCTGTTGAAGCGGCTGACCTTGCCTTTGGGTTGGGTGTGGCAGCAGCTCATGCTGATGCGCGCACGCCGTCGTCCACGACGCACCGTCATGCCCGTGTCGAGGGAAACGAAGCGTGGCGATCGCATCTGGGCCAGCCTGGTCCTGGCGCTCGCTGCCTGGGGCGCGTGGACCGCGTTCGCATATGCACGACAGACTTTGACCGTCGACGACCTGCTTGCCGCACTCGGCGGCGGACTGGCGACCCTGCTTCGCGTCGTCGTCCTGATCGTGCTGGCCAGCCTGATCTGGGTGCCCATCGGCGTGTGGATCGGGTTGCGCCCGGGTGTAGCGCAACGCGTGCAGCCCGTGGCGCAGTTACTGGCCGCATTCCCGGCCAACGTGCTGTTCCCGTTCGCGGTGATCGCCATCGTCGCGACCGGCGCCAACCCGAACATCTGGCTGTCGCCGCTGATGATCCTCGGCACCCAGTGGTACATCCTGTTCAACGTGATCGCCGGC
>DASYLE010000128.1:0-6385 GCA_036009745.1 Luteibacter sp. | reverse complement strand
CTGGCCGCATTCCCGGCCAACGTGCTGTTCCCGTTCGCGGTGATCGCCATCGTCGCGACCGGCGCCAACCCGAACATCTGGCTGTCGCCGCTGATGATCCTCGGCACCCAGTGGTACATCCTGTTCAACGTGATCGCCGGCGCCAGCGCCTTTCCCACCGATTTGCGCGAAGCGGCGGCGGTCTACCGCCTGCGCTCGTGGACGTGGTGGTTCCGGGTGATCCTGCCGGCGATCTTCCCCTACTACGTCACCGGCGCGCTGACCGCGTCGGGCGGCTCGTGGAACGCCAGCATCGTCGCCGAGCTGGCCAGCTGGGGCCATACCCATGTCGAGGCCTATGGCCTGGGCTCGTATATCGGCAAGGCCACCGCGGCGGGCGACCTGCCACGCGTGGTGCTCGGCATCGCCGTGATGTCGCTCTTCGTCACCCTCTTCAACCGCGCCGTATGGCGTCGGCTCTACCGGTTCGCCGAGCGTCGCCTTCGGCTGGACTGACGACAACCCGGACTTCGATATGTATTCCCCAGCGATCCATCGCGATACGCCGCTCGTTTCCGTGCGGGGCGTACGCCAGGTTTACGACAATGGCAGCGCTGCGCCGCTGGTCGTTCTCGACGACGTCGACCTGTCCCTGTATCCCGGCCAGATCGTCGGTCTGCTCGGCCGTTCCGGCTCCGGCAAGTCGACCTTGTTGCGTGCGATCGCCGGGCTGATCCGGCCGAGCCGGGGCAGCATCGAGTTCCACGGCGTTCCGGTCACCTGCACCCCGGACGACATGGCCCTGGTCTTCCAGAGCTTCGCCCTGTTCCCGTGGCTGACCGTGCTGCAGAACGTCGAGATCGGACTCGAGGCGAAAGGCGTCGCCCCCGCCGAGCGGCGCAAGCGGTCGCTGGCCGCGATCGACCTGATCGGCCTGGACGGCTACGAGAGCGCGTACCCGAAGGAGCTGTCCGGCGGCATGCGTCAACGGGTTGGCCTGGCCCGTGCCCTGGTCGTGCACCCACGGCTGCTGCTGATGGACGAGCCATTCTCGGCGCTCGATGTCCTGACCGCGGAGACCCTGCGCACCGACCTGCTCGACCTGTGGGCCGAAGGCCGCATGCCGATCGAGTCGATCCTGATGGTGACGCACAACATCGAGGAAGCGGTGCTGATGTGCGATCGCATCGTCATCTTCGGCTCCAACCCCGGCCGGGTGATCGGCGAGATCGCGGTGAACCTGACGCAGCCGCGCAACCGGCTGGCGCCTGCGTTCCGTGCCCTGGTCGAGGACATCTATGCACGGATGACCGCCCAACCCGATGCACCGCCACGCGAAGGCAGCATCCCGGGCAGCGGCATCGGCATGGTCCTGCCGCGGGTTTCGACCAACCGGCTGGCCGGCCTGATCGAAACCGTCGCGGCCGAGCCCTATGGCGGACGGGCCAACCTGTCGCCCCTCGCGGCCAGCCTCCAACTGGAGATCGACGACCTGTTCCCGATCGCCGAGACGCTGCAACTGCTGCGCTTTGCCGAGCTGGCCGGCGGCGACATCCACTTGAGCGCCGCCGGGCTGCGCTTTGCCGAAAGCGAGACCGACCAGCGCAAGCAGCTGTTCGCCGAACACCTGGCCGCCTACGTGCCGCTCGCCGCGCATATCCGCCATGTACTGGACGAGCGGCGGACGCATCGTGCACCGGCGCGGCGGTTCCGCGACGAACTGGAGGACGGCATGTCCGAAGCCTATGCCGCGGACACCGTCAAGGCGGTAACCAGTTGGGCGCGCTATGCGGAATATTTTGCTTATGACGACAAAGCGGACCTTTTTACCCTCGAGGATCCGGGCTGAGGCGGGTGTCCTAGGAATTCCCCTACAGACGACGAGGCATTCCCCTACAAGAACGGCCTTGCGCGCCAAGGGGGCGCTGGCCCCATCATGCCGCGCGGTGATCGTCATCGCTTTCGTTACCCCGAGGGGGTAACGATCCAGACAGGGGGATTCCATGCATATCGTCAGAGGCAGGACGCTCGGCGCTTTCGCCGCGCTCGCGTTATTGAGCGGCGCCGCCAGCGCCGGCACGTTTCCGGACTTCGGCTACCAGCCGCCGGCCAGCTATACCGGAAAGATCTTCCAGCTCAGCCAGACCTACCCGCAGACCTTGCCGACCGGCAAGCCGGCGTTCTTCAAGCAGCTGCCGAGCCCGCTCAGCAACGACTTCGAGACCTGGCGTCCGTATGTCGAGGCAGTGAAGCAATACTGCCTCGAAGGCAATGTCGAGAGTGACTGGTACGAACAGGACAACAAAGTCCGCCCCTGGTACCACATGCCCTGGCAGCATTACGGCCCGGCCGGTCGCGAAGGCATCCACGGCCTGACCAAGGAAGCCCAGGTCCAGAAACTGCAGCTTGCGCCGACCCAGGTCACCGCCGGGCAGACGTTCGCCGTGGGCGTGTATAACGATATCGGCGCGTACACGATCGGCCAGGTCTGGAAGAATCCGCAAAATCCGGATCCATCGTTCACCTCGAAGCCGAACAGCTTCCACGACGGCACCGTGGTCTGCAAACCCTTGTTTGTCGATGTGGTCCAGAGCGAGGTGCCTTTCCTGGTCAATCCGGTCCTGTGGCAGGCGTACATCACCGACAACTACAATTCGGCGAATCGCTCGATCAAGCCGGTCGCGCTGATCCAGATGGACTTTGCCGTACGCGATTCGCGCGTGCCGGGTACCGGCTGGATCTTCGGCACCTTCCAGTACAACGGCGCGGTCACCGGCAAGCCCGGCTGGGACAACCTGGTGCCCGTCGGCGTCATGTGGGGTAACGATCCGGAAGACACCGGCGACACGTATACCAACAAGCAGCCGTCGGTCACGAAGATCAACCCGGACCTGAAGCAGACGGCGATCAATGCGAAGCCGGAACTGCCGGCCACCCACCTGGGCTGGAATGGCCGACTTGACGGTCCCGTCGACAATCCGGTCAGCTCGTGCATGAGCTGCCATATGACCTCCGAGGCGCCGCAGCTTTCGCCGATGAATCCGACTTTCCAGGCCAAGGATAAGGTGCCCCCGGTCGGCTCGCCGGCATGGATGCGCTGGTTCCAGAACGAGGAAGCCGGCATTCCCTTCGACGCGGCTGCGCAGAGCACGGACTACAGCCTGCAGCTTGCCGGTGGCATCGCCAGCTTCTACGAGTGGAAGTGCGACCAGGGCGGCGTGTTCGTCGGTGGCGTCACTGCCTGCCAGCAGGCAGGCGCGCTGAAGCTGAAGATGCTGAAGTCGACCAAGCCGCCGGCCAAGGTCTACAAGATCGAGCGTGACCAGTCGCTCGAAGAGCTGAACTGATGCGATGAAAGGGCCCGGCCGGCAACCGGCCGGGCCCTGTTTTCATGAGGCCAGCGAACGCTGGTACACCCGCAGGTTGACCGCCGCGGCGGTCAACAAGGGCGCGGCAATGCCGTGCGCCCTGCCCCGCGCGACCATGTCGCCAACGATGCTCTCGGCCTCGACGGGCTGGCCCTTCTTCAGGTCGCGGAACATCGACGAGGTGAACGACGAGCCTTCCTTGGTCATCGCACGCCGCTGCGCCTCGATGAACTCGTCCGCCGATGGCTGGCCACAGGCGCGAACGATGGTCGCGCATTCGGTAATGATCGCATTCGCCAGATCCCGCCCGTCGGCCACCGCGGTGACGTCGCCAACCGAGCCGCGAAACAGATTGGTGATCGCGCCCAGCGCCGCAAGCTGCACCCACTTGTCCCACATGGCCTGCCTGGCGTCCGCGGCGATATGCGCGTCGAAGCCCGCGCCACTCATCGTTGCGTGCAAGGCCTCGATACGCGGTGTCACCTCGCCCGACAGTTCACCGTAGAGGACTTCCTGCATCGGATTCAACTGCACGACGCGTCCCGTGGCATCCAGTTCCGAAGCGATGCGGCAGGCGCCGCCAATGATGTTGTGCGCACCGAAGCGGTTTTTCAGTGCATCCATATGGCGCATGCCATTGAGCATGGGCAAGACCATCGTTTCCTTGCCGACCGCGGACGCAAAATCCCCGATCGCCTGATCCAGCGTGTACGCCTTCACACTGAGGAAAACGACGTCATAGGTTTCGTTGAGCTGGTCCGCGATGCGCAACACCGGCTCGATGCGCAGATCGCCATGCGGACTGACGACCTGCAACCCCTCGTCGCGTAACTCGGCCGCGCGTCGCGCCCTGACCAGGAAGGTGACGTCACGGCCGGCGTCGGCAAGCCTCGCGCCGAAATAACCGCCGACAGCGCCGGCACCGACAACGAGGATACGCATGGCCATGATCGTGCTCCCGGGTTCGCGATGGCGCCTGGCGACGCCTTAGGAAAGAGCCATCATACTGCCGCGCTCGATGCTCAGCCTTCGACGATCTCGATCCGCTCGCTCGAAGTCGCGGCGAGTTCGGCGTAATCCAGCTCGTTTTCCAGCGCGTGGAACACGTCGTCCTCGATATGCTCGGACTTGCGCAGCGTCTTCAGGCGTTCGCGTTTGGCGGCGATCGCATGACGGCGCAGCGAGTCCAGCGGCGAGGTGTCGCTCGCATCATGACCTTCGACGGTAAGCTGGCGCGCCGCGAGGTATTCGCCGCGTAACTGCTTCGAGGCCCTGTCCTCCTTACCGTCCAGGCTGGCGACCGCCGCATCGATCAGCTCGATACGCGCCGCGGCAAGCTCGCGCTCGAACGAATCGTCGGGCGTGAAACGCAGGCGCCGGATCAGCGGCCCCAGGGTCAGTCCTTGCAGCACCAGCGTGCCGAGCACCACCGCGAAGGCACTCAGCGCGATCAGGTCGCGCGAGGGAAAGTTCTCGGGCAGGGCCAGTGCCGTGGCCAGGGTGACCAATCCGCGCATACCGCACCATGAACCCACCAGTGCCTGGTTGAACGACGGCGGTCGCTCGTTGCCCAGGCGGAAGCCGAAGCGGTTGGCGACCAGGTTGTAGCCAAGGATCCACACAATGCGTACGCCGATCACCACCGCGACCACGACACCGGCGAATTCAAGCGCGCGCCAGAGTTCGGTCGCATCCAGACGATTGACGATGGAACGCGCCTGCAGGCCGAGCAGGAGGAAGGCGAGCACGTTGAGGAAGAACACCGCTGCGGCCCACACCGCGTAAGAATGCACACGATCCTGTGCCGACTGACGCGACGGGATGAAATGCGCCACGGTCATCGCATAGGCAACCACGGCGAGGATCGCCGAAAGGTGCATGCGCTCGGCGATCACCCAGACGCCGAAGGTGGCGACGAACTCGAACAGCGTGCCACCAAGTGTTCCCGCCAGCTTGACCGCCTGCACGATGTAGATCCGGCCTGCCAGGTAACCCATCAACAATCCTCCGGGTGCCGCCAGCGCGAGCATCGGCGAGATGCCCGTGCCATGCCCCGGGGTCTGCGCCGCGGACACCGCCGCGGCGAAGATCAGCAGGGCGACCGCATCGTTGAGCAGGCTTTCGGCGGTGAGCACCTTCACCGTGGCGCGCGGCAGGGACAGCTTGTTCAACATTGCCGCCGCGGCCGCGGCATCCGGCGGCGCGACGATCGCCCCCAGGGCGATCGCGGCCGCCACCGGCAACCCCGCAAGGACCACACCGATCCAGGCGACCGCCGCGGTGGTCAGCAATACCGCGACCGCGGCCAACAGGACCAGGGGCACCCAGTAACGCCTGAGGGTGCGCAGGGGCATGTCGTAGGCCGAATCCAGCAGGGCCGGCGTGATGAACAGCGCCAGCGCCAGGCGCGGGTCGAAACGGATATCCGGCACCCAGGGGAACACCGCCACGAGCACACCGGCCACCGCGAGCACGGCCGGATATGGGACATCGAGTCCACGCGACACCTGCAACATGATGGTCGCGATAAGAGCGAGCACGAGCATGCTCTCGAACAAGGCCATGGCGAGTCCCCTCGTATCCCGGGCGAAGAGGCGCGCATCCCACGCGCCTGACGGTCGACGGGGAGTATCACGCGTTTCGTTGCAGGCGCGAAGAATGTCCTGGCCTCTACGTCACCCCGACTCGAGTCGGGTCGGAATCCAGTGGCGACCACCGAACACTGAGGCCACTGGATACCAGCCTGCGCTGGTATGACGATCAAGAGCGAAGCACAAAGCAAGGCGCGGCACCCATCTCCCCCACCGTCACCCCGGCGCAGGCCGGGGTCCAGTGGCGACCACCCATCACTGGGGCCACTGGATGATTCGTGCCATCCATGGCACTCACCCCTTCGGGGCCGGCTTCGCCGTTCGCCCCTGCTCCTGCAGGTGCGAGCCAGCCTGCGCTGGTATGACGATCAAGAGCGAAGAGCAAAAAGCAGGGCGCTGCATTCACGCCCCTCGCGGTCACGGCGGCGTCCGCCTGGGCTTGAATGG
>DASYLE010000127.1:0-13992 GCA_036009745.1 Luteibacter sp. | reverse complement strand
GGCCAATGGCCTGAATGCGATCGCCAACGGCACCGAAAGTTCGGCGGTCGGTGCGAACGCGGTGGCCTTCGACGACAACAGCACGGCGGTCGGCGCCAATGCGATTGCGCAGGGCGTCGGTTCCTCGGCGATCGGTAGCGGCGCGAACACCAATGCCGATTACGCGATCGCCGCCGGCTACGGTGCGTCGGCGTCGGCTAGCGGGAGCGCGGCTTACGGCAACAACGCACAGGCGGCCGGGGTTGGTGGTGTGGCCGTCGGCCAGAACAGCATCGCGACCGGTGCCGCAAGCACGGCGATCGGCGCCAACTCCGTGGCCGGGTCGGATAATTCGGTGGCCCTGGGTGGCGCATCGGTGATCGGCAGCACCGCGTACAACAGCATCGCGGCAGGCTTCTTCACCACGATCGGCGACGGCGCGGGAAGCTCCATCGCGATGGGCGTGGACGCGTCGGTGGCGGCGGGTGCGGCCAACTCGGTCGTGTTCGGTTCGTTCGCGCATGCGGGCGACCAGAATGCGATCGCGATCGGACCGTTCGCCAACGTAGGAGCCGGTGCGCTGCACGGCATCGCGATCGGCGGCCTGTCGAACGTGGCGACGCAGTCCTCGGTCGGCGTTGGCGGTATCTACGATGGCCCGACCGTGATCCGCGGTGTCAACGTGACCGGTTTCGAGTCGGCCGCGTTCGGCGCCGGCGCCTGGGCGACAGGCTCCAATACCACTGCCCTGGGCACCGCGAGCGAAGCGGACGGCGCCAATTCGGTGGCCCTGGGTGCCCTGTCCGTGGCTGATCGTGCCAACACGGTATCGGTAGGCAGTGCCGGCAACGAACGCCAGATCACCAACGTGGCGGCAGGCACGGAAGGCACCGATGCGGTCAATGTCGACCAGTTGAATGCAGTGGCATCCGGTGCGACTACGGCTTCGCATTACCTCAAGGCCAATGGCGCCGGTGACGGCAGCGATGACGCCTCGGCGGTCGGGGACCAGGCCGTGGCGGCCGGTTCCAATGCCATTGCCAACGGCAACCAGAGCGCGGCCTTCGGTGCGGGTGCGGTGGCCTTCGACGACAACAGCACGGCGGTAGGCGCCGGCGCGATCGCGCAAGGCGTCGGGTCCTCGGCGTTCGGCAGCGGTGCCAACACCAATGCCGATTACGCCACGGCCGGCGGTTACGGTGCGAGCGCATCGGGTGTCCATTCGGCCGCTTATGGCGCGGGTTCGCAGGCCAATGGCGAGTCCTCCACCGCGATCGGCGGACAGAGCGTGCAGATCGACCCGGTCACCGGCGCACCCGTGCTCGGGCCCGACGGTAACCCGGTACTGCAGTCGACCACGGCCGGTACCTATGCCACCGCGGTCGGCGGCGGCGCCCAGGCGAACGACGCCAGCACCGCCGTAGGCAATCTGGCGCAGGCTTCCGGTGTGCAGGCGACGGCCGCCGGCTTCCAGAGCTCGGCCTCCGCGCAGGGCACCATGGCGATAGGCGCGTACAGCAACGCCAGCGCGGACTATGCCCAGGCGGTGGGTTACCAGGCGCAGGCCAGCGGCCAGTTCGGCGTGGCCATGGGCACGGCGGCCAATGCCGGCGGTGTCGACAGTGTCGCCATCGGCGGTGTCGATACGCTCAGTGGCAGCAACGCCTTCGCGATGGGTACCGGTTCGACCGTCGTCGGCGCGGCCGCGTTCGACTACCAGGACTACGGCACCGCGATCGGCTATTTCGCCGGTGCAGGCGCGCAAGGCGTCAGCGTGGGCGCGGGCGCACGCACGTTCGGCACGGGCGCCACCGCCGTCGGTGCGCTGGCACGCTCGGAAAACGATGGCGATACCGCGATCGGTTACCTGTCGCATGCCTACTGGACCAATAGCGTGGCGGTCGGCTTCCAGGCGCAATCGATCGGTGTCAATGCGATCGCGATGGGGACGGGCAGCTACGGCCAGGGCGACAACAGCATCGCCATCGGCAATCTGGCGCAGACCGGTGATGGCGCAGGTGGCACCTATGGGCCGGAAGCCATCGCCATCGGTGACTCGAGCTGGGCGTCTGCGCAGAACAGCGTCGCGATCGGTGCCAATGCGGTAGCGAGCAAGAACAACAGCACCGCGATCGGCGATGGCGCCGAGGCCAGCAAGGCCAATAGCGTGGCACTGGGTGCAGGATCGCTGGCCGATCGCAAGGACACCGTCTCGGTAGGTAGCGCGGGCAAGGAGCGGCAGATCGCCAACGTCGCCGCCGGCTCGGAGAACACCGACGCGGTCAACGTGCGTCAGTTGAACAATGCCGTCTCGGGCCTGAGCGGTGTCTTCGGCAGCCAGTACGCCAGCCTCGGCGATGCCGTGGCCAGCGCGATGGGTGGCGGTGCGACGATGACCCCGGCCGGTTTCGTCGGGCCGACTTATCGCATCCAGGGCGGCAGCTACAACAATGTCGGCGATGCGCTGGGTGCGGTGGATGGTGCGTTGAATGGCGCGATGCGCAGCATCAACGACATCAAGCAGGATGTCGCCCAGTTGCAGGACGACGACAAGGATGGCAACAGCGGCAAGGGCAACGGTGACGGAAAGGGTGGCAAGGGCGATAAGGGTGACAAGGGCGGCAGCAAGAACGGCGGCGGCAAGGGCCGGCTGGTAGCGGATGCCTCGGTCAGTTCGTTTGCGACGAACAACGCCAGTGCACCGCTTGCCACAACGCAGGTGTCGAATGCAGCAACGAATGTCGTCGCCACTGCCACGACCCCGGCACCTGCCGCGCAGGGCGCGCCGGCGGCGGCTGGTGGCGCGGTCAGCCAGGCGATCGGGCAAGGTGCCGCGGCGACCGGCGTCAACAGCGTCGCCCTCGGCGCTGGTTCGGTGGCCGACCAGGCCAATACCGTCTCGGTAGGTAGCGCGGCGCAGCAGCGGCGCGTGACCAATGTGGCGGCTGGCACGGCGGCGACCGATGCGGCGACCGTGGGCCAGGTTGACGATGCCCTGACCACAGCGAAGACCTATGCCGATGCCGGCGACAGGACGACGCTCGGTGCGGCCCAGGCCTATACCGACAGCAAGCTGGGCAATACGGTCAGCAGCAGTGACTTCGATGCCTTCCGCGGCCAGGTCGCCGACCAGTTCCACAGCGTCAACCAGCGCCTGGACCGGGTCGGTGCGATGGGCACGGCGATGTCGCAGATGACCGCCAATACCGGCGGCCTGTCCGGCGAGAACCGGGTCGGTGTCGGTGCCGGCAACTACGGTGGTGAGTCCGCGCTTTCAGTGGGTTACCAGCGGGCCTTCAACCAGAATCGCGCCAGCATCTCGGTCGGCGCGTCGATGTCCGGTTCCGAAAGCACGGTCGGTGTCGGCGGCGGGTTCAGCTGGTAAGGACGTCGATCGGCGGCAGGGAGGCCGCCTTCGGGTAAGGGTTTTAACGGGGAGGTCAAGTCTTGGCCTCCCCGGCGGGAAAGAGTAGAACGTGTCGTTCCCATGAACGCCGGAGTACCCATGGAGCCTGCCTCCATTCCCACCGATGCCGAGCTCACCGAGCTCGCTGCCCAGGTGGCGACGATCGTCCAGGAGCAGCGGCTGATGGTGGTCACGGCCGAGTCGTGCACCGGCGGCTGGATCGCCAAGGTGCTGACCGACCTTGCCGGGAGCTCGGCCTGGTTCGATGCCGGGGTGGTTACTTACAGCTATGGCGCCAAAGAGGCCTTGCTCGGGGTGAACCCCCGCACGCTCGAGGCCAGCGGCGCGGTCAGCGAGCAGACCGCGATGGAAATGGTTTCCGGCGCGCTGGCGCGCTTCGGCGCCGGTATGGCCGTGGCGGTGACCGGGATTGCCGGGCCCTCGGGCGGTACGCCGGAGAAGCCGGTCGGTACGGTATGGATCGGATGGAAGCGGCGTGGCGCCTATGCCCACGCGAAGCTCTTCCATTTTGACGGCGATCGCGAGGCGGTGCGCCGACAGACAGTGGCCGCCGCGCTTGTTGGGATATGCGAGACCCTGAAAGGTTGAATGGCTCCTCCAGCGACCCGAACCTCATGGGATACTTGCCCTGACGCATCGCTATGGATGCGCCCCTACACATGTCTGGCTGGATCGCAGTCCCTGAGACGACGTCCGGGCAAGATACAAACCTACACATCAAAGCGGACCCAAGACGATGGATGACAATAAGCGCAAGGCCCTCGCCAGTGCCCTCGGCCAGATCGAAAAGCAGTTCGGCAAGGGTGCCGTCATGCGTCTGGGTGATCGCGCCGACGACGCCATCGAGACGGTGTCGACCGGTTCGCTCGGCCTGGACATCGCACTCGGTATCGGCGGCCTGCCGCGCGGCCGCGTCGTCGAGATCTACGGTCCGGAATCCTCGGGCAAGACCACGCTGACCCTGCAGGTCATCGCCGCCTGCCAGCGTAACGGCGGCACGGCGGCCTTCGTCGACGCCGAGCACGCGCTCGACCCGAGCTATGCCGAGAAGCTCGGCGTGAACGTCGAGGACCTGCTGGTCAGTCAGCCGGATACCGGTGAGCAGGCCCTGGAAATCGCCGACATGCTGGTCCGTTCCAACGCGGTCGACGTGGTCGTGATCGACTCCGTGGCCGCGTTGACGCCCAAGGCGGAAATCGAAGGCGAGATGGGCGATTCGCACGTCGGCCTGCATGCCCGCCTGATGAGCCAGGCGCTGCGCAAGCTCACCGCCAACATCAAGAAATCCGGCTGCCTGGTCATCTTCATCAACCAGATCCGCATGAAGATCGGCGTGATGTTCGGCAGCCCGGAAACCACCACCGGCGGTAACGCACTGAAGTTCTATGCCTCGGTCCGCCTGGACATCCGCCGGATCGGCGCGGTGAAGCGGGGCGATGAGGTGATCGGTTCGGAAACCCGCGTCAAGGTGGTCAAGAACAAGGTCGCGCCGCCCTTCCGCCAGGCCGAATTCGAGATCCTCTACGGCGAGGGCACCTCGCGCGAAGGCGAGATCATCGAACTCGGCGTGCGTGAGAACCTGATCGACAAGTCCGGCGCCTGGTACAGCTACAAGGGCGACCGCATCGGCCAGGGCAAGGAAAACGTGCGCCAGTTCCTGCGCGACAACCCGGCCATCACCAACGAGGTCGACGCGCTGCTGCGCGAACGCCTGCTGGCCAAGCCCAGCGGTTCGAAGGCCGCGGCGGCCGCCGAGGAAGAGCTCGAAGAGGTCTGATCCACGGTAGGCCGATGAAGCGGGAAAAGCCTGAAAAACCCAAGCCGAGCGCCTATAACAAGGCGCTCGGCCTGCTTGCGCGACGCGAACATTCCCGCCGCGAACTGGGCATGAAGCTCGGCCGCGGCGGGTTCGACCGTGACGAGGCCGCCGAAGCCGTCGCCCGCCTGGGCGACGAGGGTTACCAGGATGACAGCCGCTTCGGCGAGATGCTGGTACGCAGCCGTATCGCCCAGGCCTACGGGCCGATGCGCATCCGTATGGAGTTGAAGAGCAAGGGCATTGGCGAGCAGGAGATCCGGCGGCTGCTCGACGAAGCCGAGGCCGACTGGCCCGCCATCGCCGCCCATCTGCTGGAACGACGCTACGGGCGGCCCAGCGCGGACCCCGGCGAAAGGGTGCGTCGTGCGCAGTTCCTCTTGCGCCGTGGCTTCAGCGCCGCCACAGTACGTCCTCTTACCCACGCCGATGTGGACGACGCTGCCGACGAATAGGGGATCCTGAGACAGGATTCCGGGCCATGGCGTCGCCCCGGCAGGGCTGACTTTCGCAGCATAGACGCCACGATCTTCATGAAAACCGCCGAAATCCGCTCGACCTTCCTCGATTACTTCCGCTCCAAGGACCACACCATCGTGCCCTCGGCGTCGCTGGTGCCGTCCAACGACCCGACCCTGCTGTTCACCAACTCAGGGATGGTGCCATTCAAGAACGTGTTCCTCGGCAGCGAGAAGCCCGGCTACGTGCGCGCGGCCGATGTGCAGCGCTGCCTGCGCGCCGGCGGCAAGCACAACGACCTGGACGCGGTCGGCTATACCGCTCGTCACCACACCTTCTTCGAGATGCTCGGCAACTGGTCGTTCGGCGACTACTTCAAGCGCGATGCGATCCGTTACGCCTGGGAACTGCTCACCGTCGTCTTCAAGCTGCCGGCCGACCGTCTGTGGGTGACCGTCTACCAGACCGATGAGGAGGCCTACGGTATCTGGCAGAAGGAAATCGGCGTTCCCGCCGAACGCATCGTCCGCATCGGCGACAACAAGGGCGCGCCTTACGCCTCGGACAATTTCTGGCAGATGGCCGACACCGGTCCTTGCGGCCCGTGCACCGAGATCTTCTACGACCATGGCGCCGATGTCGCCGGCGGTCCTCCCGGCTCGCCGGACGAGGACGGCGACCGCTATATCGAGATATGGAACCTGGTCTTCATGCAGTTCGATCGCGCGCCGGACGGCACGCTGAGCCCGCTGCCGGCGCCCTGCGTGGACACCGGCATGGGTCTGGAACGCCTGGCCGCCGTGCTCCAGCACGTGCACTCGAACTACGAGATCGACCTGTTCGCGCACCTGATCGCCGAAGCGGCCAGGCTGACCGGTGCCGACCTCGCGAATAAGTCGCTGCGCGTCATCGCCGACCATATCCGTGCCTGTTCCTTCCTGATCGTCGACGGCGTGCTGCCGTCCAATGAGGGACGTGGCTACGTGCTGCGCCGGATCATCCGCCGCGCCTTGCGCCATGGCTGGATGCTCGGCGTGCGTGACGATTTCTTCTGGAAGATGGTCGCGCCGCTGGTCGAGGAGATGGGCGCCGCGTATCCGGATCTGGCGAAGAAGCAGGATTTCATCGAGCAGGCCCTGCGGACCGAGGAGCAGCGTTTCGGTGAAACCCTCGAGCACGGCATGCGCGTATTCGACGACGTGGCGGCGCGCTCCACCGGGACGATTCCCGGCGAGGATGCATTCCGTCTCTATGACACCTATGGCTTTCCGGTCGACCTGACCGCCGACATCGCCCGCGAGCGCGATCTGGCCGTGGACATGGCCGGCTTCGAGCAGGCCATGGAAAGGCAGCGCGAGCGCGGGCGCACCGGCAGCAACTTCGCGGCCAAGGGCCAGTTGCCGGCCGAGGTCGCCAGTGCGCTGGCACCGACCGTGTTCAGCGGGTACGACGCGCTGGAGAAAGCTGACGCCAGGATCGTCGCGATCGTCCGCGCCGGCGTCCAGGTCGATGCGCTGGCCAATGGCGACGAGGGTATCGTCCTGCTCGATCACACGCCGTTCTATGCCGAGTCGGGCGGGCAGGTCGGTGACTCCGGCACGCTGGCCGCCCACGGCGGCCTGTTCGCCGTCGACGATACGCACAAGCTTGGCGGTGCCTTCTTCGGCCACTTCGGTCGCTGGAACGGCAGCGTTCCACTACGCAAGGGCGATGTCGTGCACGCCGCGGTGGACGCGGCGCGGCGCCAGGCAATCGTGCTCAATCATTCGGCGACGCACCTGTTGCATGCGGCGTTGCGCGCGGTGCTGGGCGACCACGTGACCCAGAAGGGTTCGCTGGTCGCGCCCGATCGCCTGCGTTTCGACTTCGCGCATTTCAAGGCCGTCACCGCCGACGAACTGGCCCGTGTCGAACGCCTGGTCAACGACGAGGTACGTCGCAACGCGGCGGCGGAAATCCACAACATGGGTTACGACGAGGCGATCGAGTTCGGCGCCATGGCGCTGTTCGGCGAGAAATACGGCGACGAAGTACGGGTGTTGCGCATGGGCGAATTCTCCACCGAGCTCTGCGGGGGTACCCACGTCACGCGCACCGGCGACATCGGCCTGTTCAAGATCGCTGCCGAATCCGGCGTCGCCGCCGGCGTGCGGCGTATCGAAGCCTTCACCGGCGCGGTCGCCCTGGCCTATGTGGCCGACGAGGAGCGTCGCCTGGCTGAGTTCGCCAGCCTGCTCTCCTCCAGTGGCGACGATGCGGTCGAGAAGCTCCGCCAGTTGCTTGACAAACAAAAGAAACTCGAGCGCGAGCTGGACTCGATGAAGTCCCGTGCCGCGGGCTCCGCCTCGGCGGACCTGGCCACATCGGCCGTCGAGGTCGACGGTATCAAGATTGTCGCCGCGCGCCTGGAAGGGCTCGATGCGAAAGCCTTGCGCGATGGCGTGGACCGCCTGAAGCAGCAGCTGGGCGATTGCGCCATCGTGCTGGCCGGTGCGGTCGACGGGCGCGTGTCCCTGGTCGCCGGTGTCAACGGTTCGGCCCTGGGCCGCGTTAAAGCCGGCGACCTGGTCGCCCACGTGGCTGCCGGTATCGAAGGCAAAGGTGGCGGCCGTCCCGATATGGCTCAGGGCGGCGGCATCGATGCGCCGGGCTTGCCGGCGATCCTGGCCGGAATTCCGGCCTGGGTGGCCGCCCAGATCCGGGCCGTGAAGGCGTGACGCGGACCCCATTCGCTGAACCCCAAGGACAGTGCAGGCAGCCCGGATGCCTTATTGCGTTGCGCGGGTTGGTTTGGCTCGGCTAGTATCAGTCGAATGTCGATGCCGTATCTAGCGACGTGTCGGAACAGCTGACCCTAGCGGTTGCTGGTTATGAAAGGGCCGGGAAGGTGAGTCCGCCTAATATGGACAGTCGTCGATCCACCAGGACGAAGTGCACTCGGGGTGAGTTCGCTCTGGTGGCAGGCCAAAACCTGATTTTATGGAGTAGCAATCATGTTGATTCTGACCCGCCGGGTCGGTGAAACCCTTATGATCGGCGACGAGGTGACCGTCACCGTGCTGGGCGTTAAGGGTAATCAGGTGCGCATCGGTATCAATGCGCCGAAGAACGTCGCCGTGCATCGCGAAGAAATCTATCAACGGATCAAGAACGAAAACGATCCGGCCAATCCGTCTCACGAGGGCGAAGGCGAGAACGACGGCAATCACTAAGGCTTTACGATTGCCACGTTGGCAAGTATTCTTGCCGGCTCGTCGCAAGTGTGCGTGACGAGATACAAAACACGGAGAGATGCCCGAGTGGCCGAAGGGGCTCCCCTGCTAAGGGAGTATAGGGTTAATAGCCTTATCGAGGGTTCGAATCCCTCTCTCTCCGCCAGATACGCAAAAAGCCCCTACGGGGGCTTTTTGCGTATCTGGCGGAGAGAGAGGGTGGACGAACCCTCCGGTTCGACTTGTTGCCGGGACCGACTAGGACAACGCGAAGCGTTGGCCCCGGAGCGCGCAGCGCGGAGGGCTGGGCCCATGGATGGGCCCAGCAATCCTACCCTATACGAAACCGTCACTCCCAAAAACGTCGGCTGTAGCGTCACCTGAGTCCGCTTCAGCTCTCCCCCTGTCCACGCCAGCCACCCAAAAACAAAAACGCCGACTCCCAAAGGGAACCGGCGTTCATGTAACGAATGAAACTCGTTGGTCGGGGAGACAGGATTCGAACCTGCGACTTCTACGTCCCGAACGTAGCGCTCTACCAGGCTGAGCTACACCCCGACGGCGAGCCGCGTATGTTAATCACCGTTCGCCCAATTGGCAACAGCTGGACGAAGAATTTTCCGTCGATCCCGTCCGCGAAGGATCCCGGGGCGTTCTGTTACGCTATGCGGCTGCCGCGAACGCGGCTTTTTGCCTTGTACCAGAGGATCCCATGGCACTGACCTCGGCCCGCACCATGCCCGGTGTGCTTGAGCTGCTTCCCCTCGAACAGATCGCCTTCCAGCGCATGCTGGATACCATCCGGCGCAACTACGAGCGTTTCGGCTTCCTGCCGGTGGAAACGCCGGTGATCGAATTCAGCGACGTCCTGCTTACCAAGACCGGCGGCGAAACCGAGCGCCAGGTCTATTTCGTCCAGTCCACCGGCGCGCTTGGCGCGGCGGACAAGGGCGACAAGCCGGAACTGGCCCTGCGCTTCGACCTGACCGTGCCGCTGGCCCGTTATGTCGCCGAGCACGAGCATGACCTGAGTTTTCCGTTCCGTCGCTACCAGATGCAGCGCGTCTACCGCGGCGAGCGCGCCCAGCGCGGACGTTTCCGCGAGTTCTACCAGTGCGATATCGACGTCATCGGCAAGGACTCGCTGTCGGTGCGCTACGACGCCGAGATTCCCGCGGTGATCTACAGCGTGTTCCGCGAACTGGACATCGGCGCCTTCACCATTCACTTGAACAACCGCAGGCTGATGCGCGGTTACTTCGAGAACCTCGGCGTCGTCGACGCCGAGCAGCAGATGCTGGTGCTGCGCGAAGTCGACAAGCTGGACAAGCGCGGCGCCGACTACGTGCGCGACACGCTGACCGGCGAAGCCTTCGGTCTTTCCGCCGACGTCGCCGCACGGATCCTTGAGTTCGTCCAGGTGCGCTCGACCTCGGTCGACGACGCGTTCGCCAAACTCGATGCGCTGGGCAGCGGCTCGGAAACCTTCGAAGCGGGCAGGGCGGAGCTGAAGGAAGTGCTCGCCCTGATTCGCGATTTCGGCGTGCCCGAGTCGCACTTCGTGCTCAACCTGTCGATTGCCCGTGGCCTGGATTACTACACCGGCACGGTGTACGAGACGACGCTGGACGATCACCCGCAGATCGGCTCGATCTGCTCGGGCGGTCGTTACGAGAATCTCGCCGGCCAATACACCAAGTCGCACCTGCCTGGTGTCGGCATCTCGATCGGCCTGACCCGGCTGTTCTGGCAGTTGCGCGATGCCGGCCTGGTCGGTGTCGCGCAAAGTACGGTGGATGTGCTGGTAACCCAGATGGATGCGGCGCAGATGCCGGTCTATCTCGCCGTCGCCGCCGAGCTTCGCCAGGCGGGCATTGCCACCGAAGTCGTGCTCGAGGGCGGCAAGCTCGGCAAGCAGTTCAAGTACGCCGATCGCGCGGGCATCCGCTTTGTCCTCGTCCTCGGTGAGGACGAGATCGCCAAGGGCGTGGTGACGGTGAAGGACCTGCGTCGCGAGGACCAGTTCGAAGTCGCCCGCGATGCGCTGGTGAAGACCTTGCGCGTGGAACTCGCGCAGGCCGCCGTGGGCCGCTGAGATGATCCGCCGACCGTTCATGCGCCATGGCCCCCTGTGGGCGGCCGGCGCCCTGGCGCTGGTCGCCGGTTGCTCGGATCACTGGACCCAGGTGTCCAGTGTCGGCGAGCAGCGCTGGCGCATCCGCATCGCCAATTGCGGCGCGTCCAGCGGCGACCTGCTCAAGCAGTTGCAAGATGCGGCCATACGCAAATGCGCCGGGAGCTACGAACTGGGTACGCCCAGTCCACTGGCTGCCAACGCGCGCGGCAATCCCTTCGGCGAGTGCGCGCACCCGGCCGGCGTCGAATCGGTGGTCCATTGCATGCCGCGCCCTGCGTCGGCGTCGACGGCCCGTCGCTGACGACCCATCACCTACCAGTAATCGCGTGGACAAGACACCCATGACTACCAAGACCATCGTGCTGGACGGCCGCAGCCTGACGCGTGCCGACGTCGTCGCCATCGCCCGTGACGGTGCCGGGGTAACGCTGGCCGAAGCACAGCTGGTCAGCGTGCAACGTGCCGCCGATTTCCTCGCCGAAAAGGTCGACTGTGGCGAGCCCATCTATGGCGTGACCACCGGCTTTGGCAGCAATGCGGACAAGCTGCTTGGCGCGCACCGTGTACGCGATGAACTGGCAACGGGCGCGAAACCCGCGCATGAGCTCAGCCTGATGGAAGAGCTGCAGCACAACCTGATCATCACCCACGCGGTCTGCGTCGGTAAGCCGTTCTCGATCGAAGTCGTCCGCGCGATGCTGGCGATCCGGGTGAATACCCTGATGCGCGGCCATTCGGGCATCCGCGTGAGCACGCTGCAGGCGCTGGCCGAGCTGCTCAACCGCGATGTGATCCCGGTCATTCCGGAAAAAGGCTCCGTGGGCGCCAGTGGCGACCTGGCGCCGCTGTCGCACCTGGCCATCGTCCTGCTCGGCGGTGGCGAAGCGTTCCATCGCGGCGAGCGCCTGTCCGGTGCACAGGCGCTGGAGCGGGCCGGTCTGACCCCGGTGAAGCTGTCCTTCAAGGAAGGCCTGGCGCTGAACAACGGCACCACCCAGATGCTGGCCTGTGGTGTGCTCGCCATCGACCGCGTCGAAATGCTGCTGAAAACCGCCGACCTCGCCGCGGCGATGACGCTGGATGCCTTTGCTGGCCGCACCCGGGCCTATGCGCCGGAAGTGCACGCGCTGCGTCCCCATCCCGGGCAGGTCGAAACCGCCGCCGGCTTCCTGCGTCTGCTGGAGGGTTCCACGCTGGCCGATATCGCCTACCACCTGGTCCCGCGGTTCAAGCCATGGCTGGCCGACAGCTGGAGTGAGCCGAAAGAGCAGGCGCATCGCTTCGACATCGGCTGGGACTGGGTGCCGGCCACCCAGCGCCATGGCAAGGAAGCGTTCTACGCCCGCTTCCTGCCGTTCAAGGGCGGCAAGAAGCACCAGCCGCAGGATGCGTATTGCCTGCGCTGTGCGCCCCAGGTGCATGGCGCGGTGCGCGATGCCTGGCTGCAGGCCTGCCGCGTGTTCGATATCGAACTCAATGCCGTCACCGACAACCCGCTGCTGTTCCCCGATGCGGCAGGTGCGCAGGTGATCGAGGACCAGGTGATTTCCGCCGGCCATTTCCACGGTATGCCGCTGGCCCTGGCGATGAGCTATCTCAAGGCGGCGATCCCGGTGCTGGCCTCGATCTCCGAACGGCGCACGGCCAAGCTGGTCGATCCGGCCAATAACGACGGCCTGCCGGCTTTCCTGATCGGCAACGAGGATGCCACCGACTCCGGCTTCATGATCGTGCAGTACACCGCCGCCGCCCTGGTCAACGACCTGGCCACGCGCGCGCACCCGGCCTCGGTGTATTCCGTGCCGACCAGTGCGAACGCCGAGGACCATGTCTCGATGGGCGCCAACGAGGCGCGCCATGTGCTCGAGATGACCGAGGATCTCGGCTACGTGCTGGCCATGGAGTTGTACACCGCCGCACAGGCCCTTGAATACCGCCAGGACATGCTCAACGCGGCACGCGACCTGGCCAAGCGCGGCGACTGGAAGGCGCTCGCCGCCAAGATCGCCGGCGCGCCGCGCGAGGATTCGCCGCATCACGCCCAGTTCGAGGCCGAAGTGCGCCTGCTGATGAAGGCCCTGGCCGAAGCCAGCGACTTCCACGGCGGCACCGCCGTCCGCCAGGCACTGACCACGATCCGCGAGCACATCGCGTTCATGCGTCGGGACCGGGCCATGGACGGTGACGTGAAGCAGGTCTGCGACCTGGTGGCCTCGGGCCGACTGGTGGCCTGACCCCCAAGGCCGTCGCGTTTTTGATCGTCATGCCGGCGCAGGCCCACTGCTGTCCGGGGAAATTTTGGGGTCACTTGTGCAGGCCGTTGTCGCCACTGACGTGTGACCTGATAGGCCAGAGACCGACTCGTGATCGGCGATACGTTTCATGTGGGCTTGGCGGAATGGGGGCCTGGTTCTTTGGTGGCGTTTTCGCGATCGTGTCGGCGCCTATGGCGCCGTGGTTTCGCCCTCCTGCCGGAGGCCGAGTCACTTTTCTGGAATGGCCCAGAAAAGTAACCCAAAGAGGCCACCCCGATCGCGTGCCGGCTGTTCGCCGTGTATCTATGGTGGCTAGCGTGAAAGGTCCGGCTCCAAAGGACTCGCGAACAGGGTTCGCTCCCACAAGGCTAGCCGCAACCTGCTCCCACAAGGCTAGCCGCAACCTGCTCCCACAAAGCTAGCCGCAACCTGCTCCCACAAGGCTAGCCGCAACCTGCTCCCACAAGGCTAGCCGCAACCTGCTCCTGTGGGAGCGAACCCTGTTCGCGAGTCCTTTGAGGCGGTGACTTCCCCATCGCCGTCTTGCCGTTGATTGAAATGCGCCAGCATGACGAGCGAGCGGCTTTACATGATCCCCATCGCCGACGCCTTGAGCACGGCAGTCGCACGCGTCGAACATTCCAGTTTACGAAAGACGCTTTCCACATGTGTGCGCACGGTGCTGGGGCTGAGGGTGAGCTGGCGTG
>DASYLE010000126.1:0-6069 GCA_036009745.1 Luteibacter sp. | reverse complement strand
TTCCATGACTGCGGGTGTGCGTCAGCCGCCGCGAAATCGCCTACCGCTGCCGGCAAGAGCACCGCGCCGTAAGCGTCGGCTACCAGCAGGTAATGGCGATCCGCACTGCGGACCACGAACTCGGCGCCACTGGCGCGGGGGACCGGCGGTTCGGCGAAAAGGCCGCCGAAACCGGTAAAGGCACCCGCTTCCACACCTTGCTCCCGGCGACCGTCGGGAGTCCACCAGCGATCGGCGCGAAACGTCGCGATGGCCGTCCGCGGCTCCTCTGCCCTGGTGCCGAGTACGACCCGTGCCAGTTCGCGCGGCAAGGAGGTCGCGACGCCCAAGGCGCCTTCGCGGAAGTGCGCCATGCCGGCTCGCCAGGCAAGCACCTGGCCCGCACCGCGCAACGCGCTTACCGAATCGGCGAGGGGCGCCGCGGCGACCATGCCGGACAACCAGTCATCGACACGCAGCGCGGGGAATTTCCGCAGCTGGAGCACCGCGTTGGTGATCGCACCGAGCGCCTGCACCGGCTCCGCGGCAATGAGCCTTGCCAGACACGATGCCAGCGAGGTCCATGCGCGATCGACGATGGCATCGCGCGCCGTGGGACCGGCGAGACCCTGACCGACCAGGTCCAGCGCGATGTCGTAGACGGCCACGGCCACCGGCGCCACACGATCGGCTTCCACGGAGGCGACGGCGCCAACCACCGCATCGACCGGCCCGGCAAGAAATGTCGCGAACGCGGCCGGGTCGAAGCCGCGGTAACGTTGCGCGGCCATGGCCGCGCGCGCGTTGAAGCGCGTGCGGCCGGCGGCCAGGATATCCGCCAGCGGCTTGCCGACCGTGCTCACTGCGCGCGCAGCCACTGCAGGTAGTTGGTATAGCGCTGGTGCAGGTATTTCAGTTTCAGCAGGTCGTCATAGAGATGACCATAGAGCTTGCGCCCGGCGACGCGCTGCTCGACCAGGTGTTCGATCTTCGCCAGCCGTGCGCGCGCATCGCGTTCGCCGACGCCGTCAAGGCCCCGGGCGAACTCGGCCGACAGGTCGCCAACCGGATCGTTGCGATCGAGGTCGAGCCGGTCGTACTCGGCATTGGAAAGATCGAACAGGCGGCGCAGCCAGCTGAGCGAATCCGTGCGATAGGCTGCGTTCTCCGGCAAGGCGAAGAACGGTGCGTCGAGATCCGGCTGCAGCTTGTCATGCAGCACGAAGGGCAGCACCTGGCGCAGGTCTTCCAGGGCGATGACGCTGTTGCCACGGAAAAAGGCCATGGCCTTGGCATAGACCAGCAAGGTCATCAGGTTGCGTACCGACAACCCGTTACGGGTCTGGCAGCCCAGGTCCTTCAGGCGATCGCGGCCGTCATCGGCGGCGGCCATACGCTGCCAGTCGCCGCCGGCCAGCCGTGCGGTGTCCTTGGTCATGTATTCGAACTGCATGCCGGCCGGTTCCATCAGCTCGAACTGGCTGGTAAAGAATTCCAGTCGCCGACGCACCTCGACGGGTACCTCGACCTGCCGGATCCGCTTCGTCATGACGTCGATCTCGGCGGCGCTGAAGACGATCTCCGGCGGCATCATCTCCTCGGGATGCGCGTCGCCTTCGATGCGGACCAGCAGTTCGTCGAGGAATCGCGGATTGAAGGCCAGCGCCTGCACGACCACGTCGATACGGTCGCGCAAGGCCTCGATGACCTGGTACGTGCCGCCACCCTGGTCGTCGTTGGCGGTGAGGTACCAGGCGGCGTCCGGGCATTCGAAGATGTGGTTGAGCACCTCGGCGTAGTTATCGCCCATGACGGTCAACAGGGCGCTCTGCGTCCGCGTCGGAATGCGGTTGTACTCGTCGATGATTTTCACCCGCATCGACAGCCAGCTGCGCCAGGCGATACGGATATCGTCCATGCTCTGCGCGGCGACCAGGTCGGCAGGCAACGGATTGCCGAGGAGGTCGGCGATGGTCATTTGCGGATGGCCGTGCTGCATGGCGCGGCGCACATCGCGCAGCGGATAACCCGCGAGCACGCCCATCAGGATCGCGCTCGCCGTCTTGCCGCGCCCCGGCCCACCGACGAACAGGCATTTGCGCCGTGTCGCGAAGGTCAGCAGCGGAACCAGGATGTAGCTTGAATAGCTCTGCGCCGAAGGCAGGGTCAACGTTCGCCGGCTGTCGCCTACCTGGTAAGACGCAGCCGGGCCGTCGTTATATTCCACATCGTAATGCGGGCTGATGACCGCGTTGTTGACGATCCAGAAGTAGGCCTGGCGAAGCTTCTCATCCAGCGCCACCGGCTCCTCGCTATCGGCATCGATCCGCAGCGGCCCCTCATACAGGCTGGCAACGTCGAAGTCGCGCGAGGTCGTCGCGGCATGCGGGTTGGTCGGGGCTTTCGATACCCGCTGGAAGAAGTTGAAGCCAGGCATCGGACTTCCTTGTTCGGAGGGAGGTGGGTCGACGGTATGCCCGCCAAAGCATACCTGTCGCGGCCCCTATCGCGCACCAGCCAGCGGACATTCGAAGAGTATCTTGTCAGCAACGAGCTGGTAGCGGAGGCAACTGTCCGGAAATCCCGGACAGTTCAGCAAGAGAGGCAGCGCGATGAAACATCGAAAGATGCTGATGCGACGCCAACGCGTCGGGACGGCGCCGGCTCAGTCCGCCTGGGCGCGTCCTGGCAAGATCAGCTCTACCCCTCCAAGCGGCTCCATGCGCGCGCGAATCGCGTCGGCCAGCGAGGTCGTTCTCATCGACTCAGTACATAGTGCGGCGTGCAAGATGTCGCGAGCCTCATCTTCCATTGAATGCCCGTGCATCGCTGCCCGAATGCGAAGTTTGCTCTTCAATCGGCCATCAATATGTCGGATGGTAATGGTTGCCATATCAGCTGAGGGTCAACGGCGATAGCGGACGTACAGGCGCTTCAACAGGTACAGCAGGTGTCCGCTGAAGCCGCGGTCCTGCGCTTGCAGCAGGCTGGCGTTCTCGTCGTAGAGGCGGCGCAGCTGGTCGTCGCGCTGGGCGATCATGCTGCGCACCAGGTCGGTGTCTTCGTGGGTCAGCGTGTGGCCTTCGACGAAGTGGTCCGGTAGCTGGCGGTTGACGTAATGGGTGGTGTGGCGGCCGGCGGTCTCCTCGACGGGCCGGTCCTTCGTATAGAAGTACAGGGCGATCGACTTGCGTGTCAGGTCACGGCGATCCCCGGGCAACAGGATCTGGTCGAAGCCGTGCCAGCTATCCTCGGTGGTCTCGAAGATGACGCAGCGGTTGAATAGCGGCGCCACGCGTACCGTTGGCTTCGCGTCCGCGTAGGGATCGCGATAGAGGTCGAGCATGCCGCCCCAGGCTTCTTCCCATTCGTGGTTGAGGTAAACGATCAGGTTGAGCCTGCGGTGCCAGCGTTCGCTGGGGTGGTAGTTGAAGTCGATATGCGCTTGCAGGCCTTGTCCATGCCGGTTCTCGTGGGTGCCGCCGCCCAGGTAGAACGGGTCATATAGCAGGCCGTCGATGCTGGTGATCTTGCCGATCAGCTCGAGGAAGGCCGGTGTCTGGATCGTGTCGTCGATCGCCGCATACGCGGCGCCCAGGCCACGTATGCGCTCGACGGTCGACTTGCCACCGGGCTCGCCGTTTTCACCGATAAAGTGACCGCGCTCGAAGGCCGGGAACTGTTCCAGTAATTGGCCGGCCACGGTCGGGTCGAGGAAGTCGTCGATAACCACATGGCCGAAGGGCTGCGCTTCGGCAAAGCGGCGGGCGAGGTCGTCGGCGCAGCGGCGCACAACGGGATTGACGATGGAATCGAGGGTCACGGGCGTGGGCAGTCCTGCCGGGTCAGCCCGTGATTCTAGTGGTTCGCCATGGACGCCGCCCAGCGTCCATGGCGCGGTGGATCAGTTGCCGCCAGCCTTCGACGGCGCGTTGCCGGCTTTGGCGTCCTGGCGGCGCTGCTTGGCGTCCTGCTTCCACTGGGCGAACTTCTGCCGCTGGTCGGGCGTCAGCACGGCATTGAGCTGGCTGCCACTGCTTTCCATCAGGGCAAGCATCTGCGCCTTGCGATCCGCTGGCTTCAGCGAGGCGTCGCTACGCAGGGCGGCGACGCGCTGCTGACGGTCCTGGAGGATCGGGGTGATCTTCGCGACCTGGTCGGGACTCAGGTCGAGCTGCTTGGTCAGGCGGGCGATCTGTTGCTGCGGGTCTGGCGCGGTCCGGTCGGCCTTGCCCATGGATGCGGTCGACGCCGGTGGCGAACTGACCTGCGGCGCGGCCGTGGCGGCCATGACGGCACCGAGTGAGAGCGCGAAGACGGCGAGACGAAGCGTGTGTTTCATGAGGCAATTCCTCCTTGGGGTAGGACGGAGAACGAAACGCACGCTTCCTCGTTGACGGCCCGGTGGCCGGAAAGCGGTCGCCGTTACAGGCTGTTCAGCGTGCCGACGAGGGTGACTTCCGTCCCGTACCGCCTCGCCGCGGACAGTGCACAATCCGCCGGACCCCCGCCACGAGCAGCCTTCCATGCCAGTCGCGCCTGCCCCGACGCCCGAAGTCGCGGTCGATGGACCATCGACGCGGCTGAAGCGCTGGACGCCCGCCTTCGGCTTCTGGACCCTGCTGGTCGCGTCCTATTCGATCAGTTCGCTGCTGTCCGCGGCCGCCGAGGGCCGGCCCAGCACGTGGTATCGGGTGCTCTCGTGGAATGTCCCCGAGTTCTATCTGTGGATGGCATTGACGCCCCTGGTCGGCTTTATCGCGCGGCGCACGGCCGGGATGGCCTGGCGACGGTTCCTGGCGATCCAGATACCGCTGGCCATCGCCTTCGCGGCGTTCCACACCTCGTTCTTCCTGGCCTTGTACTGGTTGTCTGGGGTGAACGCCCACGATGGCGCGGCGCTGGCGAAGATTTTCCACGGCGAATTCGTCTATCAATTCCACCTGGGCCTGTTGACCTACGGGATCATCCTGTTCGTGCTGCGCGGGCTGGACGCGCACCGTGGATTGAAGGACGAGAAGCTCCGTACCTCGCAACTCGAGGCGCAGCTCGCGCAGTCCGAGCTACAGGCCCTGCGCATGCAGCTGCAGCCGCATTTCCTCTTCAATACCCTGAACGCGATTTCCGCACTGGCGCTGGAAGACCCCATGCGTGCGCGGGAGATGATCGCCCGTTTGAGCGACTTCCTTCGCCTTACACTGGAGGACGGTGCGGCGCAGGACGTCTCCCTGTCGCGCGAACTACAGTTCGTCGAGTGTTACCTGGCGATCCAGGAAATTCGCTTCCAGGACCGGCTGGTCGTCGAATGGGATATCGGCGCGGCGACTAGGCTGGCCAGCGTCCCGCACCTCATCCTGCAACCTCTGATCGAGAATGCGCTGCGTCACGGACTGGCATCGAAGCCGGACCGGGGCACCTTGCGCATCGTTGCCGCGCGCGAGGGCGACGAACTGCGCCTGGTCGTCGAGGACGATGGTATCGGCCTGCCGCCGGGCGCGCCCCCGGCGCGGATCGGCCTGGGCAATACGCGATCGCGCCTGCGCGCCCGTTTCGGCGCCGATGCGAGGCTGGAACTGTTGCCCGGAACGCACGGCGGTACCCGCGTCGAGTTGTCGCTGCCATACGAGGAGTGCCCCGCATGAACACGCCCGCGCCCCGCCTGCGAGCCCTGCTGGTCGACGACGAGATGCTTGCCCGCCTTGGCCTGCGCCAGGCACTCGTTACCCATCCGGAAATCGAGATCGTCGGTGAGTGCGGCAATGCGAACGAAGCCACGCAAGCCATCGACGCCCTCGCCCCGGATCTGGTCTTCCTCGATATCCGCATGCCGGGCCTGGATGGCCTCGCCTTGTTGCGGACATTACCCGCGGGTGCAACGCCGATGGTCGTCCTGGTCACCGCGTTCGACCAGCATGCCTGCAGCGCCTTCGACCTCGATGCGATCGACTATGTACTGAAGCCGCTTGACCAGAGGCGCTTCGATCGCGCCATCGAACGGGTGATGGCGCGCTGGACCGAACGTGGCCATGCGCCGGTGCCGGGCGTGGCCGAAACGTTCCGCGAGCGCCTCAGCGTGCGCCAGGGCGAACA
>DASYLE010000125.1:0-3144 GCA_036009745.1 Luteibacter sp. | reverse complement strand
CCTGGCCGCACCGAGAGCTACTTCGCCGAGACCTATGGCATCGCCGGCGACCCGGCCGAGCTGACAGTGACCGCCGAGAGCCCGCTGGTCGGCATGAGCATCGGCGAGGTCGAGCAGTTGCACGGCGCGCCGCTGATCCTGGCGATCAAGAACGGCAATGAATCGCGCATGGCCCCGCCCTCGGACCAGATGATCTGGGTCGGCACCATCCTCGGCGTGCTCGCCCCGCGCGAGGCGATCCAGACCTTCGCCAACAACCAGCTCTGCCGCGTGTCGCTGCGCATGCGCCAGCTGGGCGAGCAGTTCAACACCACCCGCGCCGGCATTTCCGAGGCGGTGATCCCGCCGAGCTCGCGCTTCATCAAGCAGACCGTCGGCGAGCTGCGCCTGCGCAAGCGCTACGGCATCTCGGTGCTGGCAGTGAACCGCGGCGACGAAGTGTTTCGCGAAGACGTGCGCGCGGTCAGCCTGCGCGCCGGCGACACCCTGGTCCTGCACAGCAACTGGCGCGACCTGGCCCTGGCCCAGGAAGACCGCGACCTGGTCGTGGTCACCGATATCCCGAAGGACGAGGCGCGCCCCGGCAAGATCTGGCAGGCGGTGTTCTTCTTCGTGCTGGCCAAATGCCTTGCCCTGTTCACCAACCTCGACCTGTCCGTGGCGATGATGACCGGCGCGGTCGGCATGCTGCTGACCGGCGTGCTGAACATGGACGAGGCGTATAAAGCGATCAACTGGAAGACCATCTTCGTCACCGCCTGCCTGATTCCGCTGGGCTGGTCGATGGATTCCACCGGCACCGCCTCGTGGATCGCCCAGGAAGTACTGCACTTCCTCGGCAGCGCGCCGCAGTGGACCCTGCAGCTGTCGATCGCGGTACTGACGCTGATGTTCTCGCAGGTGATGTCCAACGTCGGCGCCACCGTGATGATGGTGCCGATCGCGATCAGCGTCGCGGTCACTACCGGCGGCAACCCCTCGGCTTACGCGCTGATCGTCGCGGTGTCCTCGTCGAACACCTTCCTCCTGCCTTCCGGCCACCCGGCGCTGATGATGATCGCTGGCCCCGGCGGTTACCGCTCGAAGGATTTCCTGCGGGTCGGTTTGCCGCTGACCCTGATCGTACTCGTGCTGACCCTGGTCTCGATCAACCTGATGTATCGCTAGCGCTTGCCAGGTCCCACACCAGCAGCCTGACCTCGCCGTCGAATACGCCTACCGCGACCTTGCGCAAACGATCGCCGCGGCAGGGTCCGGCGGTGCATTCGCCGGACATGGCAGCGAAGCTCGCACCATGGGCGGCGCAGACCAGCACCGCGTCCTTGATCAGGAACTTGCCCGGCGCCCAGTCCAGGCGACGGCCGGCATGCGGGCAGATATTGAGGAAGGCATGCGCATCGTCGCCGCGGCGGAGCACGATCAGCGACTCCTCGCCGTCGGCGAGCATGGCGTCGACGGCGATGGCGCCGCCATCGGGAATATCGTCCAGCCGGCAAAGGATGCCTGCCGTGGAAGTAACATCCATGGGCACTTGTCTCTCGAACCGTTTGGCCCCAAGGTAGGGCTTCGTATGCATGTCATTGTGACATATACGGATTTTTAACCAAACCGGTGAAACCCATGCGCTTCGTCCTGCCACCCGCCCGCCGCCCCCGCAACCCGCTGATGCGACTGCTGTCACTGGTGCTCGGTCTGGCTGTCATTGGCGTGCTGCTGGTATTTGGCGTGGTCGTGCTCGGCGTGCTGGTGGTCGGCGGCGGCCTGCTGCTGGCCTGGCGCCAGTGGAAGCTGTCGCGCGCAGGTGCCACGCCCGCGGCCGGAAGCGTCACGCGCGATCCGAACGTGCTCGAAGGTGAGTTCGTGGTCCTGAACGGTCGCCACGTTCCGCACTGAGCAAGATCCGGATGGTGACGGGGTGGTACTCGTCGCAAACTGGTCGCCATCAGGAGAACCGCGATGACGACGACACAACGCCTCGATCTGCCCGCCACCGACGACACGCTCGAGCGCGTCCGTCTCATGATCGAACGCAGCGACAGCGCGCCGAGCCTTGGCGAGCTGGCGACGGCTGCCGGGCTCAGCCCCTCCCATCTGCAGCGGATCTTCCGCCGCCGCTACGGCGTCAGCCCGGCCGAATACGGCAGGGCCAGGCGCTTTGGCCAGCTGAAGGCTTCGCTGCGCGACGGCGCACCGGTCACCGATGCGGTCTACGAGGCCGGTTTCGGTTCCGGTAGCCGTGTCTATGAGAACAGCAACCGGCTACTTGGCATGACCCCGGCCAGCTATCGCGCCGGCGGCGCGGGCGCATCGATCCGCTATACGACCATGGCGACGCCGCTCGGCCAGTTGCTGGTCGCGACCACGGAACGTGGCATCTGCGCGGTCACCCTCGGCGACAACGATGCAGCGCTCGAAACCCGGCTTGCCGACGAATTCCCGCTGGCCGCGCGGCAGCGCGTCGACGCCGGCCGCGAGGAATGGCTGGATGCGGTGATCGCGCGTGTCTCCCGCGAACTGGGCTGGAGCGATGCCGATGCGCCGGCGATGCCGCCACTGGATA
Source organism: Luteibacter sp. (assembly GCA_036009745.1). Taxonomy (GTDB): domain Bacteria; phylum Pseudomonadota; class Gammaproteobacteria; order Xanthomonadales; family Rhodanobacteraceae; genus Luteibacter. The sequence continues at coordinate 584 of DASYLE010000125.1, read as the reverse complement.
TCGCTTCCACCGCGTTCCAGTGGCGTGTCTGGGAAGCGCTGACCCGCATCCCGCAAGGCGAGACACTCAGCTACGGCGCGCTTGCCGCGCAGCTCGGCGTACCGCGGGCGGCCCGTGCCATCGGCCGCGCCTGCGGCAGCAACAAGCTGGCCCTGATCGTGCCCTGTCATCGCATCGTCCGCGAGGACGGCACCCTCGGCGGCTGGCGGTGGGGCGTGGAGCGCAAGCAGCGCGTACTGGATGCCGAAAAGCGCCGGGCGTGAATCCTGCTCAAGGCTGACCGGCAAACGTCTCGCTACCGCATGATGCGCGACCGACGTATCGTTCGCGCTCCGGTACCGCATCTGCGGTATCGCTCCCCGATCCCGAGCCGACATGACCGACGCCGCCAGTACCCCCACGACCTCCGTCGACGCAAAGCCGCTGGCTGACCCGCGCTGGCTGGTGCCGCTGGCATTGCTGGCGTTGTACGTGATCTGGGGTTCGACGTATCTCGGGATCCGTTACGCGCTCGAGAGCTATCCACCCTTCCTGCTGGCGGGCATCCGCTTCCTGATCGCCGGCTCGCTGCTGTTCGGTGTGCT
>DASYLE010000124.1:0-13853 GCA_036009745.1 Luteibacter sp. | reverse complement strand
GCGGAGCAAGCGTGCCGCAAGCTATTCGCGGAAGGCGGTTGACACGATCGTCCGGCGGACGTTGTCTTAGGCGTCGAAGCGCGTCAACGTGGGCACACTCAAAAGACACCTAGTTGCCGCGCGCCCATCACCTTGCCCGGGCGTCGTGGAATGGAGAACGCAAACGTTGCGCCGGGGCCATCATTGGCGATCGCCCATAGCCGCCCCTGATGGCTCTCGATGATGGAGCGGCTGACCGACAGGCCGATCCCCATGCCGCCACGCTTGGTGGTGTAGAACGACTCGAAGAGCTTTTCCGCATCCTCGGGGCGGAAACCCACCCCGACATCCTGTACGGTGAGGCGGACGCTATCGCCCTCCTCGTTCTCGCTCCGGATCACCAGATGCCGCGGGCGATCCTCGATACCGCTCATCGCATCGGACGCGTTCAGTAGCAGGTTCAGGATCACCTGCTGAAGCTGGACGCGATCGCCGGTGACGGGAGGCAGGCCCTCGGCGAGATCCGGCCGGAGGATCACCCGGCTGCGCTGGAGTTCGCTGCGCGACAAGGCCATCACCTCGCGGGCGACGTCGTTCAGATCGACCCATTCCGTCGTCGTGGTCGTCTTGCTGAACAGCGCGCGCAAGCGCCGGATGACGTCGGAGGCACGATCGCCATCGCGAATCGTGCGTCGTGCGGTTTCCCTCGCGCCATCGACATTGGGCGGATCGGCGGCGAGCATGCGCAGGCAGGTGCTGGCGTTGGTGATGATGCCCGAAAGCGGCTGGCTGACCTCGTGCGCGATCGACGCCGTCAATGCGCCGAGGCTGGTTACCCGGGCCATGTGCGCGAGTTCCGAGCGCACCTTGCCGAGGGCGTCTTCCGAACGACGGCGTTCGGTCACATCCTGGATCGCCGCGATGTATTCCAGTTGGCCATCCGCATCGTGGTTCGCATGGGCGACCACATGCAGGTATTTGATCGACTGGTCGGGCATCAACAGCCGGTACTCGTGCTCATAGTCCCGGCCTTCGCGCTGGCGACTGAGCATATCGTCGAAGGAGTGGATGTCTTCCGGATGGATCCGGGTCAGTATCTGTTCGAGCGTCACCGGCACGGCCGGGTCGAACTCGAACATGCGGTAGACCTCCTCGGACCAGGTGATCTCACCGGTTGCCACGCGCTTGGAAAAGCCACCGGTCGAACTCATGCGCCGGGTTTTGGCCAGGAAATCCTCGCTGCGCTTCAGCGCCTCGTCATTTTGCGCCCTCTCGATGGCGATGCCCGCGATGCGGGTGAACCGGTCGGCGAGGACCTCCAGCGACGGCGTGGGTGTGCCGGGTCTGCTGGCATAGATGGACAGGACGCCGATGATCTTCCCGCCCGCGCCTGATATCGGCGTCGCCAGGCATGGCGCGTCGCCATGCTGCAGTCCGGCGCCGCTGCGGTCGTCCAGCTGGATGTCGCAATGGCAGTCGTCGATGGTGTCTTCGACAAGCTGGCGGAGCGCCGCGAGAACGGTCGCCAGCGAACTGCCGATGGCCACCATTTCGAGCAAGCGCTTTTCGCCTTCGAGCAAGGCTTCGAACCGCTTGCGCTCGTCGATATCGGTGTTCAGCCCATACCACTTCGCAATACGCCCGTCCTGGTCGCTCAACGGTGCGGCCCTGATCAGGAACCAGTGAAACGTCCCGTCGTGCCGGCGCAGCCGCGCCTCGATCTGGCCGGCATGACCGGTGTCCAGCAGTGAACGCCAATACGGCAGCAGTCGATCGGCATCCCCCGGATGAATGGCGGCCAGCCATCCCGAGCCGCATGCGTCCGTCATGGTGAGGCCGGTATAGTCGCACCATGGCCGGTTGAGGTAGTCGACCTGTCCGTCGGGCAGGGCGGTCCAAACCAGGCCGGGTAGCGCATCGATGACGCGGCTGGGTTCGCTCTCCATGCCGATCCTCCCGGGTCGTGGAATTCTTGTGAGAATGCGCCTGGCGTCATGGCGTGTCGATGTCAGTCGTTTAGGTATCACGGAGCATGCATGGGTCAGATTGCCCCGCCTCCATCGACGCGTATGCCGGGCTGGCTTGTCGCGACCCTGGTCCTGTTCTTCCTGGCGGTAACGATCAACTACATCGATCGCGGCAATCTCGCGACCGCTGCGCCATTGATCGGGGTGGAATTCCACCTCTCGGCGACCCGGCTCGGCTTCCTGCTCACGGCTTTCTATCTTTCCTACGTGCCCATGCAGGTCGTGGTGGGCTGGCTGGTGGACCGGTTCGGCGCTGCTCCTGTGCTGGTGGCGGGCTTCATCATGTGGTCGGTCACGATGTCGCTCACCGGCCTGGCGCAAAGCTTCGCCGGGCTGCTCGCGCTCCGCCTGCTGCTGGGGATCGGCGAGTCGGTATTCTTCCCTGCTTCGTCGAGCATCATCGCGCGCTGGTTTCCGGAATCGAGGCGAGGTATCGCCAATGCGGTGATCATGGCCGGCCTGGCCTGCGGTCCGGCATTCGGTGTGTTCTTCGGTGGCTGGCTGATCGCCATCCATGGATGGCGCCCGGTTTTCGTCGGTGCCGGCCTGGTCAGCCTGCTCTGGGTCATCCCCTGGCTCGCCATCGCGCAACCCCGTCTCGCCGAGCGGCGCACCGGGCGCGACGAGACGTCGCCTCCGATATGGGCGATCCTGCGCCAGCGTTCGCTATGGGGCGCCAGCCTTGGGCATTTCTGCTCGAACTATGCCTGGTACTTCGTCCTGTCGTGGATCCCGTACTACCTGGTGCACGACCGCGCATGGTCGCTGGCGCAGATGGCGAATATCGGCGGCGGCGCCTATCTGTCGATGGCGGTAACGACGATGATCACCGGGTGGTACACGGATCGGAGGATCGCATCGGGTGCGTCGCCCACGGTGCTGCGCAAAGCCTTCATGGGCGTTGGCTTCGGTATCGCCGCCGTCTGTATCGCCGGCAGCGCCATGGCCAGCGCGAACGTCTCGGTGGGACTGTTCACGATCGCCTGCGCGGCCTTCGGCCTGGTGACCCCGAACATCTACGGTGTGGCTCAGTCCCTGGCCGGTGCGACAGCGACCGGCCGATGGATGGGTATCCAGAACTGCATCGGCAACATCGCCGGGTTCTTCGCGCCCTTCCTCACCGGCGTGCTTGTCGACCGTACGGGCAGCTTCGTCCTCGCCTTCATGATCGCGGCGGCGATGTGCGTGCTCGGCGCGATCGCCTGGATTTTTGTCGTCGGACCCGTGGCGCCGATCGACTGGCGCCTCCGGGCAGCTTTCAGTGAGCGCTGAAAACGTCATGCCACGCCGCGGTGGGGGAGCTTCCAGTCCGGCCGGACAAAGTGGCAGGTATAGCCGTTGGGATAGTGCTGCAGGTAATCCTGGTGTTCCGGCTCCGCTTCCCAGAAGTCGCCAGCGGGAGTCACCTCGGTGACTGCCTTGCCTGGCCAGAGGCCCGAGGCATCCACATCGGCGATCGTATCTTCGGCAATCTTCCGCTGCTCGTCCGTGGTGTAGTAGATCGCCGATCGATAGGAGCTTCCGCGATCGTTGCCTTGCTGGTTCAACGTGGACGGATCGTGGATCTGGAAAAAGAATTCCAGCAGCGACCGGTAGCTGATCCGTGCCGGATCGAAGGTGATCTCGACCGCCTCGGCGTGACTGCCATGGTTGCGGTAGGTGGCGTTCGCTACGTCGCCACCACTGTAGCCGACCCGGGTGGAGATGACGCCCGGATAGCTGCGCAGGAGGTCCTGCACGCCCCAGAAACAGCCGCCTGCCAGGACGGCGCGCTCGGTGGTGGTAGTCATGGGTTCACTCCTTTCATTGCGACGCGGGGTCATGCCCGACAGGTGGTGATATGGGGCCGGAACGGTGAACGATAAACCCTCGCCGCCGCAACATCACTGAGGCATGTCGACCGGCCAGGACAAGAGCCGGTATGGCCGGGAACACGTCCGTATAACACGAGATGGATAAGCTGTGCGGATGCATCTCTGGCGACCAAGGGCATGACCATGGGCAAGGGTTCGGATCTTCTCGTCGCGGCGCTCGAAAACGAGGGTGTCGACCGGATCTTCGGCATCCCCGGCGAGGAGAACCTCGACTTCGTCGAGTCCCTGCGCACCTCGAAGATCGAACTGGTACTCACCCGTCATGAACAGGCCGCGGCCTTCATGGCGGCGACCCAGGGGCGCTTGACCGGCCGGCCGGGCGTCTGCCTGTCGACCCTCGGCCCTGGCGCGCTGAACTTCACCACGGGCGCTGCTTACGCCCATCTTGGCGCGATGCCGATGCTGATGATCACCGGCCAGAAACCGATCAGGAGCGCCCGGCAGGCGCGCTTCCAGGTGGTCGACATCGTCGCGGCCATGCGTCCGCTGACCAAGATGACCCGGCAGATCGTCTCTGCCGCGTCGATCCCGACGACCGTGCGCGACGCGTTCCGGATCGCGGCCGAGGAACGCCCCGGGCCTGTTCATCTTGAATTGCCCGAGGACATCGCGGCCGAGGAGGCCAATGCACCGCTGGTGCCGCTGCATCCGATCGATCGTCCCGTTGCACCGCCGGTCGCGCTGGAGCGTGCGGTCGAGATGATCTTGAAGGCCCGTTGCCCGATCATCATGATCGGCGCGGCGAGCAACCGCCCCAGGCTGGTCGAGCCGCTATCGGATTTCGTGCGCCGGACGCAGATCCCTTTCTTCAATACGCAGATGGGCAAGGGTGCCGTCACCGGCGGTTCCAATCTCTACCTCGGTACCGCCGCGCTCTCCGAGCGCGACTACGTCCATGACGCGATCGAGCGCGCGGACCTGGTCATCGCGATCGGCCATGACACGGTCGAGAAACCGCCCTTCCTGATGGGTGGCGTCACCGGCGGCCCGAAAGTCATCTATGTCGGTTACATCTCCGCCAATGTGGAACAGGTGTTCTACCCCGACGCGGAACTGGTCGGCGATATCGGCAGCACGGTGACGGCACTCGCGGAGCGGCTGGAGGGCAAGCTCACGCCGGACAATGGCATGCCGGCTTTGCGCAAGGACATCCTCGCGCATATCAACGAGCGCTGCGAGTCCGCATCCTTTCCGGTGACGCCGCAACGGATGGTGCGGGACGTGCGAACCGCGATGCCGGAGGACGGCATCGTCTGCCTCGACAACGGCATGTACAAGATCTGGTTCGCGCGAAACTATCGCACGCACGTCGCCAATACCTTGCTGCTGGACAATGCGCTGGCGACCATGGGCGCGGGGTTGCCGTCGGCCATCGCGGCCAAGCTCATTCATCCTGGCCGCCGTGTCCTCGCGGTGTGCGGCGACGGTGGCTTCATGATGAACAGCCAGGAGCTGGAAACCGCCATACGCCTGAAGCTCGACCTCGTCGTCCTGATCATCGAGGATTCGGCCTACGGCATGATCCGCTGGAAGCAGGCCGTCGACCGCTTCGCGGACTTCGGCATGAGCTTCGGCAATCCGGATTTCGTAATGTACGCGAAGTCCTATGGCGCACACGGCCACCGCGTCGGCGCAGTGGATGAACTCGTGCCGATCCTGGAAAAGGCTTTCGCTACCGGCGGCGTGCACCTGGTGACCCTGCCCATCGATTACAGCGAGAACACCCGCGTACTCGTCGAGGAGCTTGGCGGGCGCACGACCGGCGTCGAGTGAACTACGGCGAGCAAGCTTCTTCCATGTTCTTCATGTGTTCGCAGGTCATGGCCGGCTCGATCGCGGCCGGCTGTATCGCCGGCACCAGCGTCGTCTCCACCACCGAGCCGCGATGAAGCGTGAGATGCACCGGGCAACGACCGGCGATGTCCAGCAGGCGGGCTCTCTGGGCGTCGTCCAGTTCGCCTTCCAGGCTGATTTCACGGGTGAAGATATCGCGCTCTTCCAGCGTGCCACGGCGATGGGTTACCTGTGCCCGGACGCGTGAAAGCGGCCATTTCTTCCGCTCGGCGTACATGCGGATCGTCATCACCGTGCAGGCGCCGAGCGCCGAAGCAAGCAAGTCGTACGGATTCGGCCCCGTACCCAAGCCACCGGCCATGACCGGTTCGTCGATCAGGATCGTGGTCGTGCCCACCCTGGCCTCGACCTGGAACTTTCCCTTGCCCGTCTCTTCCACGATGACTTTCTCGCCGGGGTCTGCGCTCATGAGGTTCTCTTGTCTCGTGGTGTGGATCGAAGTGTGGATCGAAGTGTGTCACGCACGACTGTTGTGCTGGGCGATAAATTGCTCCACGAAGTCACGGAGCTCTCGGCCGAAATTGTCGTCGGCGTTATTATTCGTCGCGGACATGCAAGTTTTCCGGCTTATGCAACTCGAACGCCGTTTGCCCTGAGGCTGCGCCGGTTGTCCCGCAGGCGGGCGAGGAGGCGTTCGCTGCCTTGCCTGACGTGTGCTGCGACCAGGCGCGTTGCCTGTTCCGCATCGCCGGCGCGCAGCGCGGCGACGATGGCCCGGTGTTCCTGCCAGCCGTGGTGCTCAGGGTTGCTCTCCAGCCATCGCGCGCGGGACAGCCGTGTCAGTGCATCGGTGACGCCGCGGGTGATGAAATCGTTGCCCGCCATGCGCGCGAGGCGGACGTGGAATTCCTGTCCTGCGCGGAGTACTTCTTCGCGAGGCGCGTCCGGCCCGCACGAATCGATGAGCGCGTCCAGCTCGGCGAGGGCGGTCTCGTCGCATCGCGAAGCGGCCAGCCGGATCGCCGCGACCTCCAGCGCTTCGCGATAGACGAACAATTGCTCCAGTTCGTCCAGATCGATGGGCGAGGCCATCCAGCCACGTCCGTCCCGGCGGACCAGCCCTTCGGATTCCAGATGCATGAGCGCGGCCCGGATCGGTGTCCGCGACGCGCCAAGGCGCGCTTCGAGGCCGCGCTCGGACAAGGATTCGCCCGGGCCGATTTCCAGCCCGAGAATCATTTCCCGCAGCATCTTCTCGGCTTCATGTGTCTGCGTCATGACGGCCTACTCCTGTTCGGATTGACGGACCGCTGCCGTCGGACGTATGGTATACCAATATGGTATACCAATCAGGTCGGAAACTCATCGTGACACCCAACGACAGCCGCGACCCGTGGCGGCGAAACCTGCTGGTCTGCTTCTTCGGCTCGTTCACGACCATCGTTTCGATGACCTTGATGCTGCCGTTCCTGCCGATTTACGTGGAAGAGCTGGGCGTGACCGGACATGCCGCGATCGTCCAGTGGTCCGGCGTGGCCTATGGCGCGACGTTCGTCACGGCGGCCCTGGTGGCGCCGCTCTGGGGCCGGCTGGGCGACCGTTATGGGCGCAAGCCTCTCCTTGTTCGCGCCAGTCTGGGCATGGCGGTCACCATGTCGCTGATCGGTTTCTCCCACAATATCTGGGAACTGGTCGGTATACGCCTGCTCGCCGGTCTCGCCGGCGGCTATTCGTCCGGTTCCACCATCCTCGTTGCGGTGCAGACGCCCAGGCATCGATCCGCATGGGCGCTCGGCGTGCTTTCGTCGGGCGTGATGGCGGGAAACCTGGTCGGCCCGCTGATCGGCGGTTCGCTGCCGCCGCTGATCGGTATCCGTGCCACGTTCTGGGCTGCCGGCGCGCTTATCTTCCTGGCCTTTCTCGCTACCGCCTTCCTGTTGAAGGAGCCGCGACGGGAGCCGCGTGTCGCGATGCCAAAGACACATACAAGTTGGGCGCAGATACCGCACAAGAAGGCCGTCATCGCCATGCTGGTTACCGGCATGCTGTTGATGTTCGCCAATATGTCGATCGAGCCGATCATTACCGTCTACATCGGTACCCTGGTCGACGATCCGCGCAAGGTCACCTTCGACGCCGGCCTGGTGATGTCAGCGGCAGCGCTCGGCAGCATCCTGTCGGCCGCCCAGCTCGGCAAGCTGGCCGATCGCGTCGGGCATTCGACCGTGATCGTCATGGCCCTTGTTGTCGCGGCATTGTTGCTGGTCCCGCAGGCTTTCGTGACCGACGCCGGACAGTTGATCGCGCTGCGTTTCCTGATGGGTCTCGCCCTTGGCGGCCTGCTGCCGTGCATCGCAACGGTCATCCGCCACAATGTTCCGGACCATGTCGCCGGCACCGTGCTCGGCTATTCGGTGTCGTCGCAATTCGCCGGGCAGGTCACCGGACCGCTGCTCGGCGGATTCATCGGCGGCCATATCGGCATGCGCGCCGTCTTCCTTGGTACCAGTGCCCTGTTGGCACTCGGTGGCCTGTGCAACTGGCGTGCATTTCGCCGTGCACCGGCCAGCGCATGACGTGCCGGACCATCCGCTTTGGAAACTTCCATGATTGAACCGCTTCGCATCGATCCTCGTACAGCCGCGCTACTCGTGATGGACTTCCAGCTGGCGATCCTCGACAACTACATCGGCGACTACGATGACGTCGTTGCCAACACCGCCGGCCTTGTCGCCGACGCGCGTGCCGTCGGCATGCGGGTGATCCATGTCGTCGTCGGCTTCCGCCCGGGTTACCCGGAAGTCCATCCACGCAATCGCATCTTCAGCACGGTCAAGGAGAACGGCATGCTGCTGGCCGACGACGAGGAGTCGCGGATACATCCGGCGCTGGCGCCGATCCTGGGCGAGCCGGTCGTCACCAAGCATCGCGTCAGTGCCTTCACCGGCACCGATCTGGACATGCTGCTGAAAGCGGGCGGCACCGAAACCCTGGTGCTGGCCGGTGTCTCGACCGCCGGCGTCATGCTGTCGACCGTGCGACAGGGATTCGACCTCGACTACAGGCTGATCGTCGCAAGCGAGTGCTGCGATGACCCCGACAAGGCTCTCCACGCGATGTTGTTGGAGAAGGTATTCACGCATCACGCTGTCGTCGCTCCGTCCGCTGTCATTCGTGCGGCTTTCTCGTAGAGGGCGGGTACGCTTCGCGATTCGTGGTTTCCATGGCGACGTTGTCGCTCTTGATCTGATAGCGCGTGCTGCGCCCACCGCCGGGCAAGCGTTCCAGATAACCCTTCTCCAGCAGGTCGGCCAGGTGACGCGTGGCCGTCGCCTTGGATACCTTGGCCACGGCCTGGTATTTCGCGGCGGTGATGCCTTGTTCGAAGCCACGCTCTCCACCATCGAGCAGACGATTGAGCACCTTTAGCTGCTCGGCGGACAGGGTCTGCTGCGGGTGTTGCTGCCAGTAGCGGGCCCTGGCCAGCACCCGATCGATGCGCTGCAGCGCTTGCTGCAGACTGTCGTGCAATGTCCGCAGGAACCATTGCAGCCACCGGGTGATATCCAGTCCGTCCTTTTGACTGGACTCCAGCACGTCGTAATAACCGGCACGATCGGCCAGGATGCTGGCCGACATGGCATGGAAGCGAATAGCCTGGTGCTCCGCCTGGGCCAGGGCGAGGTCCGTGAGCGCGCGTGTCAGGCGACCGTTGCCGTCGTCGAAGGGATGCAAGGTGACGAACCAGAAATGCGCGACACCGGCGCGCAGCAGGGGATCCAGTGTTGCGTCGGTACGACTGCTGGCGAACCAGACAAGGAAAGCATCAACCTGTTGCTCCAGTCCATCTCGTGGCGGCGCCTCGAAATGGACCACGGGGCGATCGATGCGTCCGGAGACTACCTGCATCGGCTCCTCTCCACGCAAGCTGCCGACGCGAAGAGGATGCGACAGCAGGGCGTCCTGCTGTGGAAACAGCAACCGATGCCAGTGCAACAGCCGTGGCAGATCCAGTGGCGCGTCATAGTGTTGGGTGGCGTCGAGCATGAGCTCGGCCAGGCCCTCGCTGCGCGCGGTAGTTCGGCCATCGTTGGTCGCCACCACGCCTAGTCGGCGGGCGAGGGATGAGCGCACCGATGCGGCATTGAGTTCTTCGCCCTCGATGGCCGAGGAAGTGATGATGTTCCGCAGCAAGGCGTCCAGTTCATCCTGCAACCGGGCATCGCCCGTCACGGTGGATTCCATGCCCAGCAGCCGGCCCTGTGCCTGTTGGCAATCGCGCAGCGTCGGCGCCAGCGCTTCCGCGTGCCAGCGAAAATCCGGCCATTCGGGCTGCTGCCAGATCCAGTGGGGGCTGCTCACGGGTCGATTCTCGAGGCCATGAGCCGATTATAGCGCGTATTCGGCTCATTAAATGAGCCGAATACGGACTGTAATCGGCTCATGGCCCGGTTGCCGGTCCCGGCATTGCCCTTGGCTATGTGCCTGGCGCCTGCGCTGGCGACCGGGGCACGATCTTCTCGCAGTCGGCATAGAACGTCGGGAAACTGTCCTTCGCCGTGACCGGTCCGATCGTGAAGCCGTAGCGGACCGCGCCGTTCTTGTCCTTGACCCATGCGCCCATGGAATACGTGGTCAGCAATGTCGCCAGTTGATCCAGCGACAACGGACGGCTGAAGACGATGGCGTCGTCGACGATGCGTGCGCGCCCGCTCTGTTCCGGCAGGACTTCCTGGTGGTCGATCTCGAAGTACGAACGGGATTCGCGCGCCATGAACTGTTGTGCGCGAGCGACACCCACGCCATAGCGCGAGGTGAGCGTCACGCCATCGGGGGCGCAGACCAGGGTGATGCGGTTCTCGCCGTCGCGCACGACCTGGGTGAACGTCAGCGTGGCCGGGCCCGGCTTTCGCTGGTAACTGGCACTTAGCGGAAGCCGTCCGTTATTGGCCAGTTCCCAGCCGAGCATCTGGTCGTAGTTGAGCCAAATCATCGTGTCGTTCGATGAGGCCAGCATCCGTACGAAACCCGCCGCGCGGATACCCATTGCCGTGAGGTAACCGGCCACATCGTTCGATACGGCGGACTGCCCCGCGTTCTGTGTCCTGAGGCCGGTCAGGTAGGGGCCGCGCAATCCGATCCGGTCGGTACCGGTGGGCGACCATCGATACAGTGCGCCCAGGTAGACGAACATACAGGCATCCATGCAGACGGCGGCCCGGGGTTTTTGCCCGGGCTGTGGTGGCGCACCCAGGTGCGTCACCATCGAGTTGGCTCGAAGAAGCCTGCCAAGGGCGAGCGCCGCGCCGGTGTCCGCTCCCGAGGCATCGAGGTAAATGTCCGAGCCGAACGGGACCTTTCCGTTCTTCACCCAGGCCTCGAAACGCTGGGGTGCCCCGGCATCGATCACGCCAGAGAGATACACCTGTGCGGTCTTGGTGATGGCCAGCGTCAACCGGTCGCTCTTGACCCGGATGGACAACTGGTCCGCGGCCATGAGACCCGACTCGGCATACGGGTCGGCCGCCGGGCTGTCTTTTGCCTGCGCCGTCCACGAACCGAGGCTGGCTGTCAGCAGCAACGCGAGGCGCAAGACGCTTCGGCAGCGGAGCGCCTTGCAACCAGGGTGCTGAAGCTTTTTGCCGGATGGCACGGCTAGTCCTGTCGACGGGGTCGCGCAGTATGGTCGATGGCTGGTGTCCCTCCAATGAATATCGACGAGGGCATGAGCGACTTACCGGTGGTGGTCCCGCTCGTCGTCGACGGCGAAGCCACCGCCCGCCCCCATGCCGCCACCCCCGCCACCCCCGGCTCCGCCAGCCCCACCGCCGCCTTTCGCGCCGCCTTGCCTTGCCTCGTCTTTCGCCGCGCCTTCGCCCTTGCCGCGCGTCGCCGATGGCCGGGACGGACCCTGCTTCGGGATGGACAGGTGCGCCGGCACCGGTTCGAGGTCGAGGACCTTGCGGATGAAGTCGCGCAGCGAAACGACCAGCACATCGGTGTGCACGTGCCGACCCGCGGCAAGTTCCGTGGCAGCGGCCGCGGCCAGCTGCACCTGTTCCTCGGTGCCGAGCAGGATGATGTCGGACAGCGCGGCCTCGACGGCATCGCGCATCCGTCGCGCGCGATCGGCCGTGGGGTGTGCCTGTTCAAGTGCGCCGGGTTCGACAACGCCTTCGCTTCGATGCCGCAGGTCACGCAGGTGCGTGGGATCGACGGCGAGGTTTCCCGTGAAGGAACCGCCGAGCGTCTTGTAGGCCGCGATCAGCGTACGCAGGCGCTCGTTGATCTGCCGGTTCTCGCGCTCGCGCCGCTGCTGGATGGTCTGCATCGCCAGCAAGCGCACGCCGACGCCGATCAGCGTGATCAGGGCCAGCCCGAACAATGTCGAGAGAAGGCCCTGCCAGGAACTGAAATCCAGGCTGCGCATGCGAAGGCTCCAAAGGCTTGGACGGTCACTTTATCGCCCTGCGCAACCGGCGGATACCGACGAGCTTGAATGCCGCGGGCAGCACCAGCATGGAGAGCAATGGCGCCGTGATCATGCCACCGACCATCGGGGCCGCGATTCGCTGCATCACCTCCGAACCCGCGCCATGACCGAGCAGGATCGGCAGGAGACCAGCGAGAATGACCGCCACCGTCATGGCCTTGGGCCGGACACGCTGTACGGCGCCTTCGCGAATGGCGGCGTCCAGTTCGTCGGGTCCGGCGTGCGGGTCCTGCGCCAGGCGCCGGTCCCAGGCTTGCCGGAGATAAAGCAGCATCACGACGCCGAATTCCGCGGCGACGCCGCCGAGGGCGATGAAGCCGATCATGGTGGCCACCGACACCGCGTGGCCGAGGAGCCAGGTCAGCCAGAGCCCGCCGACCAGGGCGAGCGGTACGCTGGCCATGATCATTGACGCCTCGCCGACGCGGCGAAACACCAGGTAGATCAGGACGAAGATGATGGCCAGTGTCGCCGGCACGACAAGCACCAGGCGATCCATGGCGCGGGCGAGGTATTCGAACTGGCCGGACCATGCGAGCGTCACCCCCGCCGGTAACGGAACATCGTGTGCCACGACATGCTGCAGCCGGGCCACGACGCCACCCAGGTCGGCGTCGGCGGTGTCCACATAGACGTAGGTCGTGAGTTGGCCATCCTCGCTTCTCAGCATCGGCGGACCGGCGGTCAGGGAGATATCGGCAACCTGCGAAAGCGTGATCTGCGCACCGCCCGCGGCCACGATGGGTAACTGCCGCAATGCCGGGAGCGAGTCACGTTGATCGCGGGGATAGCGAACCACGATCGGATAGCGTTCGCGTCCTTCGACGCTCTGGCCCACCGGATCGCCGCCGACGACGGTGGCGACGAGGGCTTGTACCTCGGCCTGGGTAAGGCCGTAGCGCGCGGCGTCGCCGCGGCGGACACGAATATCCACGTAGCGACCGCTTGCTGTGCGCTCGGCAATGGCCGAACCGACGCCCGGAACCGTGCGCGCGACCGTTTCGATGCGATCGGCGACCGCCTGCAGGCTCACGGTGTCGGTGCCGAGGATCTTGATGCCGATGGGGCTCTTGATGCCCGTCGACAGCATGTCGATGCGGTTGCGAATCGGCGGCACGAACAGGTTGGTCAATCCCGGGACCCTTACCGTCCTGTCGAGTTCGGCCTTGATGCCGTCCATCGTCATGCCCGGGCGCCATTCGGCCTTCGGCTTGAACGTGATCGTCGTCTCGAACATTTCCATGGGGGCGGGATCGGTCGCCGTTTCCGCACGCCCGGCCTTGCCGAACACATGCTCGACTTCCGGCACGCTTTTGATCATCCGGTCGGTGATCTGCAGCAACTGCGAGGCCTTGCCGGCTGAAAGGCCCGGCAACGCGGTCGGCATGTACAGCAGCGTGCCCTCGTCCATGGCCGGCATGAATTCGCTGCCCAGCCGGGCCAGTGGGACGGCGGCACTCAATAGCAGCAATGCCGCACAGCCCAGGGTGACCCATGGTGCCCGCAACACGGCGTCGAGTACCGGGCGATAGACGGCGATAAGCCCGCGATTGAGTGGGTTGTCGCTTTCGTCGCGAATGCGACCGCGCACCAGATAACCCATCAGCACCGGTACCAGGGTCACGGCCAGCCCCGCGGCCGCCGCCATCGCATAGGTCTTGGTGAAGGCCAGCGGGTGGAACAGCT
>DASYLE010000123.1:0-1942 GCA_036009745.1 Luteibacter sp. | reverse complement strand
CAGCGAGACTTTTACGCCGTCCACCTTGGCGGCGTTGGCGTTGATGATGCCGACCGCGACATCCATGGCTTCGTCGAGGCTGGAGGTGCCCCAGTAATTCGCCAGCGCCGGATCGAACATGTCGCCGAGCCAGTGGATGATGACGGGTTCACGGACCTGCGACAGCACGCGATTGTAGACCTTGCCGTAGTCGTCGGCATTGCGGCCGATTTTCGCCCGCGCGCGCGACGCCATCAGGATGATGCGGCCGCCGGCCTTTTCGACCGCATCGATCTGCTCCTCATAGGCCCGGATCACGTCGTCGAGGCTCTTGGCGTGTTCCACCGGCAGGTGATCGGTGCCGGCACCGGAAAACACCAGGGCGCCTCCCCTTGCTTTCGCGGCCCTGACCGAGCGCTGGATCAGTTCCAGCGAGGTCGGCCAGTCCAGTCCCATGCCGCGCTGCGCGGTGTCCATGGCTTCGGCGACTCCGAGGCCGAGGTCCCAGACGTGCTCGCGGAAGGCAATGGTCCGGTCCCAGTCGATTGCGGCTGACAGCCACGGATCGACATCGGCGAGCGGATCGGCCACCACATGCGCCGCGGAGAACGCGACGCGATTGAGCGTACCCTCCAGCTTTGACGGAAACGCCCTAGGCGACGCGAGGCGATAGGTTTCGATCGAGCGATCGGCGTTCGGCAATTTCAGCGACAGCGACGAGAGCGGCATAACCGGCTTGTTCATAATCCCTCTCCCTCACACCTTGATCGGGGCGACGTCGATCCAGCGCCGCTCGCGCCAGCTCTGCAGCGCGCATTCGGCGAGTTGCACGCCCTTGGCGCCTTCCAGCAGCGTATACTTATATGGCGTATCCTCGCAGACGTGGCGAATGAACATTTCCCACTGCTCCTTGAAGCCGTTGTCGTAAACGGTATTTTCCGGCAGCTTCTGCCAGTCGCCGTAGAAATCGTGGGTGCGCTTCTCGTCCGGATTCCACACCGGGCGCGGCGTCGCCTGACGCGCCTGGATCATGCAATCGGAAAGCCCGGCCACGGCCGAGCCGTGGGTGCCGTCGACCTGGAAGGTGACGAGGTCGTCGCGATAGACCCGCGTCACCCAGGACATGTTGATATGCGCGATCACGCCGCCCTTGAGCTTGAAGGTCGCGTAGGCGGAATCATCAGCGGTCGCCTTGTACTTCTTGCCCTTCTCGTCCCAGCGATCGGGGATATCGGTGGTACCGAGGCAGCTCACGCTTTCGACTTCGCCGAAGAGGTTATCGAGCACGTAGCGCCAGTGGCAAACCATGTCGAGAATGATGCCGCCGCCGTCCTCGCTGCGGTAATTCCACGACGGCCGCTGCGCTTCCTGCCAGTCGCCTTCGAACACCCAGTAGCCGAACTCGCCGCGTACCGCGGTCATCCGGCCGAAGAAACCGGAATCGCGCAGGAAGGCGAGTTTCTTCAAGCCGGGCAGGAACAGCTTGTCCTGCACGGTGCCGTGCTTGACGCCCTTTTCGTTGGCGAGCTTGAGCACATCGACGGCCTCATCGAGGTTGGTCGCAATCGGCTTCTCGCAATAGACATGCTTACCGGCATTGATCGCCTTGGTAAGCAGCGACGGGCGCGCCTGCGTGGTCGCGGCGTCGAAGAAGATGGTGTCATCCTCATCGGTCAACGCCTTGTCGAGATCGGTGGTCCAGCGCGTCACGTTGAAGCGCTTTGCCAGGGCCTCGACCTTGTCGGAATCACGGCCGACCAGGATCGGGTCCGGCATCATGCGGTCGCCATTGGCCAGCAGCACGCCGCCGGAATCGCGGATGGCGATGATCGAGCGGATCAGATGCTGGTTGAGCCCCATGCGGCCGGTAACGCCGTTCATGATTACGCCGAGGCGTTTTGTCGTCATAGTACTTGCTCCTGCAGTTTTTTTGCTGTTGGCCGCGCAAGCGGCGATAAGGCCG
>DASYLE010000122.1:0-4696 GCA_036009745.1 Luteibacter sp. | reverse complement strand
GGCCGGTTACACTACGCGGATGCAAATCGTGCTCAACGGCAGTCCGCGCGACTGCGCCCCCGATACGTCGATCGCCCGCCTGCTCGATGACGCCGGCTATGGCGGCCGGCGCGTGGCCGTCGAGGTCAATCGTGACATCGTCCCGCGCAGCCGGCATGGCGAACATCGCCTTGCCGACGGTGATCAGGTCGAGATCGTCCACGCCATCGGCGGCGGCTGACCACACCCTTCCGTTTTCCGCCGCACGCGACGCGGCGACCGCTCGACCAGGAACCACCATGACCCAGCTCGCCCATGTCGGTGACGACACCCTGATCATCGCCGGCAAGGCGTATCGCTCGCGCCTGATTACCGGCACCGGCAAGTACAAGGATTTCGACGAGACCCGCCGCGCCACCGATGCCGCCGGCGCCGAAATGGTCACCGTCGCCGTACGCCGGGTGAACCTTGGCCAGGATGCCGGCCAGCCGAACCTGCTCGATGCGCTGCCGCCGGATCGCTTCACCATCCTGCCCAATACCGCCGGCTGCTATACCGCCGAAGAAGCAGTGCGCACCTGCCGCCTCGCACGCGAACTGCTGGACGGCCACAACCTGGTCAAGCTCGAGGTGCTCGGCGACCAGCGCACCCTGTTCCCGGACGTGGTGCAGACCCTCGCCGCCGCCGAAATCCTGGTGGCCGACGGTTTCGATGTGATGGTCTACACCTCGGACGACCCGATCCTGGCCAAGCGCCTGGAAGAGATCGGCTGCGTGGCGGTGATGCCGCTGGCCGCGCCGATCGGCTCGGGCCTGGGCATCCAGAACCGCTACAACCTGCTGGAAATCATCGAGAACGCCAAGGTGCCGATCATCGTCGATGCCGGCGTCGGCACCGCGTCGGATGCCGCCATCGCGATGGAACTCGGCTGTGCCGGCGTGCTGATGAATACCGCGATCGCCGGCGCGAAGGATCCGGTGCTGATGGCGCATGCGATGAAGCTCGCCGTCGAGGCCGGTCGGGCCGCCTTCCTCGCCGGGCGCATTCCGCGCAAGCGTTTCGCCTCGGCCTCCAGCCCCGTCGACGGCCTGGTCGGTTGAACGCATGAGCCACGACGAACACGAGGACGGCAACGCGCCCTACCTGCGGCGCATCCGCAGCTTCGTGCTGCGCGAAGGCCGCATGACCCCGGCGCAGCAGCGCGCTTTCGACGAGCACTGGGCGCGTTACGGGCTCGATTACATGGGCCGCGAACGCGACTTCGCCACGGCTTTCGGGCGCAACGCGCCGCTGGTGCTGGAGATCGGCTTCGGCAACGGCGAGGCATTGGCCTGGGCTAGCGAACACGACCGCGATCGCGACTTCATCGGCGTCGAGGTCCATGGCCCCGGCGTCGGCCGCGTGATGAATGCGCTGGCCGAACGCGATGCCAATAACGTGCGCCTGTACAAGCACGATGCGGTCGAAGTGCTGGAGAACGAGGTCGCCCCCGGCATGCTATCCGAGGTACGCATCTGGTTCCCCGATCCCTGGCACAAGAAGCGGCACAATAAACGCCGCCTCGTCCAACCCGGGTTCGTCGCCATGCTGGCCACGCGGATGGCGCCGGGCGGCCTGCTGCATCTGGCGACCGACTGGGAAGCCTATGCCGGGCATATGCGCGATGTGATGGAAGCCGCGCCCGACTGGACGAACCGGCTCGGACCGGGCCTGGCCGCGGAGAAGCCGGACTGGCGCATCGAGACCCATTTCGAGCGCCGCGGTATGCGCCTCGGCCACGGCGTCTGGGACTTCCTCTACGAGCGTCGCTAAACGTCGCCTTGACTGAGCGTGGTGCATAAGGATCGGACCCTTGCCGTCCGGAACCCCTTGCCATGACGATCGAAAGCATTGCCGACCTGTTAGCCGAAACCCTGCAGGAAGCCGGTGTAAAGCGCGTCTACGGCATCGTCGGCGACAGCCTCAATGCGATCACCGAATCCCTGCGCGCCCGCGGCAAGATCGACTGGGTCCACGTGCGCCACGAGGAAGTCGCTGCCTTCGCCGCCGGTGCCGAAGCGCAGCTGACGGGTGAACTGACCGTGTGCGCAGGAAGTTGCGGACCAGGCAACCTGCACCTGATCAACGGCCTGTTCGATGCCCACCGCTCGCGATCGCCGGTGCTGGCGATCGCCGCGCAGATTCCCAGCGCCGAAATCGGCAGCGGCTTTTTCCAGGAAACCCGTCCGCAGGAGCTGTTCCGCGAGTGCAGCGTGTACTGCGAGGTGATCGCCGATGCCTCGCAGTTGCCGCATGTGCTCGATACGGCCATTCGCGCCGCGGTCAGCCAGCAAGGCGTCGCGGTCATCGTGATCCCCGGCGACGTGGCGATGCGCGACTCACCCGTGAGAAAGCCGACACCCGTCGCCAGCCTCCTGCCGAAAGCGCCGATCGTGGTTCCTCATGACAGCGAACTGGATGCGCTAGCCAGCCTGCTCAACGAGGGCAAGCGGGTCACGCTGCTTTGCGGTCGCGGCTGCGCCGGTGCGCGCGAAAGCGTGCTCGCCCTGGCCGAAGCCTTGAAGGCGCCCATCGTGCATGCGCTGCGCGGCAAGGAACACGTTGAATGGGACAACCCCTTCGATGTCGGCATGACCGGCCTGATCGGCTTCAGTTCCGGCTACTACGCGATGGAAGACTGCGACACCCTGCTGATGCTGGGCACGGATTTCCCGTATCGCCAGTTCTATCCGGAAGACGCGAAGATCGTCCAGGTCGACCTGCGTCCCGAGGTCATCGGGCGCCGCTGTCATGTCGATCTCGGCGTGGCCGGCGATATCGGCCCGACCCTCGATGCCCTGCTGCCGCGCATCGAGCGCAAGCGCGTACGCGGTCATCTCGACCGCTGCCTCGCGCACTATGCGCGGGCTCGCCAGGGACTGGACGAACTGGCCGAGATCCACCCCGGGCACGACCTGATCCATCCGCAGCAGGTCGCCCGCCTGGTCAGCGAACTGGCCGACGACGATGCCGTGTTCACCTGCGACGTCGGCACGCCGACCATCTGGGCCGCGCGCTACCTGCGCATGAACGGCCGGCGCCGCCTGCTCGGCTCCTTCGTCCACGGGTCGATGGCCAATGCCATGCCGCAGGCGATCGGCGCGCAGAGCGCTTTCCCCGATCGCCAGGTCATTGCCTTGTCCGGCGATGGCGGCTTCACCATGCTGATGGGCGATTTCCTGACCCTGGCCCAGCAGAAGCTGCCAGCGAAGATCGTCGTCTTCAACAACGGCTCACTCGGCTTCGTCGAGATGGAGATGAAAACCGCCGGCCTGCTCGAGACCTGGGTCGATCTGAAGAACCCGGATTTCGCCGCGATGGCCACGGCCATGGGCATCCATGCCCGCCGTGTCGAACGGGCCAGCGACCTCGCCGCTGCCCTGGCCGATGTGCTCGGCCACGATGGCCCGGCCCTGATCGATGTGGTCTGCAACCGCAACGAGCTGTCGATGCCGCCGAAGATCACCGCGGAACAGGTCAAGGGCTTCAGCCTCTATGCCTTGAAAGCGGTGATGAGCGGCCGTGGCGACGAGGTGGTCGACCTGGCCCTGGGCAACCTAAGCCGGTAACCGTCGAAGAGCGAAAAACCAGACGGCGCTTTCAGCGCCGGTCCACGTTGCACGCGTATACTTCGCGACGACCCCGACCGGACCAGGACCGCCGGCTAGTGCCACTCACGCTCACACCCGAAATGATGCTCGTGCTCGGGCTGGTGGGCTTCACCATGCTCATGCTGGTGTTGGAGTGGGTCCGTGCCGATCTGGTGGCCCTGCTGGTGGTCGTCGCCATCGGCCTGACCGGGCTGATTCCCGGCGAACAGGTGTTCAACGGCTTCGCCGGCAACGCCGTCATCGCCATCATCGCTATCATGATCATGGGTGCCGGCCTCGACCGCGCCGGCGTGCTGAACCTTACCGCCGCCTTCGTCATGCGCATGGCGCGCGGCATGGAATCGCGGCTCGGCGTGGTCATCAACAGTGTCACCAGCCTGTTCAGTGCTGTCATCCCCAGCCAGGCCCTGGCCGCCCTGATGATCCCGGTGGCCAGCCGGTTGTCCGCGCGCACCGGCGTGCCGATGGCCCGGCTGCTGCTGCCGATGGCCTTCTGCATCCTCACCGCGACCAATACCACCCTGATCGCGAACTCGCCGCTGATCGTCCTCAACGACCTGATCGCCAGCGCCAACAGCAACCTGCCCCCGGGCGCGCATACGATCCCCAAGTTCGGCCTGTTCAGTGTGACCCCGATCGGCCTGGTCCTGGCCGTGGCCGGTGTGCTGTTCTTCTATCTGTTCGGAAAAAAGCTCTTGCCCGAGCGCGAGGACGAGCGCCTCAAGGTCACCCCGGGCCGCACCGAGAGCTACTTTGCCGAGACCTATGGCATCGCCGGCGACCCGGCCGAGCTGACGGTGACCGCCGAGAGCCCGCTGGTCGGCATGAGCATCGGCGAGGTCGAGCAGCTGCACGGCGCGCCACTGATCCTGGCGATCAAGAACGGCAATGAATCGCGGATGGCCCCGCCCTCGGACCAGATGATCTGGGTCGGCACCATCCTTGGCGTACTGGCCCCGCGCGAGGCGATCCAGACCTTCGCCAACAACCAGCTCTGCCGCGTGTCGCTGCGCATGCGCCAGCTGGGCGAGCAGTTCAACACCACCCGCGCCGGCATTTCCGAGGCG
>DASYLE010000121.1:0-17864 GCA_036009745.1 Luteibacter sp. | reverse complement strand
CTTGCACCTGCGTTGACGAGCATGGATGTCTCCGGAACGTACGGCGGGAGCTATGCCTCGGCCTGGACTTGCTGACGGGCTTGCAGACGAAGCGTCTGTTCCATGAGGAAGTCGGTCGCGTGTTCGAAATTGTGTTCGATCGAGGTCTCCTGGGCGGCCTGGAAATACGCCTTGCAGGCGCGGGCGCCGTCGGCGTCCATGGCCAGGATCCGGGAGACCAGCGTATCGACATCGTCTTTCAGGCGTGCGCGCGGGCTCGCCTGGGTGACCAGGCCGATCTGCCGCGCGTGTTCGGCGCTGAAGTTCTCGGCCAGGAGGAGCAACGGAAACAGATGCTTGGGCAATGCGTAACGGCCCAGGTAGGCCATGATCGCTGCTGGCGGCAGGCCTTTGCGCATCTCGGGGAAGGATAGCGTCGCCGACTCGGCCACCACGGTGAAATCGCAGAGGATGGCCAGGCCGATGCCGAAGCCGGCGGCATCGCCGTGGACTTCGGCGACCGAGATCAGCGGCGATTCGCGTACCGCGCGTTTCAGCCGGATCAGCCGGGCGACTTCGGCGCGGATGGAGGTCGGGTCGCGTCCGGCGCGCTCACGGCCCAGGCAGAACACCTCGCCTCCGGCGCGGATCCTGAGTACACGGGCCCGCGGGGCGGCGACCTCGGCGCTGAGCGCCTCGAGCATCGCGTCGAACATGCCGCCGGTGATTTCGTTGCCCGCGGTGGGGTTGTCCAGGGTAAATACCAGGACCTCGCCTTCGTGCGCGATGCGGACGTTGGCTGACGACACGTTATCCTTCATGGGGACTCTCCGGTGCGTTGTATACAGTGTATGCAGTACAATGGCCGGAGCGCAACCGCTTTCGTTCGATCCAGGGAAACGCCTTATGTCTGACGCACTTACCGAGATTGCCGAGCGCCTTCGGGCCACGCCTCGCCATGTCGAGGGGGGCACCGATGCCTTATGTGACCTGGTGGTCGTCCCGGCGCTGCGCGAAGCGATCGTCGGCAACCTGATGCGCCCGGGCGAGCGCCTGACCGAGGTCACCCTGGCCGCCCGGCTCAAGGTCAGCCGCACGCCGGTCCGCGAAGCCTTTGCGCAACTGGAGCGCGAAGGCCTGGTCACCGTGGTGCCGCGAGTCGGGGTATTCGTTCGCGAAGTCAGCGAGCGCGATGTCGAGGAGACGTATACGGTGCGCGCGGCGCTCGAATCGCTGGCCGTCGAACTGGCAACCCGCCAGCGCTCGGCGGTCGGTGCCGCCCAGCTGGACGAGGTGCTGGCGCAGATGGCCCCGGCCGTGGAAGCCGCCGATGCGGTTGCCTATACCAAGGCGCTGGACCGCTTCTATGCGGTGGTCATGACCCTGGCCGACAACGCCACGCTGCGCGCGACGCATAAGACCCTGCTCGGCCCCGTACGCCGCCTGCGCCGCATCGCCATGGCACAACCGGGTCGCATGGAAGCCTCATACCGCCAGTCCATCCGCATCCGCGACGCCATCGTCAACGGCGACCCGCACGGCCCCGACCTCATGCGCGAGCAATTGGCCAACGCCTGCCGCGCGGCGACGGACGTGCTGCGCGCAGGGCATTGAGCGCCGATAGATAGTCAACTAACTATTATTTGCGTATGCTTCAACTATTGCGCGGAGATATTGAGCTCGTGATTCCGGAAACGATCGATCATTCGACCCTGTGCCGTCTTGCGGAGGCCGGGGCTGTGCGTGAGACCCACGTAGTTGGTCAGCGTGGTGGTTGGTCGGTTCTCGTCCGGTACGGAACCTTGGAGCGGGCGTTGGCGGCCCAGCGCAGTCGTCAGGTGCGGCTGTTTCGCAAATTGGAAACCTTGGTCGGCTATTTGAAAGATATCGGAATTGCCCATTTCGAAGTCGATTCGGTCCTTTACGATCCCTCGGCGGCGCGCACCGGAACGCGTCCCGATCGGTCTCTCGCCCTGAAGCGCGCGCACGAAGCGGCAGCCTACGAAACGTGGTTTCGCGAACAGGTGCAGGCGTCGCTCGATGACGAAAGGCCTGCTATTTCAGACGAGGATGCTCGCCGTATATTTGCCGCGAAGAAAGCGGCCTTGCGAAGGCCCTGATCGACAATGTTATTGGCATGGATGCCAAAGGCGATGACGGACCGCGAGGCAATCATGGCCTACATTGCCCGTGACAACCCCGCCGCGGCGATGGCGCTGGACGACGAATTCGAAGCCAGGGCGGAACGGGCGCGACTTCATCCGACTATCTATAAGCAAGGGCGGGTGCGCGGCACGCGCGAGATCGTCGTGCGGCCTAACTACGTGATGATTTATCGAATCGGCGACGACGCTGTCATTATCTTGCGTGTATTGCATACAGCGCTAAGTTGGCCATAGTCATCCAGAATAGGACGTCTCCGGAGTCGAACTAATGCGTTGCCTGCACGGGCATTGCCTGTGCCGCCGTCTTCTCGGCGATCTTCGCCCGGATGGCCGGAATGGCCGCCAGCGCGGCCCTTTCCCCTTCGAGGATGGCGACGTTTTTCTGGTCGAAATCGGTCGGGCCGATCATGCCGACCTTGGGCCGGATCACCACGTCGGCACGGGCGAGCTCCTGCTCCGCCAGCTTGCGACCCATGATCCCGATGGACTGGCCGACGATATTGAGCATGCCGTCCGGATTGCTGCCGTCCGGTCGCGTGGAGATATCGACGGCGATAACGATGTCCGCGCCAAGCTGGCGCGCCGCGTCCACGGGTACCGGGCTGACCACGCCGCCATCGACGTAGTGTTTGCCGCCGATCGCGACCGGCTCGAACACGCCGGGGATGCTGCTCGACGCGCGCACCGCCTGACCGGTATTGCCGCGCACGAAGACCGCGCGCTCGCCGGTTTCCAACTCGGTCGATACAACGGCGAGGGGACGGTCCAGCTTTTCCAGGGGCCGGTTGCCGACCAGCTGGTTGACGTAGTCCTGCAGCTTCTGGCCTTTGACCAGTCCGCCGGAGAACAGGCTGACATCGCGCACGCTGGCCTGGTCGAGCGAGAAGGCCGTTTCCTGCAACTGGAAGGCGTCCATGCCACTGGCGTACAGCGCACCGACCACACTGCCGGCACTCGTACCCGACACCACGTCAGGGCGAATGCCGCTGGCCTCGAGCATCTTGATCACGCCGATATGCGCGAAGCCCTTGGCGGCACCGCCGCCGAGGGCCAGGCCGATGCGCACCTTTACCGGCACGATCGGTGGCGCCGCTGCCGGCGTCTTGTCAGGCTTGCTGTTCCAGCAGCCACCCAGGAGCAGAGCGGCCATCACTGGCAGCAACAGGCGCGATCGCAGGCTCATATCAGTCCCGGGTGTCGTCGGCTTCGGTGTGATACCGCGTGGCGATCTCGACCTCGTTCCTCGAGCCGAGGAACACCGGGACCCGCTGATGCAGCGCGGTCGGCTGGATCGCCATGATTCGCTCGCGACCGGTGGTCGCCGCGCCGCCGGCCTGCTCGACGATGAAGGCCATCGGATTGGCCTCATACATCAGGCGCAGCTTGCCGGTGTCGCCCTTGGCCTTGATCTTCGCGTCCACCGGATAGATGAAGACACCGCCGCGGGTGATGATCCGATGCACGTCCGCGACCATCGAAGCCACCCAGCGCATATTGAAGTCGCGCCCGCGCGGCCCCTCGCTCCCGGCCAGCAGTTCGCCGATATAACGCTGCACCGGTGCCTCCCAGTGGCGCTGGTTGGACATGTTGATCGCGAACTCGGCGGTCTCGGCCGGGATGCTCGCATCGCGCCGGGTCAGTACGAAGCTGCCGTACTCGCGGTCCAGGGTGAACTCGTGCACGCCATGGCCGAAGGTCAGCACCAGCAAGGTGCTCGGGCCATAGACCACGTAGCCGGCGGCGACCTGGGCCGTACCCGGCTGCAGGAAGTCCTCGACCTTCGGCTCGGTGACCCCATCCGGGCAGAGCAGCACCGAGAAGATCGTGCCGACCGAGACGTTGACGTCGATATTCGACGAGCCGTCCAGCGGGTCGAACAACAGCAGGTGGTTGCCCTTCGGGTAGGCGTCGGGGATCGGCTGCGGGTCTTCCATTTCTTCCGAGGCACAGGCGGCCAGGTGACCACCCCAGGCATTTGCCTCGAGCAGGATCTCGTTGGAGATCACATCCAGCTTCTTCTGCGCCTCGCCCTGCACATTGTCCGTGCCGGCATTGCCGAGTACGCCGCCCAGCGCGCCCTTGGCGGTCGCCACCGAGATGCGCTTGCAGGCGCGGGCCACCACTTCGATCAGCAGGCTGAGCTCGGCGTTGACGTGTCCTGCGCGCTTTTCCTCGATGAGGAACTGGATCAGCGAAATGGGCTTCATGGTGCTCCGTCCTTCTGAGGAACGCGCATTGTCCCGGCTGCCGAGGCGCGGCGCCAGTCTTCAGATGTCGGCGGATGCTTACCCGGTAAGCGGTCGTGACCGGCAGTTCAGCTCTTCGAGTCGAGGCAAAGTACCGGGGGGCGTCGCCATCCCGCGACGCCCACGACTCAAGGAGAGAGACATATGCAACGAAGGAAAATGGTATTCGGACTGATCGCCGCCGCGCTCATCGGGCCCGCATTCGCCGCCGACTACGGCCTGCGCACCGAGTGCGGACGGGTCGCCGGTTCGGAATACCGGAGCAATAGACTGGTGGAGACCTTTTCCGCGCTGAATACCGGACGCGCGGGAACAGGCTATGACAGCACGCACTTCCGGCTGGCCAACTATCCGGAATTTACCGGCTACTTCTTCCTGAACCACAACACGTTTCCGCAGATGGCCAAGGTCGTTTACGACGCGCGGGCAAACAAGGAGCCGATCAATATCTGCTACCGGCCGACGGACTTCTACGTCTACGGCGTGGAACTGAGCGCCAAGAGCGACGGGGAACCGGACTCTTTGAAGTGAGGCCTTACCGTCTTCGTACGGGCTACTGACAGAACGCTGTCAGCAGGGGGTACGCATGCTGTCGTACGTGCAAGGGCACGGACTGGGGAGCGACAGCATGCGCGATACCGTTTATTTCCTTATTTTTGATGGCTTTGCCGACTGGGAGGCCGCGCTGGCGCTGTGCGAGATCCGCCGGCCAGGCAACTATGAGGTCCGTACGGTCGGTTTTTCGCCCGCGTCGGTGGTCTCGATGGGTGGATTGCGGATCAAGCCCGACGTAACCCTTGCCGACATCGACCCGTTGCGCGCTGCGCTGATGATCCTCCCGGGCGGTCACCTCTGGGAACGCGGCGAAGGCGAAGCCGCGGTGGTCGCGGCGCGCCGCCTGCATATCGCCGGTGCCATCGTCGCCGGCATCTGCGGCGCCACCCTGGCCCTGGCCCGTGCCGGTCTGCTCGACACGCGCGCTCACACCAGCAACCTGCCGGGCTATATCGACGAATACGTCGTCGCCTATGCCGGCCGGCGACTTTATGACAGCACCGTGCTGGCCGCGGGCCAGGAGCGTGTGATCACCGCCAGTGGCGTCGGCAGCGTCGAGTTCGCCCGGGAAATCATCCGCGCGCTCAACCTTTACGAACTGGCCGATATCACCCACTGGTACCGGCTCTTCAAGCACGCCATTCCCCCACCGTGGTTCGTCGCCGATACGGCGGCGGCCTGAGGACTGCCTCATGAACGCATTCCTTCAATGGCTGGTAGTCGCATATGCCCCGCTTCACGCCCGATACGCACTTGTTGAGGAAAGCCGCGGCGCCGGCGCCCTCGGAAACAGCACAGAGGACACCACGATGGAACAGTCCACCGACGCCTTCCCGCTGGTCAATCTCGATACGCTCGACTATTTCACCCTCCCGGTCGACGACAGCGCGGCCCAGCGTTTCGCCGCCCGCATCGGCGACATCGGCGGACGGGTCGGTGCGCGGAAGCTCGGCTACAACCTGACTGTCATTCCACCCGGCATGCGTGCCTTTCCGCGGCATAGCCACCTGGTCAACGAGGAAATGTTCTTCGTCGTCTCCGGCGAAGGCGAGGTGCGCATCGGCGACCGGCGTCGCCCGGTGCGCGCGGGCGACATCGTCGCCTGCGTGGCCGGCGACATCGATACGGCTCACCAGATTGCCAATACGTCGGCCGACACGGAACTGCGCATCCTTGCTGTCAGCACGATGCAATCGCCGGAAGTGTGCCAGTACCCGGACTCGGGCAAGTTCGCGCTCTCCGCCGACTTGCCGGTTCCGGACGAAGGTAAACCGCGCTCGCTCCGCTACGCGTCGCGCGTCGCCAACTCGCTCGACTACTGGGACGGTGAGTAATGAGCGGCCTGCAGGGATGAACGTGGCCAAAGTCACTTGGCCCGGACACGTCCCAGCCGTCATCATGGGTGCATGCGTCGAGCCGATCGCCTTTTCCTCATCATCCACGCCCTGCAGGGACGTCGTCGCGCGCTGGCGGCGCGCGAGCTGGCGGAAAAGCTCGAGGTCTCGTTGCGCACGATCTATCGTGACGTGGCCGACCTGCAGCTGTCGGGTGTACCGATCGAAGGGGAGGCCGGCGTCGGCTACATGCTGCGCAAGGGCTCGGACATCCCGCCGCTGATGTTCACCGCCGACGAACTCGAGTCGCTGGTGGTCGGCACGCGCTTCGTCCGCGCCTTCGCCGGTGCCCGTCTTTCGCAACATGCCAGGGCGGCCTTGCTGAAGATCGAGGCGGTACTGCCGGACGAGCTGCGTGAGCGTGCCGGTCGCACGCGGATCTTCGCGCCGGTCTGGCGTGGCGAGGCGCAGAACGACGCGCTGGAACTGATCGATCGGCTGCATGCGGCGATCGCCGCCAGCCATGTGCTGCGTCTGGCCTATGCCGACGAGGCGGGCCGGACCACCGAACGCGAGGTGGAGCCGCTGTGCCTGTTCTTCTGGGGCGGCAAATGGACACTCGGTACCTGGTGCCGCCTGCGCGTGAGCTTCCGCAACTTCCGCCCCGATCGCATCGCCGAATGCACGCCGACCGGCGAATGTTTCGGCGAGGTGTCCGAGCGTTCGCTCAATGCCTACCTCGAGGCCATGCGTAGCGACTACAACAGCATCGACTAGGCCCCTCCGGCAGGGTCATCGCGCCGGATCTCATGCGATCATCGGCCGATTCCCCGACGGAGTACCCCATGAAACGATGGACAGCCGGCCTGCTACTCGCAGGCCTCGCCCTCGGCTCGGTGCATGCCGCCGTGCCGACCGATGCCCGCTTCCGTGCGATCTATGCCAGTGAATGGGCATGGCGCAACGGCCAGGCCGGGGTGCAGTCGTCGGGCGAGGCGCAGCCGAACCACAGCCATCTCGACCAGGTCGACGCGGCCAGCCAGGACAAGAAGCTGAAGTACTGGCAAGGCGTGCTCGAGCAGTTGGACCATATCGATCCGAAGACATTGAGTCCGGAAGCCCAGGTCGACTACGCCGTCTACCACGCGCAGATCCAGAACCTGCTCGCCCAGCAGACCTTCATGCAGTGGCAGATGCCGTTCAATAGCGACTCGGCGTTCTGGTCGGACATCGGCTACCAGCTTGGCGGCGACGACCTGCATACGCGCGAGGACTACGAACGCTACGTCACCCGCCTCGGCGAGATTCCCGCGTATGTTGACCAGCAGATCGCCAATATGCGACTCGGCATGGCTCGTGGCTTCACCGTGCCGCGCGAGGTGCTGGCTGGCCGCGACGTGTCGATCGCCGCGGTCGCCGAACTGAAGTCGCCCGAGGACAGCAAGCTCTACGAGCCGCTGAAGTCGATGCCGGCCAACCTGCCGGTGGATGTCGCCGCGCGATTGCGCGAGCAGGCGAAGCAGACCATTGCCGGCAAGGTCGTGCCTTCGTACGCGAAGCTGCTGACCTTCTTCCGCTCGGAATACCTGCCGAAGGCACGGACCACGCTCGCCGCCGAGTCCTTGCCGGACGGCAAAGCCTTCTACCAGCAGCAGATCCGCGAGTACACCACGCTCGAGCTCAATCCCGACCAGATCCACCAGATCGGTGTCGACGAAGTCGCGCGCATCCACGCGGAGATGCTGAAGACCATGCAGGAAAGCGGCTTCAAGGGCAGCTTCCCGGAGTTCCTGCATTTCCTGCGCACCGATCCGCAGTTCTACGCGAAGGCGCCGGACGAACTGCTGATGCGCACGGCCTGGGTCGCCAAGCAGGTCGATGGCAAGCTTGGCCAGTTCTTCGGCCTGCTGCCGCGCCAGCGTTTCGCCATCGTGCCGGTGCCGGCGGATATCGCGCCGTATTACACCTCGGGCCGCGGCGGTCCGGACACCTACCTGGTCAATACCTACGATTTGCCGTCGCGCCCGCTCTTCAATATGCCGGCGTTGACCCTGCACGAGTCGATGCCCGGCCATGCCTTGCAGCTGGCGCTGGCCGCCGAACAGAAAGAGCAACCACCGTTTCGCCGTGACAGCTACATCTCCGCCTATGGCGAGGGCTGGGCGCTCTACTCCGAGTACCTGGGGCAGGAGATGGGCATCTACCACACGCCCTACGAGCGCTTCGGTTACCTGACCTACCAGATGTGGCGTGCTGCCCGCCTGGTCGTCGACACCGGTATCCATCACCTGGGCTGGACCCGCCAGCAGGCGATCGACTTCATGACCACCAATACCGCGCTGAGCGATCGTGAGATCGCCAACGAGGTCGACCGCTATATCAGCTGGCCCGGCCAGGCACTGTCATACGAACTGGGCTACCTGAAAATCCTCGAACTCCGTCACCGCGCCGAGAAGGCACTTGGCGAACACTTCGACCTGCGCGCCTTCCATGACGCCGTCCTGGCCATCGGCTCGGTACCGCTACCGGTGCTGGAGCAGCACATCAACGGCTGGATCGCCGACCACATGCCGCGCGACGGCAAATGAAGTGGCGACAAGGAAGCAGGCCAGGAGAGGGAGGCAAGCCTCAATGCTGCCTGGCTTGTCCCTTCTCCTGAAGGGAGAAGGTGCCGAAGGCGGATGAGGGCGAGCCTACTGTCGGGCTCACGTGGAATAAATCAGAGGCTCCCTAGGGAGCCTCTGATCTATTCCACGCAGGCGTCACCGTTGCGGTAAGCGCGCAGATCGTCGTTGGGTTGGCGAAGGCAGACTGGCCGTCTTTCGAGCCAGCCCGGCGGCGAGCTGCGCGCTTACAGCAACGGCCCCACGTCTTGTTTTATAGATGATGGGGTGATGTCCAGAAGGCCCTCCACCGGCACCGCCCGGCTTGGTAAGGGAGCCACCCTTGCCGGCGCCGGGCAGCACCGGCGGCGAGCCTTCTGGGCATCATGCCGCCTGCGTGGAATAGATCAGAGGCTCCCTAGGGACTGCGACCTCTCGCGTTCCCGATCCGTGCTCGGCAAGTCACCACTGGACAACTTCCAGGATCTGCGGGTCGAACGCGCTCGTTCACTCGTTCAGGGTGGTATCGACCTTGAAGAAATCGCCGCCGAAGTTGGTTACGCCGATGGTGCAACGTTGAGATCGCTCTTGCGTCAAAGGCTGGGGCGCGGAGTGAGAGATCTTCGAGCAAATTTGCGCTGAGCAATGGTCGAGGAAGCTAAACATGGTCGTTGGCCGAGAGTGCAGCTCAAGCGTGGATTTGCCTCCGCTCTCGGGCCTTGCGGTATTGGCGATCTGCCGGATCATTCCCCGCCGATGGCATATTGGCCGTGATGTCCGCCTTGAGTAGCCGCTCAACCATGGTGAGCAGCTCCCCGCTGCCGGCTGGCTTGAGCAGGGTGGCGGTGAATGCCAGCGTCGGGTCCAGTGCTGCCGGACGGCGTGGTGGCAATGCCGAATAGAGCAGCACGGGCAGTTCTGGATACGGCACTCGTAATGCCTGCAACAGGCCCCACCCATCCATGCCGGGCATGCTCTGGTCAGTCACTACCAGCTCCACGGACCTTCGCTGCAGCAGGGTCAGTGCCTCGTGGCCGTCCGCGGCGGCCAGGCTGTAGAAGCCGCTGCCGTCGAGCAGGTCGCATAGCAATTCGCGGCTCTGCAACTGGTCGTCCACCACCAGTATGACGCGGCCAGCCCCGTCCACCGCGATACTGGTGAGAGCACCGATCTCAGGGTCCAGCTCTTCCTCGGTGGCCAGCGGCAACGACAGCGTGAAGCTGACGCGGCAACCACCAAGCTCGGTATCGTCGATCTGCAACTGGCTGTCCATCAGCTCTAGCAGCTGGGTAACTATGGACAGACCCAGTCCACTGCCGTCGTGGCGCATCGCATTGCTGCCACGGGTATAGGGCAGCAACAGTTGCTCGCGCTCGGCCGGCACGATACCAATACCGCTGTCTTCCACCATCACCTGCAGGCGGACATGGGCCGCCGGCGACGATTCCAGCGCGGACACCGTGAACACGATATGGCCATCGTGCGTGAACTTGGCAGCATTGCCGAGCAGATTCATCAGCACCTGACGCAGGTGTCGGAAATCCGCACTGACGATCGCCGGAAGGTCAGCAGCGAGATGGCAGGCAAGCTGGTTGCCGTTCCGCTCGGCCAGCAGTGCGGCATGCTCCACCATATCCATCAGGAACGCATGCAGGTAGCCGGGCGCCGGGTTGAGCTCAAGGTCGGCCAGTTCTTCGCGCGAGAATTCCAGCAGCTCGTCGATCAGTTCTATCTGCTGGCGTACGTTGCTCTCGATCAGGTGCGCGTAGTCGTGTCGGCTCTCGCCCGCATGCCACTGGCGCGCGGCGTCGACAATGCCCGTCAGCGGTGAGCGCAGGTCGTGGCTGATGCGCGCCAGCAGCGTACGACGACCCTGCAGCATACGATTCAACTGCTCGGTGCGCTGCGCCACGAGCTTTTCCAGGCGCCCATGCTCGGAGGTGCGCTGCTGATCGAGTTCGGCGCGCGCCTGCAACTCCTGCCGGCGGCCCTTTCCGACCTCCACGACCAGGGTTACTGCCAGCATCAGCAGATCGGGCAGTACGGTGGTCGAAAACATCCGGTTATTGACCGAATAACCAACCAGGTAGCTCGCGAAATGCAACAGGAGATCCGACCATGCAAAGGCAACCAGCAGCAGTGGAAACCACGAACGCACCACGCCACGAAGCAGGCTGTGTATCGCGGCAATGGCCAGAAGTGCTTCCCCGACCAGGCACAACAATAGCGCGATCCTGACGTAGAGCAGGTCTCCCAGCAGCGGGTTGAACAAGCCGACCAGCACATAGCCCGCGCCGATCACCCTGAACGTCCAGCGCCACCACGCTCCGAGCCGGTCCACCCTGATCGCGGCGCAACAGTAGATGTTTGTCATGAACAGCGTCATGCAGGTCATCAGGCACATGGCCCAGATGTTCAGCGCCGAACCTTCCGGCCACAGATAGACGAACGCGTAGTTGTCCACGATGCCCGCGTAGATGCTGTGGCACAGCATGCCCAGCGCCATGTATGTCAAGACACGGCGGTGGAAAATGCGTCCCAGCACCATACCGAAGATCGCCAGCAGCACCACGCCACCGAACATCGCGCCGTCGAGCACGCTCGTGCGGATATACATGTGCTGGAAAGCCAGCGGTGACCACAGCTGTGGCGCGAAAATGACCAGTGTCCTCGGGGTGCTCACGCGCAGCAGCAGCGTGGTCGAGGTGCCTGGCGCCAACGTCAGCGGAAACATCGGTTGACGGGGCGGCAGCGCCCATTCGCGCAGCGGGTAATTGACGCCTGCGTGCATCTTCTGCCATCGACCGGTCCTTTCGACGTACAGCTGCACATCGCGCAATCGCGCCGGGCCGGCTTGTAACCATGTTTCGCACGACGTAGGACTCGCGTTGCGCAAGGTCAAACGCAACCACCAGGCCGAATCGCTATAGCCGGGCTCCAGCGTGCGTTGGTTTGCCGGCATGAAACGTTGCGGCGGCAGGCGCATCAACTGATCCGGGTCGAGCGTGCCACCCGGGTCTTCCACGATCTGCGCCGAGGAAGCCAGGTCCAGCATACCGGTCGGGCAGGCAGGCAACACGATCTCTGCCGCGTGCACTGCAGACATCGACAATAGCCAGATGGTTGCAATGCACAGCACGAGGCACATACGCGACGTGTACGAGGGCATCAGCACCCGGCTAATCCACGGCATGTACCGCGCCTTCCTGCAGGCCGCGTCGAAACGCGCCCGGCGTGATACCCATGCGCTCGCGGAATGCGGTCGTGAAGTTGCAGGCGCTGCGAAAGCCGATGTGCTCGGCGATATCCTGCATGCTCAGGCTGGTGTCGGCGAGCAGCTGGCGGCTGCACCGCAGGCGCTCTTCGCGGATCCAGGCGAACACGGTCGTGCCCAGGTGTTGGCGGAAGATCGCGGAGAGCTTTTTATCGTTGGTGCCGACCTTGTTGGCGATCACCTCCAGCGATGGCAGTCCGCCGAGTTGCTGGCCGATCAGGCGCACCGCCGCACGCAGGATGATCTCGTCTTGTGACAGCCGTGTGTCCTGGTCTTCCGCTGTCGCCGGCTCAGCGCGACGCATCAGCCGTAGATGAATCTGCACACGCGCCAGCAACTCGGCTGGCTCGCATGACTTCGTGATGAAATCGACCGCGCCGTGGGTGAGCCCCTCCAGCCGCTCGTCAGCATCGCCGGCGGAGGTGAGAAACAGCACGGGGATATCCCGTGTACGCGGCGACTCCTGCAGCAAGCGGCATACCGCAAAACCATCCATCCCCGGCATGCGCACATCCAGCAGGATCAGGTCCGGCCCCAACAGCTGGGCACGTTGGTAGCCCTGGCGACCATCATTGGCCAGCGTCACCTTCCATGACTTCGCGCGCAATGCCAGCAACAGCGAGCGGATCTTCTCCGGCGCGTCGTCAATCACCAGGATATGCGGCGATTCCTTGGCGAGCATGCAGTTCCCCCTGCGATGAATGAGGACGATTCCAGACGTCCGGCCAGCCGGGTCACTTTATCAGACCCGGACGCGCCCCTGCCGCCAGGACAAAAGAATTCGACGCTCGCGCAAAGCCGCTCCTTGCGCGCCAACCGGATACTCCGCGTCGCGCGCAACCCCCACGGTGAGGTTGCATCCGCGGGGCAATGCCACCGCAGCCGGAAGAACTTGCGAATCTCTAGCGAGACACGCCTGAAAGAAGGGATAACTTGTGAATACCGTTTTTCGCATCGTGTGGAATGCTGCCCGGCAGTGCTGGGTCGTCGCCTCGGAGATCGCCAGGGGCAGAACCAAGTCGGGTCGACGCGTGCGCGATCAAGCTCGATCCGTCGGATCGAAGAGCCGAGACGCCCGGCTACTGACGGGCGGAGCACTGCTATGGCTTGCCGTTGTGTTGTCACCGCCGGCGCACGCGGCTGATTTCGCGGTCGCGACGCAACAGCAACTTATCGACGCGATCAACTCCGCCAACGCGAGCGGTGATACAAGCTCGACCATCACCCTGACCGGCAACTTCACGATCACGGGCAGCGGGCTGCCCTCGGTTGCCAAGACGCTGACCATCGACACGGGCGGGTTTACGCTCACGTCGTCAAGCGACCTGACCTTCGGGGTGGGCGCGGGCGCGGAGCTGACGGTTAACGGCGCCGTAAAGATCAATGGCACCCCGGGGTCCAGCGGCCGCCTGATCAAGAGCGGCGATGGTACGCTCAACGTGACCGGCGGCCCCAGTTCCTATGCGTGGTACATCCAGAGCACCGACGGCGCGCTCGTCTTCAAGGATGGCGCTCAGGTCACTACCAGCAGCTTAGTGGCGCCGCCCGCCTCCCTGAGCTCCGGCGCGAGCAGCGTCACCGTGACGGGTACAGGCACCGTACTCACAGACCTGGCAGCTGGTTTTTTGGGAACGGCTACCGGCGGCACGCTGAATATCGAAGATGGCGGCACCTACAAAGCCAGTACCAGCTTATTCGGATTGAGTGCTTCGGCCGGTACAGAGGGCACGGTGAACGTCACTGGCAGTGGCTCGTTGTTCCAGGGGTCGATCGAAGTGCTGCGCGGCGTGGGCAATGTCAATGTGCTCGATGGTGGCCGGATATCGAGTACGACGGTTCAGATCGGCGGATTGGCACCCTCGATTAACGGTGGTGGTATCGGAAACCTGCTGGTGTCGGACGTCGGATCGCGGTGGGAAAACAGTGGCGCGTTCTATTTGAGCAACGGTTCGCTATCGATTCTTGCGGGCGGCGTTGTCCAGACATCCACCATGGGTGTCGCGTTCATCAACACGACCACACCGGTGCCAACCGCCAGCGTTCTGGTTTCTGGAGCAGGCTCGCAGCTCATCACCACCAGTACCGCCGCCACGGCGTTTCAGCTTGGTGGTGGAAGCGGTGCGAAGAACGCCATTCTCACCATCGCCGATGGAGGCGAGGTGATGCTCAACGGCGGTGCGGGCACACTCAACATAGCGACCACGGCGACCAGCAATGCCGTGCTCAACATCGGCGGTGCGGTCGGAGATGCCGCCACCGGCGCAGGCATCCTCGATGCGGCACTGGTCCAGTTCGGTCCCGGCACGGGCACGGTCAATTTCAACGAGACAGATAGCGCCTACCAGTTCGACGCCCTGATCGCGGGCAACGGCACAGTCAACCAGACCGGTCCTGGCACGACGATGTTGACCGCGAACAACACGTATACCGGCGGCACCACCATCGCCGAAGGTACGCTGCAGCTTGGCAATGGTGGCGGCACGGGCAGCATCACCGGCGACATTGCCGACGACGGCACGCTGGCCTTCGATCGCAACGATGTCGCGCTGACGCTGGCCGGTGTGATTTCCGGCACCGGCGTGGTCGACCAGATCGGCAGCGGCACGAGCACCCTGACCGGTGCCAGCAGCTACACCGGCATCACCACCATCAGCGCCGGTACGCTGGCACTCGCTGGCAACGGCTCGATCGCCGCATCCAGCGGCGTGGTGGACAACGCCACGTTCGACATTTCCGCGATCACCCCCTCCAGCACCTCCATCACCACCTTGTCGGGCAACGGCCTGGTGCAGTTGGGCAGCGCCACACTGAACCTGAGCGCCGCACAGGACACCTTTGCCGGCACGATTGAGGGCCTGGGCGGGCTGACGGTGTCCGCTGGCACCGAAATCCTGACCGGCAGCAACACCTATACGGGCACAACGACGATTGCTGGCGGCACGTTGCAGCTGGGGAATGGCGGCATGACCGGTAGCGTGACCAGCCCGATCATCGACAATGGCACGCTGGCCATCGATCGTATCAATGCCACGTCGCTTGGCGTCATCACCGGCACCGGCGGGTTAAACCAGATCGGCAGCGGCACCACCACCCTGACCGGCCCCGATACGTACACCGGTGCGACCAACGTCGATGCCGGCACGCTGGCGGCAGGTGCCGATCATGTGTTCAGTGCGGCCTCGAACACTACCGTCGCGGCCGGGGCCACGCTGGATCTGGCCGGCCATGACCAGGAAACCGGTTCGCTGGACAACAGCGGCACCGTAGCTTTGTCGGGCACGGTGGCGGGAACCACGCTGACCGTGCACGGCGACTACACCGGCCACGATGGCGTGCTGCGGATGGGCACGGCATTGGGCGCGGACGCCAGCGTGAGCGATCGCCTGATCATCGATGGCGGAACGGCCAGCGGGCATACCGCGATCCAGGTTGCCAATCTGGGCGGACTGGGTGCATTGACCACGGGCGACGGGATTGAACTGGTTGGCGCGATCAACGGCGCCACCACCACCGTGCATACCACGGCCGATGCGTTCGCGCTGGCCGGCGGGCACGTCGATGCCGGCGCGTTCGAATACCGCCTGTATGCGGGCGATGCCAGCGGTGCCGGTGAGAACTGGTATCTGCGCTCGACCATCGATGCGCCGCCGGCCAATCCGCCGCCGGATGGGGGCGGTACGCCGCCACCGAATGGGGGTGGTACACCACCGGCGGGTGGCGGTGGGGTGGTGACCTACCGGCCGGAGGTGGCGTTGTATTCCGCGCTTCCCGACGTGCTGCGGCAAGCGGATCTGAGCATGCTGGGCAACCTGCACCGGCGCCAGGGTGACGAGAGCCAACCGAACAACGCCGATGGTCAGCGGGCCTGGGCGCGGCTGGTCAGCGAGAATCTGCAGACCCGGCAAAACGGTACCGTCGCACCGTCCACCGATGGCTCGCTGCAAGGCCTTCAGGCCGGCGTGGATCTGCTGCAGAACAGCGGGTTCAGGGCCGGTGTCTATGTCGGCCATCTGCAAGGATCCTCCCGAACCGACGGTTTCGTCGGTGGCGTCGAACAAAGCCGGGCCGGTGATCTCGACGTGCGCAATACCTACAGTGGCGCCTACGGCACGTATATGAGTCCTGGCGGCTGGTATGCCGACGCCGTGCTCCAGTACGGCTGGTACAACGGACGCATCGATGTCGGTGCGGGTCAGCGCGACGATGCCTCGGGCACCGGTGTGCAGGGCTCGCTGGAGCTGGGCAAGGACTATCCGCTGAGCACGCACTGGAGCGTGGAGCCGCAAGCACAGATCATTGTCGACCACATGAATCTGGATAGTCAGACGATTTCGGGCTCCTCCGTGGGCATGCCGTCCGGCAGTACCGTCACGTCGCGCCTGGGTATCCGCCTCAAGGGGGCGTATGCCACCGAACACGGGGAGTTGCAGCAATATGCCCGCGTCAACATCTGGCATGGTTCGGCGGGCAGCGACGAGGTGATGTTCGCAGGCCCCGCCGGCAGTACTGACGTAGTGGCGGAGCATGGGTATACCTCCGGTGAGGTCGCCGTGGGTGCCACCTGGACGATCAACCCGCGCTTGAGCGTCTACGGCGAACTCGGCCATATTTTCTCGATGGACAAGATCATCGGCGAGCAGGTCAAGAGCAACCTCACTGGGTCCGCTGGCGTCCGCGTCAACTGGTAAACATCGGACACACCGCACCAAAAGTAAGTAAAAAGGGGCCGGTAAAGAGGGCGGATGTTCCCCGGCCCCTTTACCTCGCAATTCTTGAGTAACTGGCCAAGGTACGCTCGCCAAACGGGCACGGACCTCCTACCCGTTATCCGTTCCCGGCGAGTTGACCCCTTGTGGCATAAACTTCACCTGTGGAGTAGTCTAACTCCATACTTCACAGGAAAAGTCGCCATGCGTGCGATCGCCCATCGTGAAAACGCCCTTCCGTCGTCGGATCTCGGCGGTCCCGCCCTGCGGGCCTTCTTCGCGCTGGCCGAGCATTGGGACCTGCGCGTCGCCGAACAGCGCGCCCTGCTCGGCGATCCCCCGGAGTCCACCTTCTACAAGTGGAAGCGTCAGCAGGACGGCATGCCGTCGCGCGACGTGATCGAGCGGATCAGTTATTTGCTTGGTATTTTCAAGGACTTGCAGATTCTTTTCAGTGATTCTGCGCAGGCCGATGCCTGGGTGCGCAAGCCGAACAGTGCCGCGATCTTCGGCGGCCAGTCGGCGCTCGAGCGCATGCTGTCGGGCAACGTTGCCGACCTTTACGTGGTACGCCAGTACCTGGATGCGCAGCGCGGCTGGAACTGATGGCGGCCGATCCCCCACAAAGGCGTATCCGCTGGACCCAGGCGTACCGCATCGTGCCGAGCCGGTTCCCGCCGATCGGCGTTTTCGACCGCATCGCCAATCCGGCCGACATGGATGCCGTACTCCAGGTCGAGGCCATGACCAATCCACGCCTGCGCGAGGAAATGGGCACGCTCAGCATGGTCCCGCCCGAACGACGCATATCGGGGCAGGGCACCACGCCGGTGATGGCGGCCTTTACCCACCTCAACCCCCTGGGCAGCCGCTTTTCCGACGGAAGTTGGGGCGTGTTCTACGCCGGGCACAGCGTCACCACGGCGGTCGAGGAAACGGTGTTCCATCACCAGCAATTCCTGGCTGCCACCGCCGAGCCAGCCACCGATACCGAGATGCGCT
>DASYLE010000120.1:0-15854 GCA_036009745.1 Luteibacter sp. | reverse complement strand
CGAGGCCGTCGCGTCCCGGCGACGGGCATTACATCGCGACGAAGCGGTAGGTCGCGCCGGTCGGTGCCAGGGCATCCTGGACGCGCTGCTGGTCGGCCTGGTCGCCGATGAACAGCACGATGACGTTCTTGAACGAACCGGGCTGGGCATCCTTGAAGGCTTCGATGATCAGGTCGGCGGTCTTGCCCGAGGCCGGGCCGCCGAAGACGAGCATGTTGCCCGGCAGCACGCCGCGGGCGACGGTGCCCTTGACATTGTCGAGCTGGCGGGCACGGCCGTCGTTGCCGGCATCGTCGTCACCGGCCGGGACCAGGTACGGGTACGGACGGTCGGCCGTCATGCCCTGCATGTTCTTGCGCACGATCTGGCCCAGGTACTGGCTCCAGGCCTTGGTGTCGGTCGTGCTGGTCGGCTTGGCGACCTCGGCGACGGCCGGCGCGGCAGCCTTGTCGGCGTCACCGCCGCTGTTGCAGGCGCTGAGCGCGAGGGCGCTGGCGATCGCGAAGGTCGCGACGAATACGAATTTACGCATGGTGATCACCTTCATCAGTAATGTGAAACTCAGGAGTTCTTGCGCCAGCGCTGACGCATGGCCTGTTGCACCGCCGGATGCACGAACCCGGAAATATCGCCGCCAAGGCGACCGATTTCGCGCACAAGCGAAGAGGATATGAAACCGTATTGCTCGGCCGGCGTCAGGAACAGGGTTTCCGCGGCCGGAATCAGGTGCCTGTTCATGCTGGCCAGCTGGAATTCGTACTCGAAGTCGGAGACCGCGCGCAGGCCGCGCAGGATCACCCCGGCACCGATCTCGCTGACGAAATGGGCGAGCAGGTTATCGAAACCGCGTACTTCCACATTGGGCAGGTCGGCCAGCGCCAGGCGAGCCAGCGCGATGCGCTCGCCGAGACTGAAACCGGGACCCTTGTTCGGGCTCTCGGCCACCGCGACCACGATTCGGTCGAACAACGGCGCGGCGCGCGACACCAGGTCGGCATGGCCGTTGGTGATCGGGTCGAACGTACCTGGGTAGACGGCAAGGCGCGGGTTGGCCGGCGGAGAGGTCATGGCGACGCTTTCAGGGAAATCCGGGCAAGCTTAACGGATAGCCCGGATGGCGGCGATAGAGCGCATAGCCCACATCGCCGGCCTGCCCCTGCCGATGGACAAGCCAGTTCGACGGAAAGGTGAGGCTGGCCGACCGTGGCGACTCGACATAGATCCACGCGGTTGGCGCCAGCCAGCCGCCGGATTCCAGTCTTTCGGCGACAGGACGCCAGGCGTCGTCGGCGAATGGCGGATCGAGGAAGACAAGGTCGAAGTGCCGCGGCGTACCGGCAAGCCAGCGCGAGGCATCGTCGGCGATGACGCTACCGCCGCCGACCTTCAGCCGCGAGAGGTTCTCGCGCAGGGCGCCGGCCGAACGCGGGTCGCGCTCGACGAAGGTGGCCTCGATCGCTCCGCGCGAGATGGCCTCGATGCCGAGCGCCCCGGTGCCGGCGTACAGGTCCAGGCAACGGGCGCCATCGATCACCGGCTGCAGCCAGTTGAACAGGGTCTCGCGGACGCGCTCGGGCGTGGGCCGCAAGCCAGGGAGGTCCGGCACGCTCAGCTTCGAATTACGTAGCTGGCCGCCGATGATGCGGATACGCCCAGGCGCCGGAGGCGTCATCGGGGCCGGGCTCGCTCAGCGGGCAGTGGGAAGCGGGGTGATAACATGGCGGCATTGTCTTTGAATCCTTCGCTCAATGCTCAAGTTCTGGAAAAAGAAGCCCGCCGAGCCCACCGTCCTGCCCGATCAGGTGGAAGTGACGCCGGTCGATGGGCCCCACCCCAAGCCGGAAATGGACCTCGTCGAGAGCAGTGCGCCGGTTATCGCCGAGGTACTGGCAGAAACCGCCCCGGCCGAGCCTGAACTGCCCGCCGTCGAGGCGATCGAAGAAGCCTCGATCGCCGCCGAGGCCGCCCGTCCGGTCAACAAGGTCAGCTGGCGCGAACGCCTTTCCGGTTCCGGTTTCGCGCGCAGCCTGGGCTCGCTGTTCGTTCGCCATCCCAAGCTCGACGACGACTTGCTCGACGAACTGGAAACCGCGCTGATCACCGCCGATGTCGGCGTCGAAGCCAGTACCAGCCTGGTCGAGGACCTGCGCCGTCGCATGCACAAGCGTGAGTTCGCCGATTCCAGTGCCCTGCTCGGTGCCTTGCGTGCCGCCCTGGTCGCCCTGTTGCGCCGGGTCGTGGTGCCCCTGGATGTCGGCACGCGCGCGCCCTTCGTCGTGCTCACCGTGGGCATCAATGGCGTCGGCAAGACCACGACCATCGGCAAGCTGGCCCGTCGCTTTCGCGATGAGGGCCGCAACGTCATGCTCGCCGCCGGCGACACCTTCCGCGCCGCCGCCGTCGAACAGCTGAAGGCCTGGGGCGAGCGCAATGGCGTACCGGT
This sequence comes from Luteibacter sp., assembly GCA_036009745.1. Classification (GTDB taxonomy): domain Bacteria; phylum Pseudomonadota; class Gammaproteobacteria; order Xanthomonadales; family Rhodanobacteraceae; genus Luteibacter. Next base: position 13,411 of record DASYLE010000120.1, on the reverse strand, counting down.
GATCTCGCAAGGCCAGGACGCCGATTCGGCCAGCGTGATCTTCGATGCCCTGCAGGCGGCGAAGTCGCGTGGCGTCGATGTATTGATCGCCGACACCGCTGGCCGCCTGCATACCCAGGGGGGCCTGATGGACGAACTGGGCAAGATCGCCCGCGTCCTGAAAAAAATCGACGCCGAGGCACCGCACGAAGTGCTCATGGTGATCGATGGCACCACGGGCCAGAACGCGGTGAACCAGGTTCGCCAGTTCCTGCAGATCGTCGGGGTTACCGGCCTGGTGGTCACCAAGCTCGACGGCACCGCCAAGGGCGGCGTGGTGTTCGCGCTGGCCCGCGAGTTCGGCCTGCCGATCCGTTACGTCGGCCTCGGCGAAACCGCCACCGACCTGCGCACGTTCGACGCCGAAGCCTTCGTCGACGGTCTCTTGCCGCCCGTGCTCGGAACACGCTGACGCCGATGCGCCGGCCGCTGCGCCTTGCACTCGTCATCGTCGCGGCTATCGCGGTGGCAGTGGCGATCACCCTGTTCGCGGTGATCAATTCCCTGCTGCAGCCGGAGCGCTTCACCGCCATGCTGCAGCAGCAGGCGCGCCAGGCCGGGCTGGAACTCACCGTCGCCAGTCCGGCCAGCCCGACCCTGTGGCCGACGCCGGCGCTGGAGCTGGAAGGTGTCAACCTGCGTTCGCAATCGGCCAGCACGCCGATGCTGCTGGCCACGCGTGGCCGGCTGGTACTGCCGTGGCGCACCCTGTTCGGCGGCCCCACGGTGATCTCGCGACTGGAACTGGATGCGCCACGCATCGACCTCGATGCCGTGTCCGCGGCGCTCGCACGCCTGCCGCAACGCCCGGCTGGCGCGCCGCCCTACCTGCCACAGATCGACGCCGGCTTTGTCGCCACCCGGGGCACCCTCGTCCGTGGAAACGCCTTGCTGTTGCGCGACATGCAACTGACTGCCGGCAGCCTGGCGGCGAACCGTCCCTTCATGCTCACCCTTTCGGCCCGCACCGACGACGACGTGCCCTATACGCTGCGCCTGGCCACCACGCCTCGCATCGATGCGGACACCTTGCAACTCGACGACGTGCGCCTTCATGTAACCAGCGATCCGCGCTTCCAGATCGACCTGGCCGGTATCGCCCAGTGGCGTGGCGGTGCCGATATTTCCGCGCGACTCGCCGGCAAGCTGGTACAACCCGACCTGACCTATGGCGTGGTCCTGGCCATGATGCCGGCCAACCAGAGTGAGCCCCTCTCGCTCGCGCTCAAGCTCGATGGCGGCGACAACCATATCGACGTGCGCATGCCGCCACTGCAACTGGCAGACTGGTGGGCGGGCATCTCCGGCAATGCGCCACCGAGCCTGCCACCGCTGCGGGGCAGCATCGATGCCACCAGCCTCGAGATCGGTGGCGTACAGATCAAGGGTCTCAGCGTCAGCGCCGGCGACGATGTGGTTGCACCGGCAACGACCGCGGCCACGCCCGACAGCGGAAAGACCCCGTGAACGATTTCTCCCGTGAACTGCTGGCCTGGTTCGACCACCATGGCCGCAAGGACCTGCCCTGGCAGCACCCGCGCGACGCCTATCGCGTGTGGCTCTCGGAAATCATGCTGCAGCAGACCCAGGTCGTCACCGTCATCGGTTACTTCCAGCGCTTCGTCGAGCGCCTGCCGACCTTGCGCGCACTGGCCGAAGCGGACGAGGACACCGTACTCGCGCTGTGGTCGGGACTCGGCTACTACCGACGAGCGCGCTTCCTGCACCGTGCCGCGCAACTGTGCGTCGAACGCCACGACGGCGAACTGCCGCGCGATCTGGACGCCTTGATGGCCCTCCCGGGCATCGGCCGCTCCACCGCCGGTGCCATCCTTGCCCAGGCCTGGGGATTGGCCTTCCCGATCCTCGATGGCAATGTCAAACGCGTGCTCACCCGCTTCCACGGCATTGCCGGTTTTCCCGGCGACAGCCAGGTCGAGAAGCAGTTGTGGGTGCTGGCGACCGGACACACGCCCGCGACCCGGGTCGCCGACTACACACAGGCGATCATGGATCTTGGCGCGACGCTTTGCGTGCGCGCACGACCGGCCTGCACGCTTTGCCCGCAGGCGGCGGCCTGCATCGCCCATCGCGACGGCCTCACCGCCGACCTTCCCTCGCGCAAGCCGACGAAGACCATACCCACCCGGGCCACGGCCATGCTGGTGCTGCGCGACGATGAGGGGCGCATCCTGCTCGAACGCCGCGGCCCGCAAGGCGTGTGGTCCGGCCTGTGGAGCCTGCCCGAAGCCAGCGATGCGACCGCCGCCGAGGGCGAGGCCGCGCGCTTCGCCGCGGTCGCCGGCGCCACCGCCCTGCCCGTCTTCACCCATGTCTTCAGCCATTACCGGCTGAACGTGGCGCCGATCCTGTTCGATCGCGCGACAGCGCAGCACCGGATCGCCGACAATCCCCATCTTCGCTGGTGCGACGCGGCCCAGGCCGCGGCCCTGGGCCTGCCCGCACCGGTTCGAACCCTGCTCGACACACTCTGGGAGAAACGCGCATGACGCGTACCGTTCACTGCGCCCGCCTCGGCCACGACGCCGAAGGCCTCGACTTCGCCCCCTGGCCCGGCCCACTCGGCCTGCGGATCTATGAAGGCGTCTCAAAGGAAGCCTGGACCCAGTGGCTGGCCCACCAGACCATGCTGATCAACGAGATGCGCCTGAGTCCCCTGGACCCGAAGACCCGCGGTTTCCTCAGCGCCGAAATGGAGAAATTCTTCTTCGGCGGCGACGTCGTCCAGCCCGCTGGCTACGTTCCTCCGGATTCCGAGGCTTGACGACAAAGCGCGTACCGGATTTAATACGCGGCTCCACACAGCCGCAACGTCCGTTGCGCACCCCGTGGCCGAGTAGCTCAGTTGGTAGAGCAGGGGATTGAAAATCCCCGTGTCGGCGGTTCGATTCCGTCCTCGGCCACCATTAGATCAAAGGCTTGCAGCGATGCAGGCCTTTTTCGTTTGCCCAATTTCAAACTTCCCAGACTGACGCCAGGTCGTACTGCCCGTCGCCGGTCGGCGGTCGTGACCTCCAGCTGTACCGCGACAGAACTTTGGGGACGGCAAGCTGAAGCTCGCGGCGCACCGTTCGTGCCGGGGACATATTGCACTTTATCGAGTATCGATATACGATATACGATATACCTATGATAAGGACGTTCTCGGACAAAGACACGGAAGCTTTGTTTACCGGACTGAGGGTTCGCCGGTTCGTCAACATCGAATCGGTCGCCCGCCGGAAGCTTGTCCAGCTGCATGCTGCAACAACATTGGATTTCCTGCGAGTACCGCCAGGCAATCGGCTTGAGGCACTCAAGGGCGACAGATCAGGCCAGCACAGCATCCGTATCAACGACCAGTTCCGTGTCTGCTTCACCTGGTATGACGGCGACGCGAGCAACGTGGAAATCGTGGACTATCACTGAGTGGAGGGCATATGACGAGAAAACTGCCACCGGTCCATCCTGGAGAAATTCTGCGCGAAGAGTGGATGATTCCCCTCGGACTCTCCAGTACCGCCCTCGCCCGCGCCTTGGGCGTTACACCAGCACGTATCAACGAAATCGCTTCTCAGCGCCGTGGCATCACCGCCGATACGGCGCTGCGACTGGCACGCTACTTCGGCACGGATGCCCAGAGCTGGCTCAACTTGCAGCAGCATTACGAACTGGAATGCGCCCAGCGTGAGATCGGACCGGCGCTGGTACGGATTCATCCGCGCGCGGCTTGACGCCAGTCCGACAACGGAAGTTATCCTGCAACTTGCTCCTGAACCGCCGGAATCCACCGCTCGCGCCAAATCCTGAGCGTGTCGCGGGAGGTTTCCATGAGTCTCGTTTCACCGCGTAGCTCATGGATGGTGCAGTTCCGCTGTCGCGGTTCGCCGTCCAGTAAGTCGTGGGAGATGCGTGAGAGTCGTAGGCCGCTTGTCTTCTCGTCCCAGTAACCATGGACGTAGGCGTTCCTGCGTCGGCGAAGCCGGTGCGCCTGCTTGTGCCATTCGGTGAACTGGGCGACGCAGTCGGATGCATCGGCGTAACGCGAGGCGACCAGGCAGGCCATCGCGTCCATCTTCTGCTTCATCGAAAGCCTGCGGACAATCATGGTCAGCATCCTGAGCTCGGGCGCGGCGAGCAGGCTCTGGAAGCACAGGTCCATATCGAGCTCGACGCTGCCGAAGGCGAAGAACATGCGGCCGATCAGTTCGCCCGCTTCGTCGCGCAGCGACCCACGGTCGTCGCCGTTGAAATCATCAAAAAGGTACATAACGGTCCTTGTCTGTGCCGCCACCCGCGGATGCGGGTGGCGGACGTGTCAGGTTGACGGACCGGCTAATACGCGAAACCCGGTAGGGCCGAAGCCCTCCCGACACGCCCACCATAGAAACATGGCAACTTGGCGCCGCAACGCATAACAGAATGCGCCGTCATACGTTGCGGCACCTTCCTGCGATCATATTAGGACAGGCCGTCAAACCTGGCCGCCGAACGGCGACATCGGCATGGTCGCAGACCGCGAAGCCTTAAATCGAGCAAGAAACGATCATTCCAAGGGCACCTAAACCTCACAGGCGGGAACGACCGTTTCAAGCTAGCTTTTCCCTACATATTTTTCGGCTCCTGCCGATACGGTGATCACGAGGCCAACCGGCTTCAACGACCCAGGCCGTTCCGATGCAGCAGACTCCCGTCCACCACCAGCACAATCCCGATCTGCTGAAATACATGCCGCTGAATGCGCGCAGGATCGTCGAGGTCGGCTGCAGTTCCGGTGCGTTGGCGCGGGCGTACAAGCAGCTCAACCCGGACGCGCACTACATCGGTATCGAGATCGACGACAGCTATGCGGAACTTGCCCGCGAGCATTGCGATGAAGTCCTCGCGCTCAATATCGAAGATGCCGATGCGGGTTTGCTCGGCGAACAGCTCGGCGGCGACTGCTGGGTCTTCGGCGATGTACTGGAACACCTGCGCGACCCGTGGCAGGTGCTCGCGAAGATTCGCTCGATCCTGCCCGCCGGCGGCTCCGTGGTGGCCTGTATTCCCAATGCGCAGCACTGGAGCATCCAGGCGCGCCTGAGCTTCGGCAACTTTCGTTACGAGGATGCGGGCCTGTTCGACCGGACCCATATCCGCTGGTTCACCCGCATGACCATGTTGGAGTTGTTCCAGGGTGCGGGCCTCACTGTCGACGCGGGCATGGCCCGCACCTTCGACGAACCGCAGCGCGAACAGTTCCTGCCGGCGATCCGTGCGATGGCCACCGCGGCCGGTGCGGACGCGGACATGGCGGTAGAGGATGCCCTGCCCTTGCAATTCGTCCTTCGCGGCATCGCTGCCTGACTGTCCGCGCGGCGCGGCGCGATCGCGGATCGAATATCCCAGACCTCTCTTCAGGCTCAGTCATTCGATAGTGAATCGATGACACAGGACGCCGCACCAGTGATGGACACGGACGTCCTCAAAGCCCGTTGACCACCATCCCGATCAATCGCTGCCCAAGCATGCCGATCTGCTCCGGCGGACGACCGTACAGCGGGCCGTCGATCGCCAGCATGGCCATGCCGTGGACGGCGGACCAGGCGAGGTACTCCGCACCCAGGCGACGCTCTGGCGGAAGCAGGCCGACCTCGACGAGATCGTCGAGCGCGTTGGTGAGCAATTGAAACGGGTTCATGCCGCCCTCCCCGGCTTTCTCCGGATCGGCGTCGGTTTCCGGTTCGAACGGACCGTCGAAAGCGGTGCGGAACAGGCCCGTTTCGGCCAGGGCGAAACGAAGATAGCCGGCACCGACGGCGGTCAGGGTCGCGCGTGCCGATTCGGCGGTCGGCTGCTCGAATGGCGGCAACGCCGCGAGCTCCTTTTCCATGGAGGTCGCCAGTCCGGCAAAAGCAGCTGCGCGCACCGCTTCCAGTAACTCCTTCCGGCTGGCGAAGTGCCGGTAGGCGGCATTCGGCACCACGCCTACGCGACGCGTCGCCTCGCGAAGGACCACGGAAGACGGTCCCCCCTCACGGGCCAGGGCGATGCCGGCGTCGAGCAATGCGCGGCGCAAATCCCCATGACGGTAAGTCTTTCGCGCAGGATTCGGGGTGGTCTTGTCGGTCATCTCGCGCACATGTGGACACTGTACATTTTGTTTGCTAGCCTCAAGTGGACAGTGTACACAAACTGCGCATCCGCATCGTTTCCCCCGACCCGGAGTCATCCGCATGAAGATCCAGCCCTACCTGTTTTTCGAAGGCCGCGCCGAAGAGGCGATCGAGTTCTACCGGACCCATCTCGGCGCCGAGGTAGTCATGCTCGTGCGCTTCAAGGATTCGCCCGAACCGCCCGGGATGCCGTTGCCGGCGGGCTCGGAGAACAAGGTCATGCACGCGACCCTGCAGATCGGCGAGGCCGTCCTCCTGCTTTCCGATGGCTCGTGTTCCGGAAAACCTGGCTTCGGCGGTTTTTCCCTGTCGATCGAGGTAGCCGACGAGGCGGAAGCCAAGCGTGTCTTCGGCGGGCTCGGCGAAGGCGGCCAGGTGCAGATGCCGCTCGGCGAAACGTTCTTCGCTTCCACTTTCGGCATGGTCCAGGACAAATTCGGCTTGGGCTGGATGATCATCACCGGCCAGAAACACACCTGACAACAAGTGGCCCTCAGTGACGCGGCAGATCCGCGCCAGGTATGAAGGCCGGTTGCTCACGGTACCAGCGGGCAGCGTCGACCAGATGGAACTCGCGCTTGCCGTCATCCATGGCGACGGCAAGGCCCAGCAGACCCCAGCGCGCGTAAAGACTGCCGCTGGGTTTGCCCTCGGCGATGCGCAGGCGCGCGAACAGGTCGACGCGCCTGTTACTGGCGACGATGTTGTCCAGCACGATACTGCCTCGCTGCATGTCGATCCGTCCGCGCGCCGTCGCCTCGCCGTCGTCGATCACCTTCGCGATCCATTTGGGAAAGGCACTGCGATCGGCGTAGAGCGACAGCAGCAGGCTGACATCCTTCATGGTCAACACTGCGTCACCGCTCAGGCGCATCGGCCGGTCCCAGTCCAGCCGGCCTTTTTCGAGCGTGGCCCGCACCCACCACGGCGGATCGCTGGCGCCCTGTACGTGTACGCCATCCATGCCAAGCGAGAGCCCGTCAAGGTCGAAGGCATGCCCCTGCCTTTTCGCACGGGTCAGCCGCGTGTCCACGTGCAGATTGCCGACGAGATGGGAAACGCCAAGCGCGATACGCGCGCCTTCGGCCGCCATCTGCAGACGCCCGGTACTGACGTCGCCCTTGCCATCGAGGGTGAGGTCGGTGCTCATCGTTCCCGCGCCGCTCTCGAACAGCAGGCTCCTGCCGGGCAGGTAACGGTTATAGGTACGCAGGTCAGGCACCGCGGCCCTGGTGAAATGCAACCGGGCGGTCAACGCGTCGTCGAGCCTTGCCAGGTCGTTGGACGAACGCACGTCGACCTGCAGCGCGGTGCCACGCAGATAAGCATCGCCAGGCGTCGCCCGCGGAGCGAGCGTGAAGCGGTCCACGGTCAGGCCGAAAACCGCCTTCGCGGTGCCCGCATCGGCGACGACACGACCTTGCGCACGCGCATCGCCGGCGAAGACGTTGTCGAGTATGTCCGCGGTCAATGCCACCCGTGGAATATCGATACGGCTGCCGGGCTGGAGCTTGCCGCGGTCGATCGCCAGCGAGGCATCGATATCGCCGGCACCGTTCAATCGCAGCCAGTGTGCCGACGCGAGCATGGGCGTCAACCAGCGCAGCGAGGCGAAATGCCATTGGGTTTCCACGGTGCCGGACAACAGGGAGATCGCATCGGCCGGTTTGCGATCCAGCACATGGCGACTGGCGAACAAAAGGTCCGCCTTCAGCTGGTTCTTCGCTTCCGTGCCGGCATTGGCCGGCGGCGGTACGCGCGCATGGATGGCCACGCCGTCCGGCTGTACCGCGAGATCGAGCTGGCCATGGCGACGTTGCTGCGAGCCGTCCGCATCGGTGACCGCGACCGCTGCGTTCCAGTGCAGGTGGCCACCGGGATCGAGCGTGCCGTGGTCGAGCATGAAGTCCGCACTCAGGTGTCCGTCCAGGGACGTCGCGGTGACCGCCAGCGCGCCGTCCTTGTCCGCCCCGAGCGCGATCGCCGGCGTCGCTCCGTCGACCAGGACGTGAACTTTCGCCCGGCCGAGTTTCTGCAGTCCCGGAGGTTTGTCGTGGGTGAATGGATCGGCCGCGAAGGCGATGTCCACCGTGGCCGCCTGCAGCATCGAAAGCGCGCCAAAGCGGAGGCTCGCCTCGCGCATGGCGACCCGCGAGGGAAAGACCTCGGTCGGCCCGCCGCGCAACTGGTGGGTAAAGCCCACCTGCCCCTTGCCCTTGCCCTCGAGAACCAGGTCGCCGATCCGCACGCTCTGCAACGACGAGGTGGCGATACCGTCGAAGGTGATGTGCCAGGCACGGCTGGACCACGGAGGTGGTACGAGATCCTTGTCGGTCGTCTGGACATCGACCGTCACCGCGGAGGCATCGACCAGGCCAAAGCGGATCTCCCGTCGCAACAACGGCAGCAACATCAATCGTCCGCCGGCGGATTCGCCGTGTGCGCTCCAGAGTATTTTTCTTGCGTGCCCCAACACGTGCAGGTCATGCACATGGATCTGCCCGGGCCATGCCGTCCATGCCCAGGCCCATTCGGCATGGAATACGGCCGGTTTCCGGTTGAGCGTGCTCGAACCGATGGCGGTATTGAGGAAGAGATTGCCGGCGAGCAGATAGAGCGCGTAGAACGCGCCCACTAAAAGGAGCCATCGGCGTACGGGCAGTGACAGATGGCGCATCGACGACCAAGGCATCCCGGGTGGCGCAGCATGGCGGTCCCGGTGTGATGGCTTGGTGGAGTGCCGGCATCAGGACCGGCAGCGGTAGAGCTTTTCGCCGCAGTGATGGCAGATGAAGACCCGTTCGCTGCTGTTTGCCCTGTACAGGCCCCAGTTCCTGATGCTGGAGGAGCGGCAATGGACGCAGGCGATGCCATGACCTGTCCTGCATCCTGGATGTCGCTCGAGGTACTCCTCCCGTGTCGGCAGCGCTTTCCATGTCCTGCGCAAGCCCAGCTTGACGACGATGATCAACAGCCATACCGCGGAAATCGCCAGGGGAACCAGTAACCACATAAGTTTCGTACATCCTTGGGGGCATCGACGTGGGCGACTGCGCCACCGGGAGCCAAGGGGTTTTGGCCGGCCCGGTAAGCCCATCGGTCTTTGTCGACAGCACGGCGCATTTCTTAAGGAGTTACATTGAAAGCCTGTCCAGGGGAGAGTCATGTCGATGTCGATGTCCATGAGTGTGTCCGTGTGCGCTTGGAAACCCGCGCTGTTCGCCCTGCTGCTCACGCTGAGCGGCGCCGTGTTAGCGGGAGATCCGCCAGCGAAGTACCCGAATTACCCGAGCGAGACGCCGGCGAAGTTCGTGCCCTCGGCCGAGGGCTTCGACTACACCCGGCGCGAGGTGATGATCCCCATGCGCGACGGGGTCAAGCTGCGCACCCTGATCTTCGTACCCAAGGGCGCGGCACACGCCGGCATCCTGCTGACCCGTACGCCCTACGACGCCAATGAACTGACCAGCCATGTGCCCAGCGGTCACCTGGGCCCGATGCTCTACGGCTATGACAACGCCACCGATGTCATCGTGGAGGACGGCTATATACGCGTGGTCCAGGACGTGCGCGGCAAGTACGGCTCCCAGGGCGACTACGTGATGAATCGGCCAGTCCATGGGCCACAGAACCCCACGCCGGTGGACGACGCCACCGATACCTGGGACACCATCGACTGGCTGGTGAAACATGTGCCCGAATCGAACGGCAAGGTCGGCATCCTGGGCATTTCCTATGACGGCTTCGAGCCGCTGATGGCCCTGGTCAACCCGCATCCGGCGCTGAAGGTGTCGGTGCCGATGAACCCGATGGTCGACGGCTGGATGGGCGACGACTGGTTCCACCACGGCGCCTTTCGCCAGCAGAACATGAGCTATATCTACGAACAGACGGCGAGCCGGGACAACTCGTTCAAGTGGTGGAGCAGCCACTACGACGACTACGACATGTTCCTCGCGGCCGGCTCCGCCGGCGAACTGGGTCGCCGCCATGGCATGGAGCAACTGGGCTTCTGGCAGAAAGTCCTTGCGCATCCGGCCTACGATGCCTTCTGGAGCGACCAGGCCGTGGACAAGCTTCTCGCCGCGCAGCCGCTGAAAGTGCCGGTGATGCTGGTGCACAGCTTGTGGGACCAGGAAGACATCTATGGTGCGCAGGCGGTCTACCGGGCGATCAAACCCAAGGACGGCAGTGGCTCGATGGTGAAACTGGTCATGGGGCCCTGGTACCACGGCCAGGAAATCGACGAAGGCAGCTCGCTCGGCGCGATCCGTTTCGGCAGCGATACGGCGAAGTATTTCCGCGAGAACATTCTCCGCCCCTTCCTTGCCCAGTACCTCAAGGATGGCGCGCCGACGGCGGACATCGCCCCGGTCACCGCCTTCGAGACAGGCAGCAACCAGTGGCGGCGCCTGCAGCGCTGGCCGCTGGCCTGCGATAGCGGTTGCCCCGTGCAGAACCGCGCGCTCTACCTCGAGCCCGGCCTTAAGCTGGGCTTCGACGCGCCTGCGGCTGGGGAGTCCTATGAGGAATACGTGTCCGATCCGGCCCGTCCCGTGCCGTTCCGCGCACGGCCGATCCAGCCGATCGGCTACGATCTGGACAAGGGCCAGACCTGGGCGCACTGGCTGGTCGACGACCAGCGCGAGGCCTCCGGCCGTACCGACGTGCTGAGCTTCACGTCCGACGTCTTGACCGCCCCCCTGAAGATCGGCGGCGCACCCGAAGTGCATCTGACTGCCTCGACCAGTGGCACGGACAGCGACTGGGTGGTGAAGCTGATCGATGTCTATCCGGACCAGGTCGCCGAACAGCCGGGAATGGGCGGCTACCAGCTCGCGGTGTCGATGGACATCTTCCGCGGCCGCTATCGCGAGGGTTATACCGTCGGCAAGCCGATCCAGGCGGACACGCCACTGCTATACACCTTCGACCTGCCCCCGGCGAACCATGTCTTCCTGCCGGGCCACCGGATCATGGTGCAGGTCCAGTCCAGCTGGTTCCCGCTCTATGACCGCAATCCGCAGACCTTCGTGCCCAATATCTTCCTCGCCAGGCCAGGGGACTATAAAAAGGCGACCCAGCGCATCTATCACGCGCCTGGCCAGGCCAGCTATATCTCGCTGCCGGTGATTGCCGACTGATCTTCGATGGCCCGGTGAAAACCGGGCCATTCGGAACTCGCGACGGCGAATAATGTCTGATTCGGGAATATCCCGGGAGTGCGACATGAAACCCTTGCAGCGCTTTTTCCGATTTGCCGGCGAGAACCGTGGCTTCCTGGCATTCATCCTGCTGATGCTGGTATTCCGCTCGGCGGCGGCGGACTGGATGGTGGTGCCATCCGGGTCGATGAATCCGACCATTGTCGAGGGCGACCGGATCCTGGTGAACAAGGCTGCTTATGGATGGCGGGTACCGTTTACCACGGTGCACATTACCCGCGGTGCCGATCCGCAACGCGGCGATATCGCCACTTTCACCTCCACCGCGGATGGCAAAAACCTGGTCAAGCGCGTGATCGGCATACCGGGCGACATTATCGAGATGCGCGACGACCGGCTATTCGTCAATGGAACGGCATTGAACTACAGGCCGGTAAACGATCCGGCCGACGCCAGCCTGCTTTCGACCGCGCGGGCGCAAAATCACAGTTACCAGCAGGAAACCCTGGGCGGCAGGGCACACTCGATCATGCTCTTGCCGGACCGCTATTCGATGCGTTCATTCGGCCCGGTAACCGTCCCGGACGGTCACTACTTCATGATGGGCGACAGCCGCGACGACAGCTTCGACTCGCGTTATATCGGTTTCGTCCCACGCGGGAATATCCTTGGCAGGGCATTCAAGGTAGCTTATTCGCTCGACCCGGAGCACGGGTATCGACCGCGAACCAACCGCTTCATGTCACGCCTCGGATAGCCACGCTATTGCCGAATGAGCTAAATACCTGTCATGAATATCGCCGACATATTCGCCAAAACCTGCACCTCTTCACATTATTTCGGGCTGTTGACTGAATGATCGTGGTCGAGTGGCGGTTTATTAACCCTCATTTGTTCTAGACTGACACCTGATCCAACAGCTGAGAAAATATTCATGGCCATCAATCTCGAAGCTTTATCCCCGAAAGATCTCCAGGCATTGATTGCCAATGCGCAGTCGCAGATGCAGGCGGCCCGGGTCAATCAGATCCAGGAAGCGCGGAAAAAGATCGATACCCTGCTGCAGAACAGCGGCCTGACCCTCGCCGATGTCTATCCGACTCGCGGCGGCAAGGCTACGGGCAAAGCCGGCAAGTCGGTGGTCGCGCCGAAGTACCGCAATCCGGTCGACCCGGCGCAGACCTGGTCTGGCCGTGGCAAGCGTCCGCTCTGGTTCGTTGCCGCCCTGAAGCGTCGCGGCGTCACCGCCGAGAACCTGCTGATCGACGGCGCGAGCGCGGCACCGGCCAAGGCCGCGAAGAAGGCAACCCGCAAGGTCGCCCGCAAGCCAGGCCGCAAGGCGAGCGCGCGCAAGGCCGCGAAGCGCTGAAGCCCGTACTGTAGTCGTAAAAACCCAAGGCCCCGCCGGAGCGATCCGGCGGGGCCTTTTTTGTTACCCATCGCTATCGCCGGCATGCAACGTGTCGGTCGCCATGGTCGACGCTAGATGACCTAAGGGCATACCAGATGCCCATCACATCTTCGAGTCACAGCCCCTGTCACGTAAACGCCATTACGTGTGCATTCATCAAGCGCCTGAAAATAACATGTTCTTGCGGTCTTGATTTTGCGAGAAACACATGAAATTGCGATTTCGCGATCGCCTTGCTGCCCGAGCCGAAACCGGGCAAACGCCTATAAGAAAAAGTCTTATAGGAAAAAGTCTGACATGGACGTCGTTTTATTGCGCAAATTCTTTCGTTTTCTTCAGTTTCTTGTGCCGCGAGGCAACGGAAATATGCGGCCATTCCCGAATTTCCTGCTTCTTGAGAACTGTTTTTTCAGGTGAAAGACTTGTTCCCAGTTAGTTAAAGAAGCGTGTTTGGGGTGGAGGCTCGCCGGGGGATTGGTGCGTTCTCGCCTTGTGCGTCCGTGATGGACACCTTTGTAGCAGTCGCATTTTTGAAGTGCGTCATCCCGCAATCCGATGGAGTTAGACCCCCACATGAACAAGACGAAGCTTTCCCTGGCTCTCGCCGGCGCACTGCTATTCCCCATAGCTGGTGCGGCCTT
>DASYLE010000119.1:0-2135 GCA_036009745.1 Luteibacter sp. | reverse complement strand
GGCGATGTTTGCGTGGTTCTTCATTTCCGCGCTCTACATGCAGCTCGTGCTGGGCTATAGCGCCATGCAGGTCGGCCTCGGCTTCCTGCCGGCCAACCTGATCATGGCAGTGTTTTCGCTAGGCCTGTCCGCCAAGCTCGTCATGCGTTTTGGCCTGAAAATTCCGCTGGTCGCCGGCCTGCTACTCGCCGCTGCGGGACTTTTGTTGTTCGCCCGGGCGCCGATGGGCGCGGATTTCACGCTCGGCGTGCTGCCCGGCATGGTCCTGCTCGGTCTTGGCGCAGGCATCGCATTCAATCCGGTGCTGCTAGCGGCGATGAGCGACGTCAAACCGGAGGAAGCGGGCCTTGCTTCCGGCGTCGTAAATACTTCTTTTATGATGGGCGGGGCACTTGGCCTCGCCGTGCTGGCGAGCCTGGCGGAAGCGCGTGCGCAAAGCCTGCTGGCGGCCGGTGCGGATGCGCAAACGGCGCTGATCGGCGGCTATCACATCGCCTTCCTGGTCGGCGCTGCATCCGCGGCCCTTGCGGCGCTGGTCGGCGCGATCTTCATGCGTTCCGGCCAGGCGCAGTCTTCGCGCGAGGCCAACCAGCCCGCGCACTAACTCTCACGGGATTCAAGACACGACATGAGTGCAAACAGCGGCCCAGGCTATGCCAAAAATCCCGCGCATCGCGTGCAGACGGTGCCCGCAGGCGTACGCATCCGCGTGACCTTCCAGGGCGAGATCATCGCCGATACGAAAGATGCGATTCGCCTGGAAGAAGCGAGCTACCCACCTGTGTTCTACGTCCCGCGCAAGGATGTGAATATGTCACTTTTCCTGCGCACCACGCATCACAGCTACTGCCCCTACAAGGGACAGGCCTCCTACTTCACGTTGTCGGTCGAGGGACGCGTCGAAGAAAACGCGGTGTGGAGTTACGAGCAACCGTACGACGAAGTCGCTGTCATCCGCGAATATCTCGCGTTCTATCCGAACCGCGTCGACCGCATCGAGTCGTTGCCTCTTTAGCCGGTATTCATGGAAACGACCACGCCGGCGCGTGCCGGGCGCAGGGAATGGATCGGGCTGGCCGTCATCGCCCTACCCTGCATGCTCTACTCCATGGATCTCACGGTGCTGAACCTCGCGGTACCGAAGCTCAGTGCGACTCTCAAGCCGAGCAGCGCGCAACTGCTCTGGATCGTCGACATCTATGGATTCCTGGTGGCAGGCTTCCTGATCACCATGGGCACCCTGGGTGACCGCATCGGTCGCCGCAAACTGCTCATGATGGGCGCCACCGCATTTGGCGTGACATCGGCGCTGGCGGCATTCTCGACCAGCGCGGAAATGTTGATCGCAACGCGAGCCCTGCTGGGCATTGCCGCCGCGACCCTGGCGCCCTCGACGCTTTCGCTGATTCGCAACATGTTCCTCGATGCCCGGCAACGCACGATCGCCATCTCGGTATGGATCACCAGTTTCTCGGCCGGCGCGGTGATTGGCCCGCTCGTCGGTGGCGCGCTGCTGGAATATTTCGGGTGGGGTTCGGTGTTCCTGGTCCCTGTGCCGGTCATGGTGCTGTTGCTGGTACTCGCCCCCATACTCCTGCCCGAATTCAAGGATCCCGGTGCGGGGCGCATCGACCTGACCAGCGCGCTGCTCTCGCTGATTGCGGTCCTCGCGGTGATCTATGGGCTCAAGTCGATCGCGCAGAACGGCGTGGCCTGGCTCCCGTTCGCAATCATCGTCGCGGGTGTCGGCGTCGGCGTCGCTTTCGTGCGCAGGCAAAAAAGCCTTGCCGATCCGCTCATCGATTTGCGCCTGTTTCGTACGCGCGCATTCAGTGCGGCACTCGCGACCAACATCCTTTCCTTCCTCGTGATGTTCTCGTGCTTCCTGTATATCGCCCAGTACTTGCAGCTGGTGCTCGGGCTGTCGCCGATCGTCGCCGGCCTGTGGTCGCTGCCTTCCGCCTTTGCCTTCATCGTGGGCTCGCTACTCACGCCGGCACTGGTGCGCCAGGTCCGCCCCGCGAATCTGATGATCGCGGGGCTGGTGGTGGGCGCAATCGGATTCGGCATCCTGACGCAAGTAGACGGCTCGGCATCGCTCGCGACCATAACGACCGGGGCCGTCGTCATGTCCT
>DASYLE010000118.1:0-3110 GCA_036009745.1 Luteibacter sp. | reverse complement strand
CGCCGCCCTCGGGACCCAGCGCCATGCGCAGCTATCATCAGCACGAAACCTCCAGACCAGGCTGCTGTCCGCCATGGACGGGCAGGGCGCGCAGCGGGGCGCCTTGTTGCGCGCCCTCTCTCCCGAACTGGGCGAGAAGCTGTACCAGGTCTGGCGCAGCCTGCCGGCCACCGCGCGCGATCCGGAAACTGATTCGCCTTCGATCCATCTGTTGCGCGCCACGCACGGCGCTTATGCGCCGTCCTCGCCCGGCCAGGTCAAGGGCCATGGCGTGATCGAACCCTGGACGATCGACGCGCAGGATACGCAGGACGGTTACCTGTACCTGGATTCGGTCAACGACATGATCGTGCCGGACAGCTATGTACTGGTCGAATCGCCGGTCGATGTCAGCGACGACAGTGCGCAGCGCATGATCGAGTTCGCCAGGATCGGGAGCGCGAAAGTGGTATCCCGTTCCAGCTACGGGTTCCCGGTCAAGGTGAGCCGGATCGAGCTTGCCGCCGGCCTGGATATGTCCAGTTCCAAGCGCGACATCGATGTGCAGGTGCTGGGCAATCGCATTTATTCGGTGCAGAGCGAAGCGGTGACGCTGGCAGGCGAAGCCATCGACGACGATCTGGCCGGAGACACAGTGGCCCTGGATGGTCTGTATGAAGACCTGCGCCCGGGCCGGTGGATCATCGTTGCGGGCGAACGTGCCGACGTGGTCGTTCAGGCGGCCCCCGCAGCGGAGAAGGACGACAGCGCTGCCCCGGCGCCCGTGCAGGGATTGCACGATGCCGAACTGGTGCTGGTCGCCGCAGTGGACCAGGTGGTGGATATCGCCTCGCCGGGTTCGGCAAGGCTCACCGTACTGACCTTGGACAAATCGCTGGCCTATCGCTACAGGCGCGCCACCGTCACGATCTACGGCAATGTCGTCAAGGCCACGCACGGGGAAACCGTCAACGAAGTACTCGGTGCGGGCGATGCGCGCGTGGGCAACCAGCAATTCGGCCTGAAGCGGCCGCCGCTCACCTTCGTTCCGGCCATCTCGACCAGCGGCGTGGCCGGCACCCAGATCGTGCGTGTCAACCAGACCCGCTGGAGGGAAGTCGAATCCTTGCTCGATGCCGGCGCGGAGGATCGCGTCTACCAGATCCAGAGCGGTGCGGACGGGGTGGCGGTGCTGACCTTCGGCGACGGCACCCATGGCGCGCGGCTGCCGAGCGGCCAGGAAAACACACGCGCCACGTATCGGACCGGCCTCGGTAAACCCGGCAATGTGCAGGCCGAACAGATCAGCCTGCTCGGCACGCGTCCGCTGGGTGTGCAAGGCGTGATCAACCCACTGCGTGCCAGCGGCGGCGCGGAACGCGACGGCGTGGAGGCTATCCGTAGCGGCATTCCGCTGGCGGTACGCGCGCTGTCGCCGAGGTCGAGACTGGTCTCGGTCGAGGACCATGCCGTCTTCGCGCGACGCTTCGCCGCGATCGGCGATGCCCTCGCCACCCGCCTGCTCGATGGCGGGCGCGGCTGGGTACACGTGACCGTGGTCGGGGCGGACGACCTTGCGCTGGATGCAGACGGCCCACTGATGGCGGCGTTGAAGCAGTCGTTCCGCCAGTACGGCGATCCGGCCCTGTCGGTGGTACTGGACGTGCGCGAGCGACTGGCGCTGCTGATCCAGGCCCGCGTCGCCATTCGCGAGGACGCCGACTGGGACGTGGTCGAGCCCAAGCTGCGTGCACGCGTGCTGGATACGTTCTCAGCGGCGCGCCGTGGACTGGGCCGTGCCGCTTACGCGTCCGAAGTGGTCGCGGCGATGCACCGCGTGGCTGAGGTCGCCTGGGTCGATCTGGACGTCTTCGGCGCCCTGTCCGAGCCGGTACTCGGCAATGCCGGTCTGCTGTCGGCCGCCGTCGCCGGGTTGCAGGCGCAAGGCGTGCAGGACCGCGTGGCTTGTCTGCCGGCACGCCTGGCCGAGACATCCGGCGACCAACGTTTCCTGCCGGCGCAAATGGCATTCCTGGTGCCCGATGCACCCGCCACGCTGGTCCTGAACCTGGTGCCGGGAGGGCAGCCATGAACGCCGTTCGAAAGACGCTGTACGAACTGCTGCCGGCCTATGTGCGTCGCCGAGACCAGGAAACCGACCACGCGCTGGAACAATTGCTCGGCATCGTCGACGCGCAGGCGCTGGCGATCGAGCGCGACTTGCAGCGCATGTACGACAACTGGTTTATCGAGACCTGCGATCCCTGGGTCGTGCCCTATATCGGCGACCTGCTCGGTCATCCCTCATCGCCCGGTGTGGCCGGCTCGGCGGCGCTGGCGGGGATCATGGCGCCGCGCCGCGAGATTGCCAACGCGATCGCCCACGGGCGGCGCAAAGGCGCGCGCAGCCTGCTGGAATCGCTGGCGATGGATGTTGCCGGCTGGCCGGCGGTGGCGGTCGAATTCTATCGATTGATGGTGGGTGCACAGCACCTGGACCACCCGCAACCGACGCGCGTGGCCACCGTGGACCTGCGTGACGCGCGCGCCCTGGAACGGATCGGCACACCATTCGACGGTGTTTGCCAATTGGCCGATACGCACCGTATCGGCAACGCCGGTTCGCGCGGCACGCATAACCTGCCGCATGTCGGCGTGTTTGTCTTCCGCATGCGCTCATACGGCGTCGACCAGACCTGGGCCTATTGCCAGGAAGAAGTTGGCGCGCACTGCTATACGTTCTCCCTGCTAGGCAACGACGCGCCGCTCTATCGATCGGGCGACCCGACGCGTGCGCCACTTCCGATAGGCCGACGCGAACTGGAAGAGGGCGACGCCGAAGACGCGAGCGCGGCACAGGCAATGTCGTCGCTGGTGGGGCCACACGGCAGCTTCTCGATCACCGCGATGGGCTGGCCGAAGAAGGACGTGGACACACAGATCGACGCCGCCTCCATCATCCCGGCCGATCTGGAGGGCTGGGCTTACAAAGTACCAAAGGGCAAGGTCGCGGTCGACCCGGTACGCGGGCGGCTGATGTTCGCCACCGGCCAGACACCGCGCAAGGGCGTGCGGGTGAGCTACCGCTATGGCTTCGCCATGGACCTGGGCGGCGGCGACTACGACCGCCC
>DASYLE010000117.1:0-8863 GCA_036009745.1 Luteibacter sp. | reverse complement strand
TCATCCCGCTGCTGCGTTTCGGCAATATCGCCCTGGTGCCGCATCCGTCCTGGGGCTACCAGCAGGACAAGGGCGCGCTGGCCTCGCTCGACGCCTTGCCGCCCCATCACCAGTACATCGCCTTCTACCTGTGGATGCAGCATGTATGGAAGGCCGATGCCTACCTTCCGATGTTCACCCAGCTCAGCCTGATGCCCGGCAAGCAGGAGGGCCCGTCGAGCACCGACTGGGTCGGCTTGCTGATCGGCAACCTGCCGCATATCCAGCCCGTGCCCTTGCAGGCGAATGGCGGCATCGGCGACCGTCGGCGCACCCAGGCGCTGACCATCGGCTTCATGCCGGAGCTGGCGCAGGCCACCTTGTCGCCCGAGCTGAGCGCGCTGAAACAGGCACTCGCCGAGGCGACGAAAACGGGCGACGCGAAACAGCAGGCCGCGGTGCGCGAGCAGGCGACAACGCTGATCCGCGACCCCGACGTCGATCCCCATACGGCGCCATGGCCGCGGCTGGTATCAAGCCTCGACGCGTCGTTGACGAAGACGGCGCGGGCGATCGCGCCGGTCGGCACGCATACGCTCGGCATCGCTCCCGCCGCCGCCGATACGGCCAGGATGGTCCAGGCCATGCTCGCCGGTGACGGTGCGGCAGCGCCCGACACGGCGAGCGTGGCGAAAGCGCTGGCGGGCAAACCCAGTGGTCTGGATACGGCCGTGCGGGCGCGCGTCGCCGACTACGCGGCACGCGTACGCGCCGCGCCACGCGAACTGGATGCGATCGTCGCGGCACTGGCCGGTCGCTATATCGAACCCGGGCCGATGCAGGACGCCATTCGCAATCCCGACGCCTTGCCGGGTGGCCGCAATCCGTACACGCTCGACACCCGTACCATGCCGACGCGCGAGGCATGGACCCTCGGCGTGACACTGGCCGATCAGTTGATTGCGCAATACCAGCGCGACCATGCCGCGCCGCTGCGCAAGGCAGCCTTCGTGTTGTGGTCGATCGACGCGGTGCAGAGCAAGGGCGTCACCGAGGCGGAAATCCTGCATCTGCTCGGGGCACGGCCGGTATGGAACGCGCGCGACCAGGTGGTCGACGTCAGCCTCGACAGTCGCCAGGAGCTCGGCCGGCCGCGCGTGGACGTGCTGGTCACCACGTCCGGTACCTATCGCGATCATTTTCGCGACAAGATCGACCTGATCGACAAGGCCGTGCGGCTGGCCGCGGCTTCCGGCGAAGCCGATAACGCGGTGCGCACGGCGACGCTCAACATCGCCCGCCAGTTGCAGGCCGGCGGCGCGACCGGCGCGCAGGCCGCGGAACGGGCCACGCTGAGGGTCTTTTCTACGGCGATCGGTGCGTATTCGCCTTCCACCCAGTTCGCCATGAAGGACGGCGGTGCCTGGAGCGACAGCAAGATCGCCGCGCTATATGCCGGCCGGATGGCCCATGCCTATGGCAAGGGCGCCGATGGCATGGCCGATGGCGGCGCTTTCGCGGCCAATATCGACGGCGTGGAGGCAGCCGTATTCAGCCAGAGCTCCAACGCCTATGGATTACTCGATACGCCGATGCCGGCCGCCTACATGGGTGGCCTGACCATGGCCGTGCGCGAACAGAACGGCAGGAAGATCGGCACGTACGTCAACGACCTCAAGCAGCCTGGCCATGCCGGGGTCGAGTCGCTGGCAAGCACCTACGGACGGGAATTACGCAGCCGCTACTTCAATCCCGCGTGGATAGGTTCAATGCAGAAGAGTGGCTATAACGGTGCGCGCTACATGGCCGACCTCGCCGATGACATGTTGCTCTGGGACGTGACCTCGCCGGACCTCGTCACCGAGGGCAACTGGAACGAAATGAAAGAGGTCTATGTCGATGACCGATACCATCTGGGCCTCGATACCTACTTCGCCCAGTCCAACCCTTATGCGCAGCAACAGATGTTGCAGACTATGCTGCAGGCCGTCGGGCGTGGCAGCTGGCATCCCGCCCCCGCGGTCGTAGCTCAACTACGGCAAAAACTGGCCGCCAGCGTGGCCACGCACGGTCCATCCTGCGGGCCACCGGGCTGTCAGGCACCGACGGCGGGTGCCGGAAGCCAGGCCACGCGCTCGCCATCGGCAGCGAAGGCCGGTGGGGCACCGGCGCCTGTCACGGGTTATGCGATGGAGGCGAAGGCAGCCTCGTCAGCGAAGGCGGCTGCGTCGCACACGTTCAGCGAGTGGTTGTCGCTGGCGATATTCGCACTGCTGATCGTCGGTGGCCTCGCCTTGCGGCCGCGCTGGTAGGCTCAGTCCAGTGTCAGCACGACTTTACCGATGGCTTCGCGGCTTTCCAGGAAGGCATGGGCCCGCGCGCCATCGCTTAATCGGAAGCCTGCCGCGATCCGCGGCTGCAGCCGGCCGCCGAGGATTTCACCAAAGAGGGCCGCCGCGCGCTCGCGACGAACGGCCCCGCTGGTAAGCACGTTCCACAGGTCGCCCCCGGTCAGGGTCAGCGAGCGGTCCATCAACAGGCGCGGATCGACCGGATCCGGATCGCCGGCTGCCATGCCGTAGAACACCACGGAGCCGCCCGTACGCGCGGCGGCAAGGCTGTCGCCCAGTGTGCGGCCGACCGAGTCGTAGACGACATCGGCACCACGGCCATCGGTGAATTGCCGTATGCGATCGACCATGTCTTCGTAGCCGATGGCCAGATCGGCGCCGGCGGCCAGCGCCGCTTCATGTTTCGTCGCGCTCGAGGCGATGCCGATGACGCGGGCGCCTCTCGCTTTGAGCATCTGGGTCAGCAGCAGGCCAACGCCACCGGCTGCCGCGTGCACAACCGCGGTTTGTCCTGCGCGCACATGGAAGCTATCGGTGACCAGATACTGCGCGGTCAGGCCTTGCAGCAATACCGCGGCGGCGGTGTCGAAGTCGATGCCATCGGGAAGCGGCAGCAACTTGTCGGCGTCGACGACGACATATTCGGCGTTGGCATGCGCCATGTCGGCGAAACCCACGCGTGTACCAACGGGCAGCGCATCGTCGCCGGCGGCCGCTACTTCAATTACGCCGGCACCTTCGTAGCCGAGGATCCATGGCGCCTGTCCACTGAGATGGTAAGTACCGTTACGCCGATAGACATCGGCGAAGTTCAGGCCAACGACATGGGTGCGCACCAAGGCTTGGCCGGCGCTCGGCGTGGGATCGGGCAGCGTGTCCCAGCGCAGAACCTCGGGACCGCCGAAGCGATCGAAGATCAGGGCTTGCATGGCGTTTCCATAGGGCGGATGGCGAACGCCGATGATACGCCGCTAGCGTTTGCGCAATGGGTCGAGCAGCGAGGAGAGCCCATTGTGATCCAGCTCGAGCATCAGCGCGAGCAACTGGCCAAGCTGGCCGGGCGGGAAGCCCTTGCGCGCGAACCACGCAAGATAGTTGCCGGGCAGGTCGGCGATCAGGCGTCCTTCGTACTTGCCGAAGGGCATGCGCTGGGTGACGAGTAGTTGCAAGTCCTCGGGCTTCATGGCGATGCGCATTCATGCATGAACGCGCACTCTGCCACGTTGCAGAAGACGCGTCACGTACCGACGGCCTTGCCGCCGAGATGGCGCGAGAGGTGTCGCGCCTCGCGCAGGCGCTGGCCGTGCGCGGCCAGCAGGTCGGCGCGGGTGATGATGCCGAGCAGACGTCGCGAGTCGTGGGCGGCGACCACGAGCAGGCGGCCGACGTCCGCCTCGACCATATGGTCGGCGGCCTCGCGCAGGCTATGGTCCTCGCGCACGACCAGCGGCCCGCGGGCGAGCAGAACGCCGACCGTCGCGTCGGCGGCCAGGCTCGAGTCGTACATATGGCGGCGCGTCACCAGTCCGACCAGATGGCCGGCGTCGTCGAGCACGGGAAAACCCTGGTGGTTCGCCGCGGGGCTGCCTGCATCGAGCCATGCGCGGACCTCGGCGATGCTTTGCGACACGCGCAGGCTCGAGACGTCACGGCTGTAGACGTCGCGGACGAAGATCTGGTCCAGGTAATCCGCACTGTAATCCGAGGGCACGCGCACGCCGCGGCGCGCGATCTTCTCGGTCATGATGGTATGGCGCATCATCAGCCCGGAAACGAGATAGGCGGCGGCACACGCCGCCAGCAGCGGCAGCAGGCCATGCGGTTGCTGGGTGGTTTCGAAGGCGAAGACCACCGAGGCGAGGAAGGCGCGCGAGGCGCCGGCAAAAATCGCCGCCATGCAGACCAGGGCCGCCAGCCGTGGATCGATATGCAGCCACGGTGCGATCGCGACCAGGGCCAGACCAAGCGCGCCGCCCAGGGCGCCACCAATGGTGAATAGCGGTGCGAGTGTGCCACCCGAGGTGCCGCTACCGAGTGCCACCGACCATGACAGCAGCTTCAGCAAACAAAGGGCGACCAGGCCGACGATCCCGATCTGCCCACCCAGCACGGCGGCGATATTGGTGTAGCCGACGCCGAGCGTGGTCGGCATGACGTAGCCGACGATGCCGACCGCCAGGCCGCCGAGCGCCGGCCACCACATCCAGTGGATGGGCAGCTTTTCGAAGGCATCCTCGATCGCGTAGGTCAGTTTGGTCACGCCCACGCTGACCACGCCGATCAGTACGCCGAGCAGCGTATAGGTCGCCAGCGCGGCCATGCCCGGCTCGGCAAGATCCGCCATCGGGAACATCGGCGCGCCGCCTTCGAAGGCGAAGCGCACGGCGGTGCCGACCACGGCACCGAAGGCTACCGGAATCAGCGAGCGCGCACGACGCTCGAACAGCAGCAGTTCGATCGCCAGCAACACCGCCGAAATCGGCGTGGCGAACACCGCCGCCATACCGGCCGCGGCGCCTGCGGCGAGCAGGGTCTTTCGTTCGTCCGCGGTGACATGCAGGAGCTGGCCGAGCAGCGAGCCGAGCGCGCCACCGGTGGCGATGATCGGGCCTTCCGCGCCGAACGGGCCGCCGGTGCCGATCGCGATCGCCGACGAGACCGGTTTCAGCCAGGTCATCCGCGGCGGGATGCGGCTTTCGTTGAGCAGCACCTGTTCCATCGCCTCGGGGATGCCGTGGCCACGGATCGCCCGCGAACCCCAGCGCGCCATGACCCCGACGATAAGGCCGCCGATCACCGGGACAGCGATGACCCATGGGCCAAGATGGTTTCCGGCGGGGCTGGCGAAGCTCGTATCCACGCGCCCGTAAAAGGCGAGATTGGTGACCAGTCCGATCAGGGCGGTCAGCAACTGGGCAACCACCGCCACGATGGCGCCCAGCACCATCGCCAGGCCGGCGATCCACAGCACGCGGCGGTCCAGGGGGCGGAACTGACGCGGCATGTGCGCGGCGGCGAGGGTCGCATCCAGCGATGGTGCGGGAGGCAACGAAGCGCGCGTATGCGATTCGGCGATCTTTTCGTGCGGCATCGGCTGCGCAGTCCAAAGATCCGCAAGGCTACGCCGAAGTGAGCGTCGTAGCTGGCTGGAAAATGAACAGCTATCCGTTGTCACCCAGCCGGTGAATTCGGCTAGGATCGCCGCTTTCACCGGAATCGACCTCATGTCCAGGAACTCCAAGGCCAAGCGCGACGCGAAGCGCAAGAAGGCACCGAAGCGCTTTACCCGCCGTACCGGCACGCCGATCGAACCGCATGGCGAGATGCGCGACAGTGCCGGCAACCTGATCGCCGGTGTCGGTCGCCAGGGCGAGGACTGGGTGCTGGTGATTGGCGACCAGGTGATCGGCGGTGGCACCAATGCGGCCGACGTGATGGTCATGCTCGACCAGCTTGCGGAACTGCGCCAGAAGGAAGGCCATACGATGGTCAATTCGTATTCGCCGACCTTGCAGGCCGAGGCCGAACGCGTCGCGCGCGCCGAAGGCATGACGCTGGACGAGTACATCGCGAAAAGTCGCGAGGAGCTTGCCGAACCGGAGGAGATCTCCGGCGATGACGTGGAAGCGACCGAAAAGTAGTGCTTGAGCTTGTCCCTTCTCCCGGCGGGAGAAGGTGCCCGCCGGGCGGATGAGGGCAAGCCAGTCGAAGCGGCACCCTGGCTCCCCTCACCCCAACCCTCTCCCTCCGGGAGAGGGTTGCGAGCGCTTACGGCTTGCCGAGGTAATCTTTCTTGCCGATGTCGACACCGGCGCCGCGCAGGATCGCGTAGGCCGTCGTGGCGTGGAAATGCACGTTCGGCAGGACGAAGCCGAGCAGGTAGAACTCGCCGGTGAATGTCAGTGGTTCGCCGCTGCGCTGCGGCAGGAGAATCTCGCGCGTTTCGCTGCCATCGATCTGCGCGGCGGTGAAGCTGTTGATGTAAGCGATCACCTTGTCAATGCGCGCATACAGGTCGGCGAAGCTGGCTTCGTTGTCTTCCATCTTCATCGGATCGGCACCGGCCAGGCGTGCGGCGCCGCCCTTGGCGATATCGGTGGCGATCTGCACCTGGCGGACCAGGGGGAACATGTCCGGGGTCAGGCGCGTGTGCAGCAGCACTTCGGGCGAGATCTTCTTCGCTTCGGCGTGGGCCTCGCCCTTCTTCAGTACGTGCTGCAGGTTCTCGAGGGCGCGGACGAGGACGGGGACGCTCGCCGAATACATCGTGATGCTCATGGATCGATCCTTGGTGGAGTGGTGGTGAAACGGGTGGATGTTGCGCGTGCCGCCAGCACCGTACCGGCGACCAGCAGTAACGCGGAAAGCACGAAGGCGGCGCCGGGCAGGTGCATGGGCGAGCCCGGGGCGATCGAGAATGCGAAGACCTGGGCGAACAGATAGGGGCCGAAGATGCCGGCGAAGCTGCCAAGGCTGGTAACGGCGCCCTGCAGGCGGCCCTGTTCGTCGGCGGCGACCTGGTGGGTCATGATCGACTGGATCGGCGGTCCGGAAAGACTCCACAACGCCATCAGCGGAATGCCGATCAGGAAGACCCAGCCCACGGTGGCGAAGCCCATCAGCGCGAATGAAATCACCCCGAACGCCATGCCCGCGATCAAGGTGCGTCGTTCGCCGAAGCGCGCGGTCATCTTGCCGGTCAAGACCACCTGGACGAAGCCGTCGCAGGCGCCGACCAGGGCGAGTACGTAACCGACCGCCTGCGGCCCCCAGCCGTAGCGGTAATCCGCATACAGCACGAAGACGGTCTGCAGCACGTAATGGGCGAGGTAGACCAGGAACATCACCACCGCCAGGCGCAGCACCTGCGGATACCGGCGCAACAGCTTCAGCGAGCCGAACGGATGCGCGCTATGCACCTCGAAACGCGCGGTACGGTGTTCCTTCGGCAACGACTCTGGCAGGACGAAAAAGCCATACAGGAAATTGGTCAGTGCGAGCCCCGCGGCGACCCAGAACGGCAGCCGCAGATTGATGCCGCCGAGGAAGCCACCCAATGCCGGGCCGACGATGAAACCCAGGCCGAAGGCGCCGCCAAGCATGCCGAACGCCGCCGCGCGCTTTTCCTTCGGGGTGATGTCGGCGATATAGGCATTGGCCGTCGTGAAGCTGGCTGCGGTCATGCCGGAAATGATCCGGCCGACGACCAGCAACCACAGTGTCGGCGCCAGCGCCATCAGCACGAAGTCCAGGCCGAGGCCGAGATTGGACAGCAGGATCACCGGACGCCGGCCGAAGCGGTCGGACAACGCCCCTTGCACGGGCGAGGAAGCGAACTGCACCACGGCGAAAATCGTACCGAAGATGCCGACCCACCAGGCCGCGTTGGACACGCCGCCACCGACCATCTGCTCGATCAGGTGCGGCAGCACCGGAATGATGATGCCGAAGGCCAGGATGTCGATCAGGACGGTAATGAAAATGAAAACAACCGCCGCGCGCCGCCGGTTTTCCTGGATCGGATGGGTATCGGTCATGGGTCGTCCCTGCGGCTCAACTCGCGAACGATACTCGCAATCGGGCCGGGCCGGGATAAGCCGCCGGCGGGATTTCTTACGGTCCCCGGCTACGCCTGCGGCGGCTGGGCCAGTTCGTGGGCGTTGAGGTAGCCGTCGTGGTTTCGATCGAGCTTGTGGAACTGGAGGATCAGATTGCGCTGGAATTCCTCGATCGTGGTGCGACGGGCATGGCTGCCCTGGGGCATGTCGTTGGCGTCGAGGACGCCGTCGCCATTGACGTCCATGCGCCGGAAGCCCTCGCTCATATAGTCGACGTATTCGACCTGGCTGACCTTGCCGTCGCCGTTGGCGTCCATCCGCTGCAGGTATTCGGCCGGCGTGCGCGGGAAATCCTGCGCCGTCGCCTTCGCGGCAAACATCAGCAGGCCGATGATCGCCGCGCCACGGCGGGTCACGCGCTCAGCGACCGTTGCCGACGAAGCGGAGGAATTCGCTGCGGGTGCGCGGGTCTTCGCGGAAGCAGCCGAGCATCTGGCTGGTGATCATCGACACGCCGCGTTTGTGCACGCCGCGCGTGGTCATGCATTCGTGGCTCGCATCGATCACCACGCCGACGCCGCGTGGGCGCAAGGTCTCGTCGATGCAATGGGCGATCTGCGCGGTGAGCTTTTCCTGCACCTGGAACCGGCGCGCGAAACCGTCGACGACGCGGGCCAGCTTGCTGATGCCGACCACGCGGTCGGTCGGCAGGTAGCCGACATGGGCGCGGCCGATGATCGGCGCCATGTGGTGCTCGCAATGGCTTTCGAACTCGATGTCGCGCAGCACGATCATCTCGTCGTAACCCTCTACTTCCTCGAAGGTGCGACGCAGGTATTCGGCAGGGTCGGAACCGTAACCGGCGAACCAGTCCGAATAGGCCTTGACCACGCGTTTGGGGGTATCCAGCAGGCCTTCGCGCTTCGGATCGTCGCCTGCCCACAACAGCAGGGTCCGCACGGCCTCTTCGGCCTG
>DASYLE010000116.1:0-23755 GCA_036009745.1 Luteibacter sp. | reverse complement strand
AACTGATGATCGTGGTGCTGATCGTCGGCATCCTCGCCGCGGTCGCCTTCCCGTCGTACCGCAGCTACGTGGTACGTTCGCACCGCGTGGAGGCCCAGCGTGCCTTGCTTGACCTGGCGGCGCGACAGGAGCGGTTCTTTTATTCCAATAACATTTATGCGACGGACATTACGCAGCTGAACGGCACGGCCGCCATGGCGGGAAGCAACTATGTGATGTCCTTGCCGGCGGCCGCCTCCAGCACGGCATACATCGCAACGGCGACAGCAACCGGCAAACAGGCCACGGACGACCAGGCCTGCCAGTCGCTCTCGGTCAACCAGCTGGGCGCGCAGACTTCTACCGGCTCCGGTACCGCCGCCACCTGTTGGAGCAAATGATGAAGCCCGCCGCGGTCGCCGTTGTCGTTCTCGCATTGGTCTCCCTGCCGACGTTCGCCCAGCAGAAGGCTTACTACCGCTGGACGGACGCCAGTGGCGCGGTGCACTACGCAGACACGCCGCCACCCGACAAAACCGCGAAGACGGTCAACGTCTCCACGGGGAAATCGATGTCCGTGGCTGCGCCTGTTCCAAAAACGACCGCTGATCCGTCGACGCAATCAAAGCTGGAAGCGGGCGACGCGGCATATCGAAAAAAGGCCTGTGACACGGGTCAGAGCGATTTGAAGACGCTCGATCACGGTGGCATGGTCGTCGATAGCGGCAACCCGGATGAGGCGAGAAAACTATCAACTGAACAGCGCGATGCGGCGCGCGAAACCGCAACTGCACGGGTGAAAGAATTCTGCGGGCAGGGGACATCGCCATGACGTCAAACAGGTGCAAGAAGCAAGGCGGTTTCACCCTGATCGAGCTGGTCATTTCCGTCCTGGTCCTGGCGATCCTTACATCGCTCGCTTTGCCCTCGTTCCGCGACTTCATGCGACGCAACGCCATCGCCGCGCGCAGCAACGAGCTGCTTGGCGATGTGCGCTACGCACGCGACACAGCCTCCACACGCAACATCATCATTTCGATGTGTGCGAGCAATAATGCGGGCAACGCCATTCCGACCTGTAGCGGCGACGGCAAGTTCGAGGCGGGTTGGCTCATCTATATCGCCACGACGTCAGGCCAGGTCTTCGACGGGACCCAAGCCAACCTGATCAAGGTCAATCAGGGAGCGGCCGACGTTTCCATTCGCAGCAACGCTACGCAGATTATTTCGTTCGATCAGCGCGGCGCATCGGTTTCCGGTGCACCCGCACTTATCGTCTGCTCGAAGCGTCCGTCCGATACCATCGGCAGCAGCAATCCACGCACGCCAGGACGACGTCTGGATGTGCAGCCATCGGGTCGCTCAGCCCTTACCCCAATCGCCAGCGCCGTTGACGAGAGTTCCGCGCAGGGGCTTTGCACGCCCACCGTTGCGACGCCCTGAAGGTTAGTCCACTGTGCAGTTTCCGTTCAAATGAAAGGGGAGTCCATGTCTGGGACTTCCTTTTTTGTATCTGGTGGTGGACGGTACAAGGATCGAACTTGTGACCCCTGCCGTGTGACGGTTCGCTGCTGTGCACTTGCCCGCTCAAAGAAAAAGGGAACCCGTGGACGGATTCCCTTTTTTGGCGTCTTTGTGGTGGGCGGTACAAGGATCGAACTTGTGACACCTGCCGTGTGAAGGCAGTGCTCTACCGCTGAGCTAACCGCCCATCGCGAGGGCGGAATTCTACGTGGGGTCGGGGCGGCGGTCAATATTTGGGTGTCCGGGGGCACGGTGCTTGCTAAACTCCCCGGTTTCCAGCCCCCGAAGACATCCCATGGACTTCCTGCAGACCCATCTGGCCCATATCCTCGCGGCCCTCCAGGGGTTCAACCTGACGCCGTGGAAGGCCGTCGGCGGCGCTGGTGCGCTGATGTTCACCAGCCGCTGGTTCGTCCAGCTGTATTACACGCGGAAGCTGGGGAGGGTGGTGATGCCCTTGTCGTTCTGGTGGCTTTCGGTCGTGGGTAGTGCGTTGTTGCTGGCTTACTTTATTTTTGGCAAGAACGACTCGGTGGGTATCCTGTCGAACTTCTTCCCGGCGTTTGTCTCGGTGTACAACCTTGTTGTCCATATGCGGGATGCGAAGCGGCGGAAGTTGGTTGAGAGTGAGGTTTGAGTTAGAGCTCGCGATCGGGGAATACTCGGCCTCAAGGGACTCGCGAACAGGGTTCGCTCCCACAGAGAAGCATTGCGCTACATGGCGGGATGATCGGATTCTGGTTGTTCTTGCGGGTCGGTGTGCGATGATTTCTGGGTCGCCATTTGCGACCGGGTTTGACGACTCGAGTTTACGAAGGTGCGCCAAAGTGCCGTGACGGCATTTTCGTGCGTCGCGGTGCTGCTTTGCCATAAGCTTATGGCGGGCGTGCCGGGAGGGCTTCGGCCCTGCCGGGTTCCTTCGTAACCGGTTCGTCAACCTGGCACGTCCGCCACCCCCTCTGTGGGTGGCGGCTTCCAGACAAGGACCGTTATGAATACCGCTACCGCTCTTATCGAGCCGCGCGTTGTCGCCAGCGAGATGCTGGGACGCATCGTCCTCGCCGTCGGCGAGATGGAATACAAGGTGGGTCTGTGCCTGTGTCGGCTGGTCGATGCACCCGAGTTCGAGGTGTTGGCGCCGATCGTCGACACGCTATCGTTGAAACCGAGGCTGGACATGCTCAATGACCTGGTTGCCGCGCATTTCGCCGGATCGCCAGGATGTCTGTCGGAATTCGCGCACTGGCACGGGCGGTTGGGTCAGCTAGGTGATCGCCGTAGCGGGTTTGTCCATGGCCGATGGGACAGCGATATCGACGCGTTGCGTCCCGCCCGGTTCAAGGGGCGTCCCAAGGCTGTTTGCCATGTGGCTGAGCTTCGCGAAGAGTGCCGGCGCGCCGAGGTCCTGGGAGGGATATTTCAGGGGTGGCGTGGGCGGTGGCTGGGGTTGGTTTAGGCGCATACATGCAACTGCCGCCTTTTTGGAGCGCACCCTGTGCGCGAGTCCTTTGGGGCGGTGACTCACCAGAGCCGGAAATCTGGAGATTCACGGCCTCAAAGGACTCGCGCACAGGGTGCGCTCCTACAAAAGGGGGCGCGCCATGTGGCAGGTGGCGTTACTCCGGGTCGTAGTCGAGGTAGGGGGCTAGCCAGCGTTCGGATTCGGTGAGGTCCCAGCTTTTGCGTTTGGCGTAGTCGGCGACTTGTTCGCGGGTGAGGCGGCCGACGACGAAGTACTGGCTGTCGGGATGGGAGAAGTACCAGCCGGAGACCGCCGCGGTGGGGAACATCGCGTAGCCTTCGGTGAGTTCGATGGTGGTGTTGGCGGGGGCGCTCAACAGTTCGAACAGGATGCCTTTCTCGGTGTGCTCGGGGCAGGCGGGGTAGCCGGGGGCAGGGCGGATGCCGCGGTAGGCTTCGTCGATCAGCGAGGCGCCATCCAGTGACTCATCGGGCTGGTAGCCCCAGAATTCCTTGCGCACGCGCTCGTGCAGGCGTTCGGCGAAGGCCTCGGCGAGGCGGTCGGCCAGGGCCTTGAGCAGGATCGAGGAGTAATCGTCGTGGTCGGCTTCGAAGCGGGCGATGTGCTCGTCGATGCCGATGCCGGCGGTGACGGCGAAGCCGCCGACCCAGTCCTTGACCCCGCTGGTCTTGGGCGCAATAAAGTCGGCCAGGCAGAAGTCGGGGCGCTCGGCGGGTTTGGCGGCCTGCTGGCGAAGATGACGCAAGGTAGCGAGCTTCTTGCCGCCGTGCTCGTCATAGACCTCGATATCGTCGCCGATATTGGCCGCCGGCCAGAAGCCGATCACGCCCTTCGCCGTCAGCCATTTTTCGGCGATCAGGCGGTCGAGCATGGCCTGGGCGTCCTTGTACAGGTCGAGCGCCTGCGGGCCGACAATCTCGTCGTCGAGGATGGCCGGGAACTTGCCGGCCAGCTCCCAGGCCTGGAAGAACGGGGTCCAGTCGATGTAATCGCGCAGTTCCGCCAGGTCGTAGTCGGCGAACACGGTGATGCCCGGTGCGTTCGGCACGGGCGGCGCGTAGTTTTCCCAATCGCAGGTAAATCGCTGGCCGCGTGCCTTGGACAGCGGCACGAGCTGCTTGCCGGGGCCGCGATCGCGATGGCGCTCGCGCACCTCGGCGTATTCGGCGCGGATCTTCTCGATGAAGGCCTCGACCAGGTCCTTGCTGACCAGGGACTGGGCCACACCGACCGCGCGCGAAGCGTCCTTCACCCAGACCGTCGGCGACTTGTAATGCGGCTCGATACGCAGCGCGGTGTGCGCGCGCGAGGTGGTTGCACCACCGATCATCAGGGGCACGTGGAAGTTCTGTCGCTGCATTTCGCGCGCGACCTGGCTCATTTCTTCCAGCGACGGCGTGATCAGTCCGGACAGGCCGATGATGTCGGCGTTCTCCGCACGAGCGACGTCGAGGATTCGTTGTGCCGAGACCATCACGCCGAGGTCGATGACCTCGAAGTTGTTGCAGCGGAGGACCACACCGACGATGTTCTTGCCGATGTCGTGGACGTCGCCCTTGACCGTGGCCATGATGATCTTGCCGTTATTCTTGCCGGCATCGCCGGTGCGCAGCTTCTCTTCCTCGATGAACGGGATGAGGTGGGCGACGGCCTTCTTCATCACGCGCGCGGATTTGACGACCTGGGGAAGGAACATCTTGCCGGCACCGAACAGGTCGCCGACAACGTTCATGCCGCCCATCAGCGGGCCTTCGATGACATCGAGTGGGCGGCTGGACAGCTGGCGCGCTTCCTCGGTGTCCTCGACCACATACTGGTCGATGCCGTGCACCAGGGCATGGCTCAGGCGCTCGCGTACCGGCTTCTCACGCCAGGCCTGGGTCTCGACGACGACTTCGGTCTTGCCGCCCTTGTAGCGGTCGGCAATTTCGAGCAGGCGCTCGGTGCCGTCCTCGCGGCGGTTGAGGATCACGTCCTCGACACGCTCGCGCAGTTCCTCCGGCAGGTCGTCGTAGATCGCCAGCGCACCGGCATTGACGATGCCCATGTCCATGCCGGCTGCGATCGCGTGGTAGAGGAACACCGAATGGATCGCCTCGCGCACGATGTTGTTGCCGCGGAAGGAGAACGACACATTGGAGACACCGCCGGAGATATGGCAGGACGGGAAACGCTTCTTCAGTTCGCGGGTCGCCTCGATGAAGTCGACTGCGTAGTTGTTGTGTTCCTCGATACCGGTGGCGACGGCGAAGATATTCGGATCGAAGATGATGTCCTCGGGCGGGAAGTCCAGCTCCGTGGTCAGCAGTTCGTAGGCGCGCGAGCAGATTTCGACCTTGCGCGCGCAGGTATCGGCCTGGCCCTGCTCGTCGAAGGCCATCACCACGCAGGCGGCGCCATATTGCTGCACCTTGCGCGCGTGGTAGAGAAAGGCTTCCTCGCCTTCCTTCATCGAGATCGAGTTGACCACGCCCTTGCCCTGCAGGCAGCGCAGGCCGGCCTCGATCACGCTCCACTTCGACGAATCGATCATGAAGGGGACGCGGGCAATGTCGGGCTCCGAGGAGATCAGGTTCACGTAGCGGGTCATCGCCGCTTCGGAATCGATCAGGCCTTCGTCCATATTGATGTCGATGATCTGCGCGCCGTTCTCCACCTGCTGGCGGGCGACGTCGACGGCTTCCTCGTAGCGGTTTTCCTTGATCAGTTTCTTGAACTGCGCGGAACCGGTGACATTGGTGCGCTCGCCGACATTGACGAAGAGCAGGTCCGGGGTGAGGACCAGCGGCTCGAGGCCGGAGAGGCGGGTGTGGCGGATATCGCTCATGCTGCGTCGCTTGCCTTGTTTTTCCAGTCGCGTGGCGCGTACGGGCGTACGGCCTCGGCGATGGCCTTGATGTGTGCCGGGGTCGTGCCGCAACAGCCGCCGACCAGGTTGAGCAGGCCGTCGCGGGCGAAGCCGCCGATGACTTCGGCCATCTGCTCGGGGGTTTCGTCGTACTCGCCGAACGCATTCGGCAGGCCGGCGTTGGGATGGGTGCTGATGAAGCTCTCGGCCACGCGCGACAGGGTCTGCACGTGCGGGCGAAGATCCTCCGCGCCGAGTGCGCAGTTCAGGCCCACCGACAACGGGCGGATATGCGCCACCGAGTAATAGAATGCCTCGGCGGTCTGGCCCGACAAAGTGCGGCCGGAACGGTCGGTGATAGTGCCGGAAATCATCACCGGCATGCGCCCACCGCGCGCGCGGAACAGTTCGCTGAGGGCGAACAGCGCGGCCTTGGCGTTCAGCGTATCGAAGATGGTCTCGACCATGATCACGTCGGCACCGCCGTCGATCAGCGCGCCGGCGGCTTCGGTGTAGTTCTTGCCGAGTTCTTCGAAGGTGACATTGCGGTAGCCCGGATCGTTGACGTCCGGCGAGATCGACGCGGTGCGGCTGGTGGGACCGAGCACGCCGATCACGAAGCGCGAGCGGTCCGGCGTCTTCGCGGTCATCGCGTCGCAGGCTTCGCGGGCCAGTCGCGCGCCTTCGGTATTGAGCTCCGGCACCAGGTGCTCGAGGTGGTAATCGGCCTGGCTGATCCGCGTGGCGTTGAACGTATTGGTTTCGACCAGGTCGGCACCGGCTTCGAGGTAAGCCTCGTGGACGCCGCGGATGATGGCCGGCTGGGTCAGCGTCAACAGGTCGTTGTTGCCCTTGAGGTCGCACTCACCCGGATGGTCGTGTTCATGCACGCTGTCGTGGCCGCCGGCGAAGCGGTCGCCACGGTAGCCACCCTCGTCGAGCTGGTGGCCCTGCAACATGGTGCCCATGCCGCCGTCGAGGATAAGGATGCGCTCGCTCAATGCCTTTTCCAGCAGGGCGACGCGGTCGGGATGGATCCAGGGAAGTGTGCTCATGGTTTTCGTGCCAGCAGGCTGATGACTTCGAAATGCGGCGCACGGCGCTCGCGGCTCAGACGGTTGCAACTGATCACTTCCAGCCCGGCCTTCGTCGCCATCGCGGTCAGCTCGTCGCGATGGAAGCCGAGGTTGCGATGGTCGAAGGGCTCGACCACGGCGCGGTGATCGTGGCTGCCGAGCGTGGCGGCCAGGACGCGACCGCCGGATTTGAGCACGCGGGCAACCTCGGCGAAAACCTTGGCCGGGTCGTCCGAATAAGTGAGGGCGTGCAACAGCAAAACCAGGTCGAAGCGGTTGTCGCCGAGATCCAGCGCGTGCATGTCGCCCTGGCGGACTTCGACGTTGGTGAAGGATTTGAGGCGTTCGCGTGCGGCATCGGCGACGCGTTCGCTGGAATCCACGCAGACGATCGAGTGCGCATGCGGCGCGAGCAATTCGGCGGTCATGCCGTCGCCGGAGGCGATATCGAGCACATCGCCGGTTTCCAGCAACTGCAGCAGCGAGCGTGCCACGGTTTCCCAGGTGCGGCCCGGCGAATAATGCCGTTCCATATCGCCGGCCACGGTATCGGCCCAGCCTTCGGCGCGGGCGCGCTGGGCCAGGACCGGCGGCAGCCGTTCGGCATCCTCGCGGAGCAGGGCGTCGTCGATGCTTTCGCGCAGCGAGCGGACCAGGGCCTGCAGGTGCGGGTCGGCCTCGCCATTGGTGCGGTAATAGGCGGAGACGCCAGCGCGGCGGTCACGAACCAGCTCGGCGTCCTTGAGCTTGGCCAGGTGGGTGGAGACGCGCGGCTGGGCAAGGTGGAGTACCGCGGCCAGCTCGGCCACGGTCAGTTCCTCGCGCTCCAGCAGGGCGAGCAGACGCACCCGGGTCGGGTCGGCGAGCAGACGCAGGACGGTGGAGGCCGTCGACAAGTCCATGCCGCATCCTTTTATCGCGATATAAAGATGCGTAAGGCTAGGCCGAGGATGCCGAGGCGTCAAGCGGATGTTGCAGCGCACACCGGAAGGAGGTCGAACGGCCGTTACAATGGCGGGCTGTTTAAAGCCAAATCTGCCGGCCACGCCGGCACCAGGAGTAGCTTCATGGATTTCCGTTATACCGATGACCAGCTGTCGATCCAGTCCATCGCCCGCGACTTCGCGCAGAAGCGGATCGTCCCGGTCGCCGCCGAACTGGACGCCAAGGGCGAGTTCCCGCTGGAGAACATCCGCGAAATGGGCCAGCTCGGCCTGATGGGCATCGAGGTTCCGGAGGAGTACGGCGGCGCGGGCATGGATCCGGTGGCCTATGTGCTGGCGATGATCGAGATCGCCGCGGCCGACGCGGCCACCTCGACGATCATGTCGGTGAACAACTCGCTGTTCTGCAACGGCATCCTGAAGAACGGTACGGAAGAGCAGAAGCAGAAGTACGTGCGCGCGATCGCCTCGGGCGAAGCCATCGGCGCCTACGCGCTGACCGAGCCGCAGTCAGGCTCCGATGCCTCGAACATGCATACGCGCGCGGTGAAGAATGCCGACGGCGACTGGGTGATCAACGGCAAGAAGAGCTGGATCACCTCCGGTCCCGTGGCCGGCTACATCGTGCTGTTCGCGGTGACCACGCCGGGCATCGGCGCCAAGGGCGTGTCGGCTTTCATCATCGACACCAAACGCGCGGGTTTCCATGCGGGCAAGGTCGAGCCGAAGCTCGGCATCCGCGCCTCGGCGACCTGCGAGATCGAGTTCAGCGACTATGTCTGCCCGAAGGAAGACATGCTCGGGGCCGAAGGCAAAGGCTTCTCCATCGCCATGGGCGTGCTCGATGCCGGCCGAATCGGCATCGCGTCGCAGGCTGTGGGCATCGCCCGAGCGGCCTACGAGGCCACCTTGCAGTGGTCGCGCGACCGCAAGGCCTTCGGCCAGCCGATCGGTACCTTCCAGATGACCCAGGCGAAGATCGCCGACATGAAGTGCAAGCTCGACGCGGCAACCCTGCTGACCTTGCGCGCCGCATGGACCAAGGGCCAGACCGAGAAGAACGGCGGTCGCTTCGGCACCGAGGCCTCGATGGCCAAGCTGGTCGCTTCCGAGGCGGCGATGTGGATCACCCACCAGGCGGTGCAGATCCACGGCGGCATGGGTTATTCGAAGGAAATGCCGTTGGAGCGTTATTTCCGCGATGCCAAGATCACTGAAATCTACGAAGGCACCAGCGAGATCCAGCGCCTGGTGATCGCGCGCGCCGAAACCGGCTTGCGCTGAGTCCATCGTTATTGTTGAAGCGCCCGGCCGCTGCAAGGTGGCCGGGCTTTTTTGTGCCTCATCGTCATGCCGGACACACAGGCCGGCATCCATGACGCGTCGATAAACCGACGCGCGCCAATCTTGCCACTGCCGCCCATCGGAATTAGCTTTACTCATACCCCGATGCCAAATCGTCCGTGGGCAAGATACGGGCTTTTCTCTACTTTCGTGGCCAGTACCGGAAGCGTCGTGACGAGCGCGTATGTCCGGATCAATGTATTCAGTAGAGAGGCTTGAACGTGCTTTTACTTGAGCATGACGCGAAGGAACTCGCCCGCGGCTGGGGCATCCCGGTCCCGCCGGGCGTCTTTGTCGACTCGCAGTCCGTGGAAAGCCTGAGCCTGACCGGGCAGGGCGGCTGGGTGGTCAAGGCGCAGGTAGGCGTCGGTGGTCGAGGCAAGGCCGGCGGTGTCGGCTTCGCCGATTCCGCCAGCGATGCGGCCGACTTCATCCGGGCCAACGCCGACCATTCCATCAAGGGCCATAAGATCGCCGGCTTCCGCGTCGAGCAGAAGATTGCCTTCGTGCGCGAGGTCTACCTGGCCTTCATGGTCGATGCGGCGGAACGCGGTGTGCGCGTGCTGCTCTCGGCCGATGGCGGCATGGATGTGGAAGAGCATGCGGGCACGATGCTGACGGCGATCTCGCCGCCTGACGAAGCATCGCTGGTCGCGGCCGCGTCATCGTTGCTGACCGGTCTTCCGGCCGAGCTGCAGTCGCCGCTCCAGTCAGCGATTACCGCACTCGCGCGGATGTTCATCGATTTCGACGCGACCCTGCTCGAGATCAATCCGCTGTTCATCCTCGCCGATGGCAGCTGGATCGCCGGTGACATGAAACTCGGCATCGACGAGAGCGCGTTTCCGCGCCAGCCCGAGCTGGAGCGCATCGTGCGCGCCCGTCCGGAGGCTTACCGCGAATCGGTGTTCAAGCTCGACAACGATTTCGACTATGTCGGCATCGATGCGCACGGCCAGGTGGGCCTGCTCACCACGGGCGCGGGCCTGAGCATGATGCTGATCGATGAAATGCTGCAGGCCGGCCGTCGCCCGTATAACTTCTGCGATGTCCGCACGGGCCAGTTGCGCGGCAGCCCGGCGCGGCTGATCGAGGTCCTCAAGCAATTCACCCAGGGACCCGATATCTCCGTGGTGCTGGTCAACGTATTCGCCGGTATCACCGACCTGGGCGAGTTCTCGCAGCTCCTGCTCGAGGCGCTGGACGCCGTGCCGGAGATCAAGGTGCCCGTCGTCGCCCGCCTCATCGGCAACAACTTCGAAGCGGCAAGGCTGCGCATCGAGCAATCGGGTCGCCCCATCACCGTGGAAATGGATCTGGACAAGGCATTGAAACTGGCGATCGAGCAGGCGGGGGTGTCGGCATGAACGGCTTTCAGCTCGATCCGGCGATGAAGGTGATCGTGCAAGGTGCCACCGGCCGCATGGGCAGTCGCCACGCCGAATTGATGAAACAGTACGGCACCAACGTCGTCGGCGGCATCGCCGGCGCCAGCGCACGTCGCGGGGACTCGGATATTCCGCTGTTCGCGACCTGCCACGAAGCGGTTGCCGCGACGGATGCGGAAGCATCCATCACCCTCGTGCCGCCGATGGACGTGCTTTCCGCCGTTACCGAAGCATTGAAAGCTGGTCTCAAGCTCATTGTCTCGCCGTCCGAAGGCATGCCCGTCCGCGACGCCATGATCGCCTGCGCGCGGGTCAAGGAACACGGCGCGGTATGGATCGGACCGTCAACGCCGGGTCTGGCCATTCCGAACAAGATGAAGCTCGGCTTCATTCCCGATGTATCGCTATCGCCCGGACCGCTGGGCGTGATGTCGAAGAGCGGGACGCTTTCCTATGAAACCTGCTTCCGCCTGGCCAGCCGTGGCATCGGCCAGTCGGCATGGATCGGTGTCGGTGGCGACGCGGTCAAGGGCACGCGCTTCGGCGAACTGCTGCCCTTCTTCCACAACGACGCGAATACGCGCGCCGTCCTCGTCCTTGGCGAGATCGGCGGCAGCGAGGAAGAAGACCTTGCCGCGGAAATCGAGCGGCTGAATTTCACCAAGCCGGTCTTCGTGTTGCTGGCCGGCTCCTCCGCGCCCGAGGGTGTGACCATGGGTCATGCCGGCGCGCTGGTGCAGGGCGGTCGCGGAACCATCAAATCGAAGATGTCGGCGCTTCGCGGCGTCGGAGCCTCTGTCTTTACCAGTATTGAAAGTCTTGTGGACGGAGTGATCAGCAGCGATGTCTAACACCACGACACCACGCCAGACGGCGGCGCCGCACGGTATCGTGCTCAGCAAAGAACAGCGTCACCGGCTCGGCCAGGTCCGGGAACTCGTCCAGGGCGAATTCAAGGGCCGTGGCAAGGAGCTTCTCGACGGCTCATTCCCCTGGGAAAACATGCGCAAGCTGGCCGATATCGGTGTGCTCGGCATGGCCGTGGCGAAAAAATACGGTGGCTCCGAGCTCGGTGTCTTCGACACCGCCCTGGTCCTCGAGGAGATCGCCAAGGGCTGCTATATCACCGCGATGGCGGTGCTCGGCGAAGTCGGTACCCAGACCCGGGTGATTTCGGCCTTCGCGCCGGAGCGCATCAAGCAACAAGTGTTGCCGGCGGTCTGTACTGGCGACTGCGTGCTGTCGATCTGCCTGACCGAACCGCACGCGGGCACGGACGTGGCGAGCTACACGACGAATGCACAGATCAAGGGCGACAAGGTGATTCTCAACGGCACCAAGTCGTTGATCAGCCGCGCGGAGGAGGCGGGCCTGTTCGTCGTCTTCACCCGTGTCGACGGCCAGCCCGGCCTCGACGGCATCGGCTGTGCCCTGGTCGAACAGGGTACGCCCGGCCTGGAGCTCACCTCGAAGGTGCATACCCTCGGCGGCGAGAATCTCCATGAGATGACGCTGACCGATTGTGAGATCCCGATCGACCAGCTGGTGGTCCGCCAGTCCGGACTGAAGTCGCTGCTCTCCGCGTTCAATACGCAGCGTTGCCTCAATCCGAGCATCTCGCTCGGCCTGGCCGAGGGCGCCTTCGACGAAGCGGTGTCCTACGCCGGCAAGCGCAAGGCCTTCGGCCGCTCCATCGGCGACTTCCAGGGCATGCGCTGGAAGCTGGCCGATATGTTCATCGCCATCGAGGCCGCACGCGGGTTGCTGTACCGGGCTTGCCTTTCCGCCGACCCGTTCCCCGATCCGTTACTGGCGGCCACGGCGAAGATCCGCTGCAACGAGATGTCGCTCGAGGTTACCAGTGAAGCGCTGCAGATCCACGGTGGCTTCGGTTTCACCGACGACAGCGTCGTTTCGCGCCTGTATCGCGGTGCCCGCTACGGCACCCTGGGCGGCGGTACATCCGAAACCCTGCGCGACCTGATCGGCAAGCGCGTGATCAGCGGTTTCGACGAGAAAGCCGGCATTTCCGGGTTGTCTTTTGCGTAAGGAGTAACAGGCGTGGGTAGTACCATCGATATCATTGCAAGCGACGGACACACGCTGTCCGCCTATGTGGCAAAGCCGGAAGGTGCCGTGACTGGTGCGCTGGTCATGCTGCAGGAATTCTTCGGCGTGAACCCGCATATCCGGGAGATGGCCGACCAGTATGCGCATGACGGCTACTACACGATCGCACCGGCGATCTTCGATCGTGTCGAGCGCAACGTGTCGCTGGGTTACGATCCCGCCGGCATGCAGAAGGGGCGCGAGTTGCGCGCGCGCCTGAACCTCGACCAGACCATGCTCGACGTCCAGGCGGCGATCGACACGGTGGCCCCGTTCGGTCCCGTCGCCACGCTCGGCTATTGCTGGGGCGGCTCGCTCGCTTATCTGGCGGCGGCGCGGTTGAACGGCGTCGTCTGCGCGGTGGGCTATTACGGCGCGCAGATCGCCGGCCATGCCGACGAGGTGCTGCACGCGCCGGTGCTCCTGCATTTCGCCGAGCACGACGAATACATCCCGTTGTCCGACGTCGAGAAGATTCGCGCGGCCCATCCGGAGATTGAAATGCACCTCTATCCCGGTACCGAGCACGGCTTCAGCTGCAACGACCGGCAGTTCTACGAACCGACGTCGGCCGCGCTGGCCCGCGAACGTTCCCTGGCTTTCCTGGCGCAACACGCAAAGCGCTGATCCATTCTTACCGACAGCAGTACAAAGGCATCTGATATGCGCGTCGATTTTCATACCCACATCATTCCCCCGCCGTCCCAGCTCCCCGACTGGGCGGCCGAGTACGGCCCCGGCCGCTGGCCGCGGTTGATTGCCGAAAACGCCGAGTCGGCGACGCTCATGATGGGCGACAAGGTCGTCATGAAGCTGGACTCGCGCTTCTGGTCGCTCGAGCCGCGCCTGCGCGACATGGACAAGCAGGGCGTCGATCTGCAGGTGATCTCGCCGATCCCGATGCTGAGCTGCTACTGGGCGCCGCCTC
This sequence comes from Luteibacter sp., assembly GCA_036009745.1. Lineage (GTDB taxonomy): Bacteria > Pseudomonadota > Gammaproteobacteria > Xanthomonadales > Rhodanobacteraceae > Luteibacter. The sequence continues at coordinate 10,132 of DASYLE010000116.1, read as the reverse complement.
AGGCCGGCCAGGCCGTTGCGCGGTTCCTGAACCAGCATATCGCCGACCTGGTCGCGACGAATCCGGAGCGCTTCGCCGGCATGGGCACGGTGCCGCTGCAGGATCCGGATCTCGCGATTGCCGAACTGCGCTTCCTCAGTGAGACCCTGAAGATCCGCGCCGTGCAGATCGGTACCTGCCCGGCAGGCCGCGATCTGGACGACCCGTTGTTGCTGCCCTTCTTCGAGGCCTGCCGCGATACGGGAACGGCGGTCTTCGTCCATCCGATGCAGCCGCTGATCGGTGCCGATCGCCTGAACAAGTACTACCTGCCCAATATCGTCGGCAATCCGCTTGAGACGGCCCTGGCGATGACGCGACTTATCTGCGGCGGCATCATGGAAAAGCTGCCCGGCCTCAGGATCTGCTTCGCGCATGGCGGCGGCGCTTTCGCCCACGTGCTCGGCCGGGTGGACAAGGGCTTTGCGGTACGCAACGAGATGCGCGAGAACATCGATCGCCCACCCAGTGACTACGCACGCATGCTGTACGTGGATGCGCTGACCTTCGACGAGGCCAGCCTGCGCATGGTGATCGACAAGCACGGCGCGGATCGTGTCCTGATGGGCAGCGATTACCCGTTCCTGCTCGGCGACCACGACCCGGTCCGCACCATCGAGGCGGCCGGCCTCGGCGAAGAGATCACCCGCGCCCTCGTCGAAGATAATGTCCAGCAGTTCCTGGCGGGCAAACCATGACGACGGCTGCGTCCATCGAGATCGACTCGCTCGTCGATGGCCAGAAACTCGGTGCCCTGGTCATCCGGATCGTCGTGCTTTCGCTGCTGGTGCAGTGCGCGGATGGGTTCGACCTGGCCGCCATGTCGTACGCCGCGCCCGAACTGATCCGGGCCTGGCACTTCCCACCCGCGGACCTGGGGCCGGTGTTCAGCGCGGGCCTGGTCGGCATGGCCCTGGGCGGCCCGCTGTTCGGTTACGTCGGTGACCGTTTCGGCCGGCGTACCGCGATCCTGCTTTCCACCATCGTCTATGGTCTGTTCACCTTGATGATGGTGGCCGCGCCGGGGCTCAACGCGATCCTGATCCTGCGATTCATCTCGGGTATCGGCCTGGGCGGCCTGTTGCCGAACACCGTCGCGCTGAACGCCGAGTACGCGCCGAAACGACTACGTGCGACCCTGATCATCATCATGTTCATGGGTCTGGCCGTCGGCGGCATCCTGCCTTCGGTGGTGGCGACCACGCTGCAGTCCCGCTTCGGCTGGCAAGCCTTCTTTTTCGTCGGCGGCATCAGTCCGCTGGTCCTGGCCATCGCGCTGTACTTCTACCTGCCGGAATCGATCAAGTTCCTGGTCACGAAGAAAGGCGCGAACGTCCAGGCGGCGCGGCTGGCGGCGCAGATCCGGCCGGATCTCGGCATCACCGACCACACGCGCCTGGTAACGACCACGACCCGCCAGGGCGTGAATACGTTCTCGCCGTCATTGTTGTTCGCCGATGGCCTCGGTGGAATCACCCCGTTGGTCTGGTTGCTGTTCTCCGCCGCGCTGATCGTCAACTTCTTCGTCAACAGCTGGATGCCGACGCTATTCCGCGCTGCGGGCTTGACGAGTGACCAGACGGCGGTGACCCAGGCGGCGTACTACGTCGGCGGCATCGTCGGCGGCCTCATCATCAGCCGTCTGATCGATCGCTGGGGCATGGTCGCCATCGCCGGCTACTTCATCATCGGTTGCCCGGTCGTCGCTTCGATCGGCACGCCTGGGCTCTCGCATGTCGCGTTGACCTTCGTGGTCTTCCTCACCGGTGCCTGCGTGCTGGGCAGCCAGCTGGGGATGAATGCCGTCACCGGGATGATCTATCCCACCAGCATCCGCTCCAAGGGCGCGGGTTGGGCCAGCGGTATCGGGCGCATCGCCTCCACGATCGGTCCCATCGCCGGTGGCTGGCTTATCGCGCGACATACGCCGCTGCCGCAATTGTTCCTGGCGCCACTGGTGCCGCTGGTGGCCGGATCCATCGGTGCGTGCCTGCTGTTGTATCTCTGCTTCCGTCGTTTCCGCGGTTTCCGTCTCGATGAAACGGCGGCCCCGGCAAATATTATTCGTTAAAGCGAACTCCAATCACTAAAGCTATTGGCAACCAAGTCGATAACGCCCATTCAGTCGAGGAATTAGTCCCATGCAAGACGCGACCACCGAAGCCCTCCCCGTCGAGACTGAGACCGAGCTTCGCAAGAAAACAGCGGTCATGTGCAAGATGTTGAGCCTGCAGGGCTCCATCGGCATGTTCGGTCACGTGTCGATTCGCGTGCCCGGTACCGATCGTGTGTTGTTGAGCCCGGGCGCGGGTTCGGAAAAGGCCACGGTCAAGCCCGAAGACGTCTTCGTATTCCATATCAATGGCGAGATCCTCGAGCATCCGGGGGGCGAGATCCCGCTCGAATGGCGCATCCACACGCAGATCCATCGCGACCGCCCCGAGATCATGAGCGTCACCCACTTGCACGCGCAGCACTCGACCCTGCTCGGCATCGCCGGGCGCGACATCGTGCCGGTGTTCCTGCATGGCGCGTTCCTCTATACCGGTGTGCCGACCTGGGACGACCCGCGTCTTGTCGTCACCGATCCGCAGGCCGCATCGCTGTCCGCCAAGCTTGGCAATAACGTCGCCGTGCAGATGCGCGGTCACGGCAGCGTCGTCGTCGGCGAGAGCGCGGAAGTTGCTTTCTTCCGCAGCACCTTCTTCGAAGAAAACGCACGCAAGCAGGTCGAAGCCGAAATCCTCGGTGGCGCGCTGCAGCTGAAGCCGGAAGAAGCGGCCGACTGCGCACGCGGCACGTTCAACCCACGCCTGCTGCGCCTGCTGTGGGGCTATTACGAGCGCAAGGCCGAACATGCGCTCGCCACCATGACCAAGAGTTAATCGCCAGCCAGGTTTTTGCCGAAACCACGGTTTTGTTTTCAGGCGGGCTCGCGCCCGCCAGGGTTACTGCGTCACAAAAAACGATTGGCCACTCCCACTGGCATGTCACGGATCGACGGGGATCGACTCGGGTAGAGGGGGGAAGCCAGACAACACCAAGTCCATGAAAGGGGGAGAAACCAATGTCCAACAAGAAGTATTCACCAGTTCGCCGCGCCGCCGGTACAGGTGCCGTCGCCGTTTGCACGATGCTCGTGGCGGCCATGTCGCCGTCGACGGCCCGCGCCGACGATCCGCCGCCGCAGGTCGCGATCGATTCGCCGGCGCCGCCGTCCACCGACTGGATGCACCAGGCCGGCATGACCGGTGACTGGGGCGGTCTGCGCACGAAGCTGACCAAGGAGGGGATCGATATCTTCTCCAATTACCAGGTGCAGAGCGCGGCCATCGTCAATGGCGGTGCGAAGACCGGTACGTCGACGAACAACCAGGTCATCCTCGGCGCCAACTTCGATCTGCAGAAGCTGATGTCGATCGATGGCGGCACGTTCACCTTCGCCGTCTCCGATCGCTACGGCTCCAACGCGTCGCTCCTGGCGGGCACGCGCGTAACTATCATGAGCAACTACGGCGAGGGCGAAAACTTCCGCCTGGCCAATATGAGCTTCAAGCAGAGCCTGCTGAAGGGCCGCCTGAGCTACCAGATCGGCTACTTCCCTTCCGCGGCGGAATTCGATTACAGCCCGATCCTTTGCAGTTTCCTGAACCAGGGTTTCTGCGGCCATCCCAATTCACTGGCGGCCGACTCGAGCGGTTTCCAGAACCCGCCCGGCGCGCAGCTGGGTGCGCGGATCACCGGCTTCGTCACGCCGCAGGTCTATCTGAAGGCCGCGGTGTTCGACGTCAATCCGACACGTTTCACCGATCCGGACCAGGGTTTCCGGCTGGATCGTCGTGGCAAGACGGGTGAGATCTATCTCAGCGAACTGGGCTGGAACGCGAGCCTCGGGCCGCAAAACCTCGTCGGCCACTACAAGATCGGTGGCTACTACGACACGAGCAAGGCGCCGGACGTCGTCAACGCGAAGATCATGCACACGGGCCGCTACAGCGGCTGGATCTCGCTCGAGCAGATGGTCTGGGGCCTTGGCCCGCAGGCAAGCCGTGGCCTGGTCCTGTTCGGCAACTTCACCGAAGGCAATCGCGGCACGTCGCAGATCGCAAGCTACGACTCGCTGGGCTTCGTCTTCCTCGGCCCCATCGCCAGCCGTGCGGACGATGTCCTCAGCCTCGGCTGGGCCAAGTCCAACCTGAACAAGCGCAAGCTCGACGCCGAGATCGAAAAGAATCCGAACTTCGATTACTACGGTGCGGAGAAGTACATCGACCTGTCGTACAAGATCCAGATCACCCCCTGGATGTTCCTGACCCCGGACTTCCAGTACCTGATGCATCCGGGCGCGTTCACCGCGAAGAAGTACCCGAATGCCTCGGTCGTCGGCGGCGAGATCTCGTTCAAGTTCTAAGACGTCGCTCACCCACCGTCCCGGCGAAAGCCGGGGTGGTGCGGGTATGACTTCCGCTCATGCGTGGATCGGATTTTGTCCATGGTGCGGGTGTCCTTCGCTGCCTACGATCGCCCTATATACGCACCGTAACGAAAGGAGATGAGTCGTGGGTCACTGGATCGATATCAAGGCCGCGGACGGTCATGAACTGGCCGCCTGGCGCGACGGCCCCGAGGACGCGAAGCATTGCCTCGTGGTGACGCAGGAGATTTTTGGCGTCAACAGCCATATGCGCTACGCCTGTGCCCAGCTGGCAGCGGCGGGTTTCGCGGTGATCGCGCCGGCATTGCTGGACCGCGTCGAGCGTGGCGTCGAGCTTGGTTATAGCGACGAAGATTTGCAGAAGGGCTTTGCCTTGCGTGCCGCCCTGCCCGAGGGCGGCCCGGTCGCCGATATCGAAGCCGCACGCGCGGTCTTCGGTACGCGCAAGGTCGGCATCATCGGCTACTGCTGGGGTGGTCGCGTGGCCTGGTGGGCCGCGACGCGCAGCGATCGCTTTGCCGCCTCGGTGGCCTGGTATGGCGGCGGCATCGCGGCCGACCGGGACGAGGTGCCGCGGATTCCGGTGCAGATGCATTTCGGTGAAGTGGATCATTCCATTTCGCTCAACGACGTCGAGGCCATTCGCGCGGCGCAGCCCGGCGTGGAGATCTTCGTTTACGAAGGCGCGCACCACGGCTTCGGCTGCGAGGAACGGCCGACCTTCGATATGAAGGCCTATGAACTCGCGCAGACGCGCACCCTCGAGTTCTTCCGGCATTACCTCGCCTGAGAGGAAACCCCCATGGCTGGCCGTTATTTCGAACAGTTCACCGTCGGCGACCACATCGTCCACGATATCCATCGCACGGTGACGGAAACCGACAACCTGCTGTTCTCCACGCTCACGCACAATCCGCAGCCATTGCACCTGGATGCCGAGTACGCGCGCAAGAGCGAATTCGGCCGCATCGTCGTCAACAGTACTTTCAGCTTCAGCCTGCTGGTCGGCCTCACCGTGGGCGACACGACCCTGCGCACGATGGTGGCCAACCTCGGCTATGACCAGATACGTACGCCGCATCCGGTCTTCCTCGGCGATACCTTGCGTGCCGAGACCGAGGTCGTCGAGGTGCGCGAGAGCCGTTCGCGGCCGAACGCCGGCATCGTCGTCTTCGCCCATCGCCTGCTCAACCAGCGCGATGAGCCGGTCTGCGAATGCCTGCGCACGGCATTGCTGCACAGGAAGCCGGCATGAAACTGCGCTCCCTGCTTTTCGTACCCTGCGACCGACCCGAGCGGATGGTGAAGGCGCAGCAGTCGCAAGCCGACGGCGTCATCCTCGATCTGGAGGATTCGGTCGCGCCGGAGCGCAAAGTGGCGGCGCGTGCATCGCTGGCGTCCTTCCTCGCCCATGAGGAGCGTCTCAAGCCCACCTTCGTACGGATCAATCCGCTGGCCAGCGGGCTCACCCTCGCTGATCTGGCGGTGCTGGTCGAGCATCGGCCCGACGGCCTGATCCTGCCCAAGGCATGCGGACGGCGATCGATCGATCAGCTCGATGCCTTGCTGGACGAACTTGGCTTGCCCGATATACCGATTTTGCCGATCGCCACGGAAACGCCGACCGCGATGTTCGAACTGGGCACTTACCAGGAAGTCGCACACCGCCTGGTTGGGCTCACCTGGGGCGCGGAGGATTTGTCGGCCGCGATGGGTGCCTCCGCCGCGCGCGAAGCCGACGGCCAGTTCACCGCGCCTTACCAGGTCGCCCGTTCGCTCGCCCTGTTCGCCGCACATGCGGCCGGGGTTATCGCCATCGAGACAGTGCACCCCGATTTCAGGGACATGGACAACCTGGCGCGTGTGGCGAAACGGGCTGCCCGCGACGGCTTTTCCGGGATGCTTGCGATCCATCCCACGCAGCTGGAAACGATCAACGCTGCCTTCTCGCCCTCCGAGGCCGAGATGACCCGCGCCCGCGCCATCGTCGCGGCATTCGCCGCGCATCCGCAGGCAGGTGCGCTGTCGCTGGACGGCGAGATGATCGATGCGCCGCACCTGAAACAGGCGCGCCTGCTGCTCGGCCGGTTCGCGCGGGACTGAACTATGCGGCGGCGGGTTCGCCATCCGGGTTGATGCTACCGAGCAGCCAGTCGGAAAATTCCCTGACTTTCGCGTCCTTGCCGTTGTTGACCGGCGTGACCAGGTGATAGCCCAGGTCGCGGCGCAGCACGGGCTCGCAGGGCACGACCAGACGGCCCTCGCGGATATCGTCCTCCACGTAAGCCCGCTGCAGGATGGCGATCCCGCTTCCCTCGATGGCGAAGCGGAGCACGACGCCGAGATCCTCGAACGACATGAGTTCGCGTAGCGCCGAGGTATCGCTGACGCCGGCACAGCGGAACCAGTCGGGCCAGTCGCTGGCGCGTGCGTGGGTCTGCAGCAGGACCTTGCCGGCCAGGTCCTGCGGCGTGTGCAGGCCAAGTTTTTCCGCGAAGGCTTTCGTGCAGACGGGAACCAGTTCGTCCGCGAACAACAAATGGCTGGTCAGGCCCTTCCAGCGTCCGCTGCCGTAACGGATGCCGACATCGATATCCTGGTTCTCGAAATCGACCAGGCTTGCACCGGAAATGGACACGAGCCGGACGTCGATATTCGGGAATTGCCGGCTGAAGGCCGGTAGGCGCGGCGTCAGCCAGCGGCTAAGCAGCAACGGGTAGCCCTTGATGGTGAGCGTCGTGCGCAAGGATGCCGTCGCATAGAAATTCGTCGTCGCACGACGCATGTCCTCGAACGCCGCATGCAGGGCTTCGGCGTACAGGGCGGCTCCTGGGGTCAGCTCCAACTGGTTGCTCTTGCGCTCGAACAGCCGCGCACCGAAATACTCCTCGAGCACCGCGATCTGGTGACTGATGGCACCCTGGGTGACATTCAGCTCACGCGCGGCCTTGGTGAAGTTCAGGTGTCGCGAAGCAGCCTCGAAGGCCAGCAGGGGATTGAGCGGGGGTAGGGAGCGCATGAACCGTCTCGAACATCTCTAACCAAGCGAACAGAATAGTGGCATCCCGCCATGCGGCCTTGATGCGCTGCACCACGCACGGATGATACCCCAGGAACTTGCGATCGTAAGCGTGCGCGGTTGCCGCGACCCTTGGCAGACCATAAAAAAACCCCGGCTTGCGCCGGGGTCGAAGTGACACAGGTTCGGTTACCTCAGCCGCGACGCGGATCCGAATCGAAGGGCTGCTGGCCATTCGCGTTGGTCGTGCCATGGTCGTCGTGGTGATGGTCGTGTTTCGAGGGCATGTTGTGCGAGACCTCGTCCAGCTTGTCGCCGAGCAGGCGACGCACGATCACGTAGAACACCGGGATCAGCAGCAGGCCGAGGAAGGTGGCGAAGAGCATGCCGCCGATCACGCCGGTACCGATCGAGTGACGCGAGTTGGCACCCGCACCGGTCGAGATAAACAGTGGGAACACGCCAAGGACGAAGGCGATCGAGGTCATCAGGATGGGACGCAGACGCAGGTGCGAGGCTTCGACGATCGCCTCGCGCAAGGTCTTGCCCTCGGCCTGCTGTTCCACCGCGAACTCGATGATCAGGATCGCGTTCTTCGCCGCCAGGCCGATCACCGTGATCAGGCCGATCTTGAAGTAGATATCGTTGGGCAGGCCACGCAGCATCGAGAAGACCACCGTGCCGAGCATGCCCAGCGGCACCACCAGCAACACGGCCACCGGGATCGACCAGCTTTCGTACAGGGCCGAAAGGCAGAGGAACACGATGATGATCGAGAGGATCAACAGCATGGTCGCCGAGTTGCCCGAGAGCAGCTCCTGGTAGGACTGGCCCGTCCAGTCGAAGCCGAAGGTGCCAGGCAGCTTGTCCTCGACGATGCCGCTCAACGCGTTCATGGCCTGGCCGGTGGAGAAGCCGGGGCCTTCGTTACCGACGATTTCCACCGCCGAATAACCGTTGTAGCGGCTGAGTGCCGGCGAGGCGAGCTGCCACTTGGCGCTGACCACGCTCGAAAGCGGGATCATGTTGGCGGGGCTGACCGGCGTCGTGCCGTTCGTTCCCGTCGCCAGCGTGCTCGGCGTGTAGATGTGCTGCAAGGCTTCCGGACCCATGCGGTACTGGGTGTCGGCCTGCATCAGCACGCGCTTGACGCGGCCGGCGTAGGCGAAGTCGTTGATGTACACCGGCGCCAGGGTGAGCTGGATGGCGGTGTAGATATCGCTGACCGACAGGCCCATCGACTGTGCCTGCACACGGTCGACAGTGAGCTGGATCTGCGGGGCGTCCTCGAGCGTGTTCGGACGGACCGCGGCCAGTGCCTTGTTCTGCGCTGCGGCGCCAAGCACCGTATTGCGTGCCTGGGTCAGCTCGTCGCGACTCTGGCCACCACGGGCCTGCAGCCACATATCGATGCCGCCGAACTGGCTGAGGCCGCGGATCGTCGGCAGGTTGACCACGAAGATCTGCGCATCGCGGATGCCGTGCAGGATGCCGTTGGCCTGCTGGATGAACTCATCGGCCGTGGTCTTGCGCTCGTCCCAGTCCTTCAGCTTGATGAAGGCCATGCCGGTGTTTTCGCCGGAACCGACGAAACTGAAGCCGGATATCTGGAAGATCTTGTCGACGTTCTCGTTGCCATGCAGCTTGTCGCGGATCTGCTTCATCACCCCCTGCGTGCGCTGCAACGAGGCACCGGGCGGCAGCGAGACGATGGCCAGGGCGAAGCCCTGGTCCTCGCTGGGCACGAAGCTGGTCGGCAGGCGCGAGAACAGGAAGCCGCAGACGATGCAGATCACCACGAACACGCCCATCCAGGTCGGTGCGTGACGCACCGCGCCGCCAACATGGCCGCGATAGATCGTGTTGACACGGTCGAAGACGTGGTTGAACCCGCGATAGATGAAGTTTTTCTTCTCATCGTGGGTCGGCCGCAGGATCGTCGCGCACAGCGCCGGCGTGAACGACAGGGCGAGGAAGGCGGAGAAGCCCATCGACACCGCGATGGTCAGCGCGAACTGCTTGTAGATGACGCCCGAGGCGCCGGCCTGGAAGGCCGACGGCACGAATACCGCCGCCAGCACCACGGTGATCGCGACGACGGCGCCGGTGATCTGGCCCATTGCCTTGCGGGTGGCTTCCTTCGGCGGCAGGTTTTCCTCGGTCATGATGCGTTCGACGTTCTCGATCACCACGATCGCGTCGTCGACCACGATGCCGATCGCCAGCACCATGCCGAACAGGGTGAGCTGGTTGACCGTGAAGCCGAGCGCCAGCAGGCCCGCGAAGGTACCGAGCAGGGCGACCGGGATGACCAGGGTCGGGATGATCGTGGCGCGGAAGTTCTGCAGGAACAGCAGCATCACGCCGAAGACCAGGATGATCGCGATCACCAGGGTCTCGATCACTTCCTTGATCGAGATCTTCACGAACGGGGTGCTGTCGTACGGTGCCAGCCAGGTCACGCCCGGCGGGAAGCTCTTGGACAGCTCGTCCATCTTGCCGCGAACCGCGGTGGCCACGTCCAGCGCGTTGGCGCCGGGCAGGAGCTGCACGCCGAGCGCGCCGGAGGGCTTGCCGTCGAGGGTCGAGCCGAAGCCGTACTGCTGCGGACCGAAGGCGATCCGGGCGACATCGCTCAG
>DASYLE010000115.1:0-13770 GCA_036009745.1 Luteibacter sp. | reverse complement strand
TTGCCGTCATGCACATGGCCGATCTTGACGTTGGCCACCTTCATGCGCTCCTCGAGTCCGGCCTGCCGCTTCGCCGATACCTCGACGAAGGCGATATTGCTGCCGTTCGGGACGCGATGGACCTTGAAGCCCGAGGTCTTGTCCAGACGGGCCAGCAGGCGCTCGCCTGCCTGCCTGACCGTGGTGAAGCGCTCGGCGAAACCGTCGAGTGTATCGAGCGCCGGCAACGCCGCCTCCCAACCATGCAGGATCAGGCCACCGAAGATGTGCCGAAGCTCTCGCGCCCTGGCCATCTGTGCCTTCGTGCCGGACAGGACGCCGCCAAATGGCGCATTGAGGTACTTGTAGAGCGAGACGTAGACGGTATCGAAGGGCTCGCAGTAGCTCTTCACATCGAAACCCGGCAAGCCGCTCATCAGCAAGAGGCGTGCACCATCAAGATGCATCGGGATGTTTTTCTCGCGGGCCAGCTTCGCTATCTGGGCGATCAACGCAATCGGAACCGTCTCCCCATCCGCACGGCGCACCGGGCTTTCCAGGCCGATCGCACCGACCTTGATCGGATACGGGCCGATCTCGGCGCGGTCGATCGCCTCCTTCACTTCGTCGAAGGTCGGCGCCCCCTTCCCGGGCGCCAGCGGCACCAGGTTGATCCCACTCAGGATCGGGATCGCATCGGCCTCGTCGCGGTAGACATGGCTTTCCTGCTGGACCAGCGCGTGCCGCGATTCGCCGCAGAGCAGGCGCAGCGCCACATGGTTGGCAAGCGTGCCGGTCGGCATGAAGACGGTATCTTCCTTGCCGAGCAAGGCGGAAAACTTCGCCTCCAGCTCGGCGACCGCACCCTCCTTGAGATAGAAATCCATCGGCTTGTCATGCTTGCCGACCAGCTCCTGCAGCTTGCGCGCATAACCGGCGGCACTTTGCGGCACGGCATCGCCAGCCAGGACGACGGCATCGTCGAGGGATGGCGCGGCAGCTGTAGCGGGTGCCGCGGACTTGTCGTCGGCGAGCAGCAGGTTGGGCGCGGCGAAGGCCACGGCACCCAGCGGCAGGGCCGAGCCCAGGAATTGGCGGCGACTGAATGTCATACGTGCTCCCCACATGCGCACCGGATGTGCCGGACGATGCTAGCCGTCCGGCACAGGGGCGGTCCATGCCGAAAGTCATTGGCGAGCTGGAAGCCTTACTTCGCCGGGACGCCCATTTCCTTCAGCAGGTTGTCGGCGTGGTCGAGGTGGTGCATGACCCAGAGCATGTAGCGCACGTCGACCTGGATCGAGCGGTTGAGTTTCGGGTTGAACAGCCAGTCGCCGCTGACCGATTCCCAGTTGCCGTCGAAGGCCAGGCCAACCAGACGGCCTTGGGCGTCGAGCGATGGGGAGCCGGAATTGCCACCGGTGATGTCGAGATCGGCGAGGAAGTCGACCGGGAGCGTGCCCTGCTTCTTCGAGGCGTAGCCGTCGAAGGCCTTGGCGCGGATCGCATCGGTTTCAGCCTTCGGCGCATTGAACGGCTCGACGCCGGTGTCCTTCTCGACGATACCCTCGACCGTGGTGAACGGTGCATAGGTCACGCCGTCGCGCGGGGCGACGCCCTGCACATTGCCGAAGGTGACGCGCAAGGAGCTGTTCGCGTCCGGATAGACCGGTAGGTGCTGCGAGTCCTTCCAGGCGATCATCGCCTGCATGTAGCGAGGACGGAGTTTCGCCATCTCGCCTTCGCGGGTGTCCTGGTCGTCGTCGATCTTCTTCAGCTCCGGTGTCAACGCACCGGCGAGCTTGAGCATGCTGTCGTCGCTGGCCGCGATCGCCGCGGCATCGGCCTTGAACCACTTCATGCGATCGGCGGTGTCGCCCAGCTTGCTGCCGGCGTAAAGCGCGGCGACCTTCGCGGTGATGGCGGCTTCGTCACTCGTACCCTCGAGCCACGCGTCCATGGCCGGCAAACGCTGGTCCTTCGGCAGCGCCACGTAACGCTTCAGCGCATAGACCATCAACTGCTGGTCGGTCTTCGGGTCGTAGCGACGCTCCATCTGCTTCAGAGCGCCTTCGATACGCACTTCGTCGCGCTGCTGGAAGCCGGCCTCGCGCTCCATGTCCGGCTTGGTGCGCTCCTGCGACAGGCGAACAAGACGCACGCCGCTGGCAAATAGCGAGGAGCGTGACAACAAGGTCAGGTCGAGATCACGTTCACGAGTCGACTGGTATTCGGCGATCTTAGTTTTAAGCGTGGCGATGTCCGCTTCCAGCGCGTGATTGTCCGCACCACCCTGCTGCTTGAGCCATGCGTCGAGGTCGGCTTCCTGCTTCTGCTTCACCGCCACGGCATTGGCGCGGCGAAGGCCCTCGAGCTGGCCGCCGAAGTTCTTCAGGTAGTTGTTGAGGCCGGCGACCACGCTGGCGTATTTCACCATCACATCCGGGTTGGCCTTGCCATTGGCCGCGATGATGTCCAGCGTGTCCTGGTAGATCTTGATCTGGGTTGGATAGACCCAGTCGATCGAGCTCTTCGCTTCCGCGGCGAGGCGATAGCGATTGGTACGGCCGGGGTAGCCGACGACCATCACGTAGTCGCCCGCTTCCACCCCTTCCGGGTTGATCTTGATCACATGCTTCGGGTGATAGGGGACATTGTCTTTCGCATACATCGCCGACTTGCCGTCCTTCGACACATAGGCGCGCAGGTAGCTGAAATCGCCGGTATGGCGCGGCCACATCCAGTTGTCGACATCGCCGCCGAACTTGCCGATCGATTCGGGCGGCGCATAGACCAGGCGTACGTCCTTGATCTCCAGTTGCTTGATCAGCTGGTAGCTATAGCCACCGTGGAAGGTGTAGACGTCGCAGCGATACCCTTCGGTCTCGCAATCCTTGACCAGGGTCTTCTTGGCCAGGTCGATCGCCCTGTAACGGTCCAGCGGGTCCATGCCGTCGCTGAGCTTCGCGGTGACCTCCTTCGTGACATCGCGGATGTCCTCGGTGACGAAGACGCGCATGTCCGGCGAACCGGGCAGTTCCTCGGCATGCGTCTTCGCGAGGAAGCCGCTTTCGATCAGGTTCTTCTGCGGCGTGGAGTTGTACTGCAGCGCGCCGTAGCCGCAATGATGGTTGGTGACCACCAGGCCTTCGGGCGAGACAAAGGACGCGGTACAGCCGCCGAGGCTGACGATCGCGCCCATCGGGTAGGCGGTCAGGTCGGTCAGCGTGGAAGGGTCCAGCTGGAGACCATGCTGCTTGAGCATGGCCGCGATGCCGGGAAGCTGGGCGGGCTGCCACATGCCTTCGACAGCATGGGCGGACGAGATGAAACCCGCGGCAAGAGCCGCGGAAAGGATCAGACGACGCACGGGAATCTCCTTATAGGTGCTTTGTTATAATATAACGTTACGCCCCAAGGCAATGGCGGAGCGTTCCGTCACTTGAGGCCCAGTTCCTCAAGCAGTTTTGGCGAGGGATAGACCTTGTCCATCAGCCAGCGCATGTACCGCATGTCGACATGGATGGCACGCTTGTAACGCGGGTCGTACATCCAGCTCGCGCTCACCGCTTCCCAGTTGCTGTCGAAATTCAGCCCGACGAGCTCGCCTTTGGCATTCAAGACCGGTGAACCGGAATTGCCGCCGGTGGTATCCAGGTTACTGAGGAAATCGACCGGCATGGTCTTCAGCTTCGCATCGGCGTAGTCGCCGAAGTCCCCTTTCTTGATGGCGGCAAGCAAGGGCTTGGGCGCATCGAACGGCTCCTTGCCGGTGTTCTTCTCGACGATGCCGGCCACCGTGGTCACCGGCGAATACGTCACTGCATCGCGCGCGACCAGTGGCGTGACCTTGCCGTAGCTCACGCGCAGGGTCGAGTTGGCATCCGGGTAAACGGCCCTGCCCTGTTCTTCGCGATAGGCGATCAGCGCTTGCATGTACGCCGGACGCAGGCGCAGCAGTTCGCCTTCGCGCGATTTACGCTGGTCGTCGATACGCAGGAGGGCGGGCTGCAGGTCGCGGGCGACGGCGAGCAAGGCATCGACGGACGTCGCCAGTTCATCCGGCGAGGCCTTGAACTGGCGCAGGCGTTCGGCTTCATCGCCGAGTTTCGTCGCGCCGTAGATGCGATCCAGCGAGGACGCCAGTTCGGCCGGCGTGCGACCGAAGGCCTTGTCGAACTCGGGCAGGCGCTGCGCGTCCGGCAGCTTCTGGTAGCGCGCCAGCAAGGCCGTCAACAGGCTCTTCTCGACATGCACGTCGTAGCGGCGCTGGACCTGCTTGAGCTGGCTTTCCAGCAGTTCCTCGTCGCGCTGCTGGAAACCCGTCTCGCGGTCGGCATCGGCTTTGCGCCGCTCGATGGCGAGGCGCTCGATGTTCAACGCGCCGCGCATCAGCTGGGTCTGCGTGCCGATCATCCCGAGCAGCAGGTCGCGCTCGCGCACATCGTTGCTGGCGGCGATCTGTTTCGCGGCGGCGTCGATATCGCTGCGCAGGTGCTTGCCGTCCTTCTGCTTCGCCAGCCAGGCAAGCATCGCCTTCTCGTCCTCCGCGCGCACGGTCACCGCGTCGCTACGCCCGAGGCCTTCGAGCTCGCCGCTGAAGCGTTTCATATTGTTCTTCAAGGACTGCAGCTGCGAGGCGTAGCGGATACCGGCGTCACGATCGGCCTTGCCCGCGTCCTCGATCACGCCCTGCAACTGCTTCAGCACCCCGACGGTGACTGGCAGGCGCCATTGCACCTGATCGGCGAACTCCGCCGCGGTACGGTGCCTATAGGTAGTACCCGGATAGCCGGCCAGCATCACGAAATCGCCCTCGGCCACGCCGCCGCGTGCGATGGTCAGGTGCGATGGCGGGTTATAGGGCTTGTTTTGCGGCGAGTAATCGGCCGGCTTGCCATCCGGGCCGACATAGGCGCGCAGCACGGTGAAGTCGCCGGCATGGCGCGGCCAGACGAAGTTGTCGATCTCATCGCCATAGTTGCCGATCGCCCGCGGCGGCGCGTAGACCAGGCGGATATCGCGCAACTCCAGCTGCTTGACCAGGTAGAAATCGCGGCCGTAAAACATATTGGCCACGCTGCAACGAATACCGGCCTCTTTTTCGCATTCGGCGACCAGGGCCTTGCTCGCCGCGTCGACGGCGTCGTAGTAGGCACGCCCGGTCTTGCCCCTGGCGGGGCCCAGCACACGGTCGGTCACCTGGTCGAAGCCCACCGTCACGCGCAGGCGATAATCGGGATTGGCCGGCAGCTCGCCGGCACGGTCCGGAGCGACGAAACCGTTCGCGATCAGGTCGCGGTCCGGCTTGCTGTTGTACTGGATCACCCCAAAGGCAACGTGGTGATTGGTCAGGACCAGGCCATCGGAGGAAACGAAGGCGCCGGTGGCGCCGCCGACCTTGACCACGGCGTTCAATGGCGCCTTGGCCAGGTCCGCGAGATCCGCCGGGTTGCCCTTGAAGCCGGCCTCGCGCAAGGCCTTGTCGATCTTCGGCAATTGGGACGGCATCCACATGCCTTCATCGGCCTTCGCGTCCACCGCCAGCGCCATTGCCGCGCCCAGCACCACCGTGCTTATCCGCATGTTTCTAACCCCTGTCGGTAACAAACCGCCCGACCATAGAGGGAAAACACCAGGGGGATCAATGGCGATGGCAGGCTTTGGGGCTCGCCGGGATGGCGCGCCGCAACACTGCAGGCTGGCCGCCGGGCGACTATAATTGGTGTTTCGCCTGTTCCCCGCAGGCCTCCCCGACGGAATCGAACCATGCAGCAGACGATGAAGGCCCTGGTCAAGCGCAAGCCCGAGCAGGGCATCTGGATGGAAGAAGTGCCGGTGCCGGAGGTCGGCGCGAACGAAGTGCTGATCAAGATGGAAAAGACCGCCATCTGCGGCACCGACCTGCATATCTACAAATGGGACGAGTGGAGCCAGCGCACGATCAAGCCCGGCCTGACCATCGGCCATGAGTTCGTCGGCCGCATCGTCGAGATCGGCCCGGGTGTGACCGGCTACAAGATCGGCGACCGCGTCTCCGCCGAAGGCCATATCGTCTGCGGCCATTGCCGCAACTGCCGCGCCGGCCGCCAGCACCTGTGCCCGAACACGATCGGCATCGGTGTGAACCGCAACGGCGCGTTCGCCGAATACATGACGATGCCGGCCTCGAACCTGTGGCCGATCCCGGATCAGATTCCCTCCGAGCTGGCCGCCTTCTTCGACCCGTACGGTAATGCCGCGCATTGCGCACTGGAATTCGACCTGATCGGCGAGGACGTGCTGATTACTGGCGCCGGCCCGATCGGCATCATCGCCGCAGGCATCGCCAAACACATCGGTGCGCGCAATGTGGTGGTTACCGATGTCAACGATTACCGCCTGAAGCTCGCCGCCGACATGGGCGCGACCCGCGTGGTCAACGTGTCCAAGCAGTCGCTGAAGGACACGGTGAAGGACCTGCACATCGAGGGCTTCGATGTCGGCCTGGAGATGAGCGGCAATCCGCGCGCCTTCGCCGACATGCTCGATTGCATGTACCACGGCGGCAAGGTCGCCATGCTCGGCATCATGCCGCGCGGCGCCGGGATCGACTGGGACAAGGTGATCTTCAAGGGCCTGACCCTGCAAGGCATCTATGGTCGGCGCATGTACGAGACCTGGTACAAGATGACCCAGATGGTGCTGACCGGTTTCCCGCTGCAGAAGGTGCTCACCCACCAGATCGCCATCGACGATTTCCAGAAAGGCTTCGACCTGATGGACGCCGGCAACTGCGGCAAGGTCGTCTGCTCCTGGAACTAGCCTGGAGGTCACGGCGCTGTCATATGGCCGGGCATTCCAAAAACGCCCCGGCCGAGTAAACTCGGCCGCAGGCAGGCCGTGTGATTGGGGAAAGGGAGGTGTCCGGCGGAGACGTCGCACACCATCGGCTTGCGACCTTGCCGGAGCAATGTCCGCATGGCTGATCGCCGTCTTCCAGAAGGATCCCGACTGGCCGCGGGTCGCGAACGCGCAATCACCCTCTACAAATCGCACCGTCTACGCAAAACCCTGCTGATCCTGCTCGGCCTTGTCGTGCTGTTCGCCCTGCTCGGCTTCTTCGCCGCGCCCTCGATCATCAAGAGCCAACTCGAAGCCCGCGCCAGCGCCGCGCTGCAACGCCCGGTGACCCTGGGCGCCGTGCACCTGAACCCCTTCACCCTGCGCGTCGAGCTCGATCGGTTGCATATCGGCGAGCGCGACGGCAAGACGCCCTTCGTCGATGTGGACACCATCACCGTCAACGCCTCCTGGTCGTCGCTGTTTCGACGCGCACCGATCCTCGACGAACTCACGCTGCAACATCCACAGGTACACCTGGTCCGCACGGCCGACCAGAAGTACAACTTCTACGACCTCGTCCAGCAATTCATGATGCGCCCCGCGGCGCCGGACGAACCGCCCGCGCGCTTCGCCCTGTCCAACATCAGCATCCACAATGGCGACGTCCAGTTCCACGATGCGGTGCACGACGTCGATCACCGCGTCGACCAGTTGGAACTGGGCATTCCCTTCATCGCCAACCTGCCGAGCGCCACGGACATCTTCGTGCAGCCCTTGCTGGCGATGCGGGTGGACGGCAGCCCGATGCGCGTGGAGAGCAAGGCCAAGCCCTTTGCCGCCGTGCGCGATTCGGCGACCCACTTCACCTTCGACAAGCTCGACCTGCCGAAGTACCTCACCTATGCGCCGTTCGCGCTGCCGATCACGGTGAAGCGAGGCCTGCTCTCGGGCGACCTGGAACTGCATTTCGTGATGACCGAGCCGGCGCCGCAGATGCAGCTGACCGGCACCCTGACGATGGACGACTTCGTTGTCGCCGCCGGCAAGGACACGCCCTTGCTCGAACTTGGTCACGGCACGATTGGCCTGGCCCAGGTCGAGCCGTTGGTCTCGCGACATCATTTCGGTGCGATCGACCTGCAGAACGCGACCCTGCATTACACGCGCATGGCCGGCGGCCACAGCAACCTCGATGCACTGACCGGCGGCGCGCCGGCCAAACCCAACGAACCGGCGACACAGGTTCATATCGACACGGTGACGCTGCAGGGTTCACGCCTGGAATACACCGACCTCAGCGGCAAGGCGCCAGCAACACTGTCGCTCGATAATATCCATGGCGCCCTTCGCGGCCTGTCCACCGTGCCAGGCCCCGCCGGCAGCATCGACTTGAGCGCGGGCATGGCCGGCGGCAGCCTCGCCGCCAATGGCAAGCTCGATCTCGCCAACAGCCGTTACACCGGCAAGGTCAATCTGAAGAACGTTGCGCTGGCGCCGCTGGTATCGCTTGCGCCACCGATGTTGAACGCCGAAATAGCGCACGGGACAATCGATGCCGACGGCCAGGTGCAGGCGACCTGGAGCCCCGCACTCAACGTGCACCTGGAACCCGCACAGGCCAGCCTCAACGATTTCGCGCTCGCCCCCCACGGCGCCAAGGCGACACCCGTCGCCTGGAAATCGATGAAGGCCGATATCGCCAGCTACGACATGGCCGGCAGCGAGGCGCACCTGAAAAGCCTCACCTTCAGTGGCCTGCAACTGGATGTAAAACGCCTGCGCAATGGCAGGATCGACCTGACCGGGCTGATGCTGCCGCCGGTAAAAGGCGCGCCCACCACGCCCGCGTTCCGCTGGAGCGTGGCGCATATGGGCCTGGACGACGGCGCGATCACCTTCCGCGACGAAAGCGTCGAAGGCAGGCCCGCCCTGGTCAGGCTGGGTGCGAAGACCTTCGGCATCGACAATCTTTCCGACGACATGCGCAAGCCGCTGAAGCTCGACCTCAACGGCACCCTCGGCAAGGGTGGGGCCTTTGCCGTCAACGGTACGGTGCGACCGCAGCCACTGGATGCCAACCTGCAGGTCAAGGCCAGCCGGCTGGACCTGGCCCCCCTGGTACCGTTGATCACCGTGCCTTTGAACGTGCATATCGTGAGCGCCCAATTGGCATTGAACGGGCGACTGCGTTACAGCGACCGCGGCAACCAGCCGGCGCGCATGGGTTATCGCGGCCAGGCCACGCTGGGTCGCGTGCGCGTGCAGGACAAGGTCAGCGGCGACGACTTCCTGCACTGGAACGCCTTGTCGGCGAGCGGCACCGACCTGCGCATGGGCGAAGGTCCCATGCATGTCACGGTGGCCGGGCTCGCGCTGGACGATTTCTATGCCCGCATGATCGTCAACGCCAACGGACGCATCAACCTGCAGGACGTGGTGGCGAACCAGGCGGAGGCGCCCGTTTCAGTGACACGTGCGCAGGACGGGACGACGCCCAGGCCAGCGGAACCAGCGCCGGCGACATCGACCGCCGCGGCTGCCGCGCCCTTCGAAGCCGGCCCGAAACCGGAAGTGCAGATCGGCCAGATCACCCTGACCCGCGGCCAGCTGAACTACACCGATAACTTCATCAAGCCGAACTACACGGCCAACATCACCCAGCTGACCGGAAAGGTCGGCGCGTTCGGCACCGCCGACGGCGGACCGCCCGCTGAACTTACCCTGCAAGGCCAGCTCGACGACAACGCGCCGGTGACGATCGACGGCACGATCAACCCGCTGGCACCGGTCGGCTTCCTCGACGTCAAGGCCAAGGCCGATGGCGTGGAACTCACCCATCTGTCGCCCTACTCCGGCAAGTACGCCGGTTACCCGATCACCAAGGGCCGGCTCACCGTCGATGTGCATTACCTGCTCGACCAGGGCAAGCTCACCGCCGACAACCATATCTTTATCGACCAGCTGACCTTCGGCGATCGCATCGAGGGCCCCGGCGTCAGCCACCTGCCGGTGAAACTGGCGGTCGCCCTGCTGAAGAACTCGCAGGGACAGATCGACGTCCATGTGCCGGTTTCCGGTTCGCTGGACGACCCGAAGTTCAGCATGGCCGGACTGATCTGGCGTGCCATCGGCAACCTGATCATGCGCGCGGTCACCTCGCCGTTCCGCCTGCTCGCTTCGGCCGGTGGCAGCAACAAAGACCTGGGCTACGTTGCCTTCGCGCCTGGCTCGGCCGTACTCGATAGCGAAGCGCAGTCGCGCCTGACCGACATCGTGAAAGTACTCAACGACAAGACGTCGCTGAACCTGGATGTCACCGGCCGCATGGATCCGTCCAGGGACGAGAGCGGCCTACGCCAGGTCATGGTCCAGGATCTCGTGGTCAAGGAAAAGATGGACGACCAGGGCGACGAGGCCGGCGTCGATCCGGCCACGGTGAAAGTCGACCCGGCCGAGTACGACAAATACCTCGAAAAGGCCTACAAGCACACCAAATTCCCGAAGCCGCGCAACTTCGTCGGCCTGGCCAAATCCCAGCCTCCGGAGGAAATGAAGAAGCTGCTGGAAACCAACATGCCCGTCGACCCGGACGCGCTCCGTCACCTGGCCGAACGCCGCGCCAGCGCGGTGCGTCAATGGCTGCACGGCAAGGTCGACGACAAGCGGATCTTCGTACTCGCGCCCAAGCTCGACGCCAAGGGGATCGACGATGACGGCAAGACCACCCGGGTAGACTTCGGACTGCACTAGAGGCCGTCGGCCGGTGGGCCCATAATTGGGGTTTCCCCGCAGGAAACCCTCCCCATGAGCTACCCCGGCCAGACCCGTTACGCCAGCGAACTGGAATCCATCCGCGAGCAAGGCCTGTTCAAGGCCGAGCGCGTGATCGTCTCGCCGCAGTCGGCCGAGATCGAACTCGAGGACGGTCGCAAGGTGCTCAATTTCTGCGCCAATAACTACCTTGGCCTGGCCGATCACCCCGACGTGATCCAGGCCGCGAAGGACGCGCTGGATACGCACGGCTTCGGCATGGCCTCGGTGCGCTTCATCTGCGGCACGCAGGACCTGCACAAGCAGCTCGAGGCGAAGATCGCTGAATTCTTCGGCACCGAGGACGCCATCCTCTACGCCGCCTGTTTCGACGCCAACGGCGGCCTGTTCGAGCCCCTGCTCGGTGAAGAGGACGCCGTGATTTCCGATGCCTTGAACCATGCCTCGATCATCGACGGCATCCGCCTGTGCAAGGCCAAACGCTTCCGCTACAACAATTGCGACATGGCCGACCTCGAGGCACAGTTGCAGGCCGCCGACACGGCCGGCGCGCGGCAGAAACTGATCACCACCGACGGCGCCTTTTCGATGGACGGCTTCATCGCACCGCTCGACCAGATCACCGCGCTGGCGAAGAAGTACAACGCCCTGGTGCACATCGACGAGTGCCATTGCACCGGCTTCCTCGGCGATACTGGCCGCGGCTCGGCCGAATACAACGGCGTGATGGACAAGATCGACATCTTCACCGGCACCCTGGGCAAGGCCCTCGGCGGTGCCCTCGGCGGCTTCACCACCGGCCGCAAGGAAGTGATCGAGATGCTGCGCCAGCGCTCGCGCCCCTATCTGTTCTCCAACTCACTGCCGCCGCATGTGGTCGCCGCCGGCATCAAGGTGTTCGACATGCTTGCCGCCGCTGGCGACCTGCGCGACAAGGTCAAGGAGAACACGCGTTATTTCCGCGAGAAGATGACCGAGGCCGGTTTCGACATCCGCCCCGGCGTGCATCCGATCGTGCCGGTAATGATCTACGACGCCAAGCAGGCACAGGCGATGGCTAGCGCCCTTCTCGATGAAGGGATCTATGTCACTGGCTTCTTCTTTCCCGTCGTACCGCAAGGCAAGGCCCGCATCCGCACGCAGATGAGCGCGGCGCACACACGTGAGCACCTGGATCGGGCGATCGATGCATTCACCCGGGTGGGACGCAAGCTCGGTCTGTTGAACGGCTGATGACGAAGCGCCATTGCCGGCGCTTCGCACAAGAGCGGTCGACGCGCATGCGTGTCGACCGCGGTCCAGGCTAGCGGGTGCGTTCGATATCGCCGTTCCGCTGACGCAGGTTGGGTGGTGGCCGCTGTCCGGGCTCCGGAGTGGCGGCCCGCGACGACACTGGCGATGTATCCGGCGTCATGGGGGGCGTCGTCCGCTGGAAGCCAAGCTCCGTACTGGTGAATGAGGCCACACTGCTACCGGAATCCCTGCTGCTGATGCTGCTGGCCGGGGAAGGTGGTCGGGTAGGCATGTCCGGGGTCAACGGCGGAGTCACTTCCTGCAAGCTCGCACGACGTGGTGGCGGCAGTGAGTTGCTCATATCTGGCGCCCCGCGGGGACTGAAACCGGATGGGCCGGGCATGCCGTGCAGGCGAATAGATGGTTTTTCACACGTGTTCCTTGTGTCTTTGTGTTCCGCATCCACGCCCTTCCGGGGATACAACGATGCGACGATCGCGCACTCCTGTGCCTTGATCGTACCTCGGCATTGTTGCGTGCAGGTCGGATCGAAATCAATCGCCGCCTCGCGAAAGGCCTAACGCCTGAGCGCCGAAACTTCCTCATGGCCCAGCCGGCGCCACTGCCCTTTCGGCAAATCGCCCAGAACCAGCGATCCGATCGCCACGCGTAGCAATCGCAGCACATCGAAACCGAGCGCCGACAGTAGCCGGCGGATATGCCGGTTGCGCCCCTCGTCGAGCACGACTTCCAGCCACGCATTCTTCTCCCCGGTACGAAGCACGATCGCATGACGCGCCTTGAGCAGGTCGCCCCCCTCTTCCACACCCGATGTCATCGCCTCGATGTCCGCGTCGGTCGGTAAACCCGCGACCTGTACGTGGTAGGTCTTTTCCAGATGGGTTTCGGGCGCGGTGATGCCTGCCGCCCATTCCGGATCATTGCTCAACAGCAACAGTCCTTCGCTGGCCTTGTCCAGGCGTCCGACCGGGCCCAGCCAGGGCAGGCCCGCCTCGGCCAGGGAGTCGTAGATCGTGCTGCGGCCTTTCTCGTCCGAGGCGCTGACGATCAGGCCACGAGGCTTGTTCATTGCCACATAGACCCGCTCGGGTGCCTGGATCGCGACGCCGTCGATGGCGAGACGGTGTCTCACCGTGTCGGTGGGGTATTCGGGGTCCCGGACGATGCGCCCATCCACGCTGACCCGGCCTTCGCGGACCAGTTTTTCGCCTTGGCTGCGCGAGCAGATGCCGGCTTTGGAGAGGACGCGGGCGAGGCCGTGGCGGGGGGTGGGCATGGTGCGGACCAGTCTTTTAAAAGCTCTGGGGAGGATATCGCGAAAGGATTCGCGCACAGGGTGCGCTCCTACAAAAATAGCCCAAAAGAAAAACCCGGCTTTCGCCGGGCTTTTCCTTCAAGCTGCTTCGAACGATCGAACCTTACTGCTGAACCTGCAGTTCGGTACGACGGTTGCGAGCCTGGCCTTCCTTCGTGCTGTTGCTGTCGATCGGGTCGGCTTCGCCGTGACCGATCGGGCCTTCCAGGCGGCTGGCATCGATGCCATGCGCCGTCAGGTACTCGAACACGATCTTCGCGCGACGCTCGGACAGACCCTGGTTGTACGCATCGGTACCGATGCTGTCGGTGTAACCGGCAACCATGACCTTGACGGTCGGGTAGCGCTGCAGGGTATCGACGGCCTGGTCGAGGACGCCCAGCGATTCGCTGGTCGGCTCCTGCAGGGACGGACCGATGTTCGTCTCACCCTTCTTCGGGCGGTCGAACTTGAAGTTGACGCCGCGCAGGTCGATGACAACCTTCTGCGGGCAACCGTCCGGACCGACGATCGTGCCAGCCGGCGTCGCCGGGCACTTGTCGTCGCAATCGTTCACGCCGTCGCCGTCGCTGTCCATGGTGGAGCAGTCAGCCGGAGCCGGGGGCGGAGCAACGGCCGGAGCCGGG
>DASYLE010000114.1:0-4032 GCA_036009745.1 Luteibacter sp. | reverse complement strand
GGCAAACCCGCCAAATCGGCCCTCGTCGCTTGCATGCGCAAGCTCCTGGTCATGATCAACGCCATGCTTCGCAACAACACCTCGTGGGGCGCTCCCATGGCCGCTTAAACCGGTCAAAAAAAGACAGTTGCTCCCACAAGGTCGCGGCAGCTCCTGTGCGCGAGTCCGTTGGGGCCAGGCCCGCATGATCGCGGGCTCTACCCACAAATGGCCTAAGGCGTATCGGTACGCGGCACCACCGTGATCGTCACCTTCGACGGATGCTCGCTGTCGTGGTGCACGGCGTTGTGCGCAATCACGCCCTTGGCCTCGTCGTAGTTGTTACCGCCGGTGTTGAGGTTGCGGTCGAAGCGCGGGAAGTTGCTGCTCGAGATCGCAACACGCAGCTTGTGCCCGGCAAAGAAGTAATAACTGGTGTCGATCGGCTGGAAAGTCACCTTGTACACCTTGTCCGCTTCCATCCACACGGGCGGCTTGTCGTAGCCGTCGCGGTAACGCATGCGCTGGATGTTCTCGGTGATGTTGAAGGCCTTGCCGTCAGGCGCGACGTCCATGATCTTGAAGGTGAAGTCGGTGTCCTTCGCGCTCGAGGACACGTACAGGGTGACCGTGATCGGGCCACTGACCTCGGTACCTTCCTTGAAGGCCTCGGTGTTGTAGACCAGGATGTCGTTGCGCGCCAGCTGCGGGTTCTGGTCGTACGAGCCGAACTTCACCGCATTGCCCTGGCAGCAGCCACCGCCGCCGAAGGTCGGTACCGGATTGGCCGGATCGTAGATGAACTGGTCGGGGTGATCGGCGGCATCCGCACTCATCGTCAGCGCGCCGTCGCCATAGAGCGTATTGGCCTTGCCCTGGCTGCTCAGGAAGAACTCTTCCGTCTTCGCCCCGGCCGGCGGCCAGGTGGCCGAGTTGTGCCATTTGTTCTCGCCCATGACGTAGTACATCACTTTGGGCTGTTTCTCGAGGATGCCGTTGTCCTCGCCCTTGAGGAAATGATCGAACCAGCCATACACCAGGCTGTTGTAGTCGAAGCGCGCATCGCCGACGCTGAGGTCGCCGATGATGGTGTCCTCCGTCGCGCGCGTATAGGCGCAATGCAACACCGGCGCGATCACTGCGTATTGCTGGTCGGCGATCGCCTTGGGCGCGTGGCTGCGCACGTAGTTATAGGCGGCAATGTTCGGCGACACCGAGACATCGAACCAGCTCATGAACCACAGGCCCGGCTTCTTCACCGGCATGCTTTCGTTCCACAAGCCGCCCTTCTTCCAGGCCGGATCGTTCGGCGCGCGGGCAATCATATTGCCACCCGTCGGCACCGGCATCTTCGTCTCGAAGATACCCGGCGGACCGCCGACCGACTTCATGATGTCGTTCACCGGCAGGTGCCAGAAGGCCTTGTCCCAATCCACCGGCGGCGACTGCGGATCCAGGTCGAACATGCGCGACACGCGGATCAGGTCGGCCTGCGACGTACCCGCCGGGAACATCGGCCGGATCTGGTTCTGTTCGTCGTACAGCCAGTCGATGAAGAGCATCTGCACCGCGCCACCGCGATACCAGTTGCCCTGCTCGTAATACGGTCCGACCTTGCCGACGCCGGCGCCGAAGCCCTGAACGTTGAACGTCGCGAGGCCCGGATCGTCCTGGGCGACGACGGCTAACTGCCATTCCGCCGTCGACGAACAACCCGTGGTGCCGACTTTGCCGTTCGACCAGGGCTGCGAGGACAGCCACTTGATCTCGTCCGAACCGTCGGTCAACGGCGGCCCGAGGATGTCGTACTCGCCCTGCGAGAAGTAGTGCCCGCGCTCGTTCATTTCGGCATACGCGTAACCGTGCTTCACCGCTTCCAGCTCACGCGACATATCGCGCGGCGCGCCGATCTTCACGTCCCAGAAATTGAAGTTGTACGGCGTGCGCGAAAAGATCACCGGCACCTTGCCCGTCGCGTTCTTCGGCCGGTAGATATCCGCGGCCATCAGTTTGCCGTCGCGCATTTTCACCATCACCTTGCGATCGATGATGGCGACCTGTTCGAGCTGTTTCTCGATGTCGTTGCGCTTGATGACGAGCTGCTGCTGCGGGTCGAGGCGCTGGGCGAGGGCCGGGGCCGCCGCGAGCAAGGTCATCACCGCGCCGGCAAGGCACGTACGGAGGTGCGTGGATCGCATGAGTTTCTCCCTGGATTCACGTCCGAGTATGTGGCATCCAGAAACCAGCGAAACATGACTAATGGCAGGGGCGCCGTTCGAGTGAAAACGAGTCGCAACTGGAAAAACCGCCTACCCGTATCCGAAGAACACGCTGGGCCAGACCGGCGCCCCGCAGGCACCGGCGACAGTCATTCGAGAGCTTCTCAATCCTCGGTCCCATCCAGCCCGGTCGGCCCACCCACCGCCGCCTGGCGATTGCGCTGCATATACTGCTCGGCCACCGTCGCGATACGCACCAACATGCCGTAGTCCGCCCCATACGCACCCGCGATGCCCGGCGTGCGCTGATAGAACTGCGGCTCCGCCACCAGCTTGCCGGTGTCGGCATCGACCAGGCGGATATTCATCACCACACCCGAACTGCCGGCAAACGGCCCGGCGAAGATGTGACTCGTCACGCTGACGAATTTCATCTGCTCGATCGTCGGCTCGATACGCAACGTACGCCCACCGGGCGTCGACGAGCTCCAGGACGTCGCCAGTGGACCGAGTTTTTCCTTCAGGTGCGTGTCGATACTCTTGACCGCCTCGACATTCTCACCGGCGTCGGGCGCCGTCTTCAGCGGTGCCAGTTCAAAGTGCTGGAAATTCGCCAGCGGTTCGCTCGGCGGCGGATTCTGGGTGCGATCGGGACGGACATTGCTTCCGCAAGCGGCCAACAACATCGACGCCAGCAACAGTGAGGTACGGAGAATCTTCATGGCTGACGGTCTTCCCTGATGGATGGACGTAAAGCCGCGAAGACTACAACGCCGCCCGCCGATTGTCTGTCATCCCGATTCGGCATTCACAACAGCACGAACTGGGACGATTCCTATTTTGTTTCTTGTTCTGTCGACGCATGCTTCCCGGGTCGCTGCAGAACATCGCAATGACCGGGTGTAGAAAACCCGCGCTGTTTTCGTTGTCGGTGTAGAAAAAAGGCGTCGCAACGCGCCTTTTGTGTTGCGGCGCCCCGCTGCCATAATCTTTACGGCGGGCGTGCCGGGAAGGCTTCGGCCTTGCCGTGTTTTCCGACGACGAAAACAGCCGGTTTTTCTACCCTGGCACGCCCGCCACCCGCATTGCCGCGGGCTGGCGGTCTTCCACCAGGAGCCGCGATGACCGTCACCGATCCTACCCCTGCACCCGCCATCAGGCACGCCTTTCGCCATATCGGCAATCGTGGCCAGACCTCGCCCCACTGTCTCTGCGGACACTGCCTCGCGGACGAGGATTACAGCGACACCGAACTCGCCCTCGACGATTGCGTGACCCAGATGCTGAACATGGTCGGCGTCATCGACACCTTTGCGCCCAAGGCCCATGCGAGCATCGCGTTGTCCCTGCGCGTGTTGTACGAACTGGTCGACGATGCGCGCAAGCTGCTTTGCGTACAGCGACAGACGACGCGTGCCCTGGCCTCCCTCCGGGCCGGATGACGACCTACGGGGGTCTCCTCCTGGCTGCCGCCGTCGGCGCCGCACCGTCGGCCACCTATGTCGATGCGGTCGACTATCCCGCTCGCGCACAGGGCCAGCATCGGTTTCGCGACCTCGAGGAGCGGCTGATCAGGGACTTCGGCCATATGTGCCCCGACACGTTTTGCAAGGGCATGTACCGCCGCATCCAACCGCTCCGGTATCGCTGCTCGGTGGAAAGCGCTACCGGGGTCCTGGGCGAATGCGTATGGGTACTGGCGGCAAGCGAACCGACGGTCGACCCGTCGAGCGGAGCGATTGTCGTGGCTGCGCCGGTCTGGCATTGCCGTACGCCACTGGCGAACGACACGCATATCGAGGATTTTTACCAGGCCCTGAAGCCCTGGGGCGGC
>DASYLE010000113.1:0-48653 GCA_036009745.1 Luteibacter sp. | reverse complement strand
GCGCGAACGCCAACAAGGGCCGGACTTGCCTACGTGGCGAGACGGGCCTCTGCGGCCGAAAAACAAGGCCAGTCCATTCCACCCACCAGGAGTAAGCACGATGAAAGCGACAAACACCAACGGCAGCATCGCAAGCGCAATGGATCGCACGGTTAAGGTGGCCGAAGTTGCCGCCACCGGCGTCGGCATGGCAGCCGGTGCCGGCCTGGGCGGCGCACTCGGCGTGGCCAGCGCGGCGGCGGCGGCCGAGACCGTCATCGCGGCCTCCCTCATTGGTGGCTCTGGCGCGGCAGGCACGACGGCAGCACTTGCTGCCGCGGGTGGCGGCTCGCTCGCCGCAGGTGGCGCAGGCATGGCGGGCGGCGTGAGCGCGATCGCTGGAACGGCGGCTACGGCTGCCGCGATCCCTGTGGTCGGATGGGTCATTGGTGGCGCCGTCGTGCTTGGCGCCTGCTCGTGGGGCTTCTATCGCTGGGCGACGAGCTGACTGAAGTGCCAAGGATCGAGGCGCTCACTGCGCTGACGAATGACCCTTTCTCATCGAGGGATCAGCCGGATTGATGTCCGCTTTGGGTCGGAAGCGGATCTTAGGCGCGCGCCCAGGCGTCGATCTCGGCCTGGTCAAACACGATGCCGCCGCCGTTGAGCAGTTTGATCATCGACGGGAAAGTGTCGTCGCGACCAGCGCGAATACACGTCGCTCTTGGACATGCGCAAGGCCTAGCACATCTTTGAGATTGATGTCGCTGGTGGACATCACGCCGCCCCCTGCGCCTGCATCAGCCCACGCTCGGCCAGCCAGGCGTTGACGGCGACAGTAAGAAAAAGCGCGATGTTCTTGGTCAGCTTGAGCGGGCGGGGAAAGGCCATCTTTTCGTCTGCAATCCAGCCATACACGGTCGACGGCGCAAACCCGATGCGATCGGCCATGGAGGCCATGCGCTCATAGCCGGCGGGTGCGCTTGGCTTCCTGTGCGTCCTTTTTTGTGCTCCGGGGGTATTCATGGAGATACTTCCTCGTAGATTGGTGTCCGGGAGGCTCCATGGTCGTGTCACGACTTTTGGTGCGCACGAGGCAGCCGATGGGCACGACAGGATCGGATCAAACGCAACGGACACCAAGTGGACACCGGCGGCGCGACAAGTTCAAGGGACTGCTGGCGGATGCCGCTGAAATCGAGGCTAAGCCTTTGATTTCTCTTGGTGCCCGGACCCGGACTCGAACCGGGATACCCTTGCGGGTGAGGGATTTTAAGTCCCTTGCGTCTACCGATTTCGCCATCCGGGCTTAAAGAAAAGGCGCACCTGCGTTTTGCGGGCGCGCCTTGGAATGCGATGGAGGCCTGGGTCGGAATCGAACCGGCGTACGCGGCTTTGCAGGCCGCTGCATGACCACTCTGCCACCAGGCCATCGCTTGCGCAGCACGGCGAGATTAACCGTGCTTTGCCTAAAAAACAAAACCTCGGATGACCGAGGCTTTGTTGAATACCTGGAGCGGGAAACGAGACTCGAACTCGCGACCCCGACCTTGGCAAGGTCGTGCTCTACCAACTGAGCTATTCCCGCGTCATTGTCCGGCTATTTTAGAACACATCGAAAATGTGTCAAGCACCTTACCGCTAATTTTCCCGGTTTTCTTCCATGGGCGGGTGATCGCCACGAAGACTGGGCCAGGCGGCCCGCAAATAAGCGAGGCCCGACCAGATCGTCAGGATACCGGCAATGACCAGAAGCCCCTCGCCAATATGGTAAAGCCGCAATGTTTCAGCATCGTGCTGCAATAGCAGGACGATCAGCGCGACCATCTGCATGGTCGTCTTCAGCTTGCCCAGGAAGGCAACCTTGACCGTCGCTCGCGACCCGATCTGCGCCATCCACTCGCGCAGGGCCGATACGCTGATCTCGCGGCCGACGATGATCGACGCGGTGACCGCCATCAGGATGCCCGGCCAGCCGCCTCGATGTGATTCGACGAGCAGGAACAGGGTCACCGCCACCATCAGCTTGTCCGCCACCGGGTCGAGGAAAGCCCCAAAGGCTGAAGTCTGGTTCAGGCGACGGGCGAGATAGCCATCCAGCCAGTCGGTCACCGCGGCAAGGACGAAGACCACGGCAGCGGTGAGGTTGTGCCCGCGAAACGGCAGGTAGAACACGACAATCATCACCGGCAGCAACAGCACCCGGAACAGGGTCAGCCAGGTTGGCAAATTGATCCGCATCAAGGAATTTCCGGAAGCGTCGTTGGATAAGGCGCGAATCGGGCGCTAGAACCGGTTCGCATCATGGGTGCAGCATTGCATAGATGCGTTCGGCCAGCCCGCGATCAATCCCCTTCACCGTCATCAGTTCCTCGATGCCGGCGGCCTCGACCCCTGCCAGGCCCCCGAAGGCCTTGAGCAGCGCGGAACGCCGCCGCGCGCCGATGCCCGCCACGTCCTCCAGCGTGCTGCGCTCGCGCGCCGCCTCGCGGCGGCGACGATGGCCGCTGATGGCGAACCGATGCGCTTCGTCGCGTACCGCGGCGACCAGGTGCAGGGCCGGCGATGAGGGCCCGGGGTGCAGCGTGCGTCCACTATCGGCCAGGACCAGGGTTTCCTCGCCGGCGCGCCGGCCCGGTCCCTTGGCGACACCGATGACGGCAATGCCTTCCACATTCAGTTCGCGCAGGACATCCATCGCCTGCGCCACCTGCCCTGCGCCGCCGTCGATCAGCAGGATGTCCGGTCGTGCGCCACCTTCGGCTACCTTGCGGAAGCGGCGGGTCAACGCCTGATGCATGGCCGCGTAATCGTCCCCCGGCGTGATACCCGCGATATTGAAGCGACGGTAGTGCGATTTCTCGGGCCCCTCGGGACCGAACACGACGCACGAGGCGACGGTAGCCTCGCCCATCGTATGGCTGATATCGAAGCACTCGATACGCCGCGGCAACACGGGCATGCCGAGGGTGACGCGAAGGTCCTCGAAGCGCGCGGCCATGGTCTGCCGACTGGCCAGGCGTGAGGTCAGCGAAGCGGCGGCATTGCGTTCGGCCATTTCGAGGAAACGCGCGCGCTCACCGCGGACACTCGATTTCAGGGCGACGGCATACCCGGCGTGCGCTCCCAGCACCTCGCTCAACACGTCGGCGGCTTCCAGTATTTCACTGAGCACCAGCTCGCGCGGCACCTGCCTGTCGAGGTAGTACTGCGCGATGAACTGCTCGAGCACGTCGGCGGCGCTGGCATCGATCGGCAGGCGTGGGAAGAAATCGCGCGATCCCAGGCTGACGCCGTTGCGGAAGAACAGCACGCTGACGCAGGCCAGGCCACCCTCCATCGCACAGGCGATCACGTCCATGTCGGCGCTTGCGCCCTGCACATAGTGCTGCGCGTGCAGCTTGCGCAATGCAGCCACCTGGTCGCGCAGGGTCGCGGCGCGCTCGAACTTCAAGGCGGCACTGGCCTGCTCCATCGAGGTGGCCATTTCGTCGATGACGGCGCTGCTACGCCCCTCGAGGAACATCTCCGCGTGGCGCACATCGTTCTGGTAATCGTCGACCGCGATCAGGTTGACGCAGGGCGCGCTGCAACGACCGATCTGGTGTTGCAGGCACGGGCGTGATCGATTGCGGAAATAGCTGTCCTCGCACTGCCGGACCTTGAACAGCTTCTGCATCAGGTTGAGGCTTTCGCGCACGGCGAACGTGCTCGGATAAGGGCCAAAGTAGCGTCCGGGCGCGGACCGCCCGCCACGATGAAAAGCCAGACGCGGGTAATCCTCCCTGGAAGAAAGGTAGATATAGGGATAGCTCTTGTCGTCGCGAAGCACGATGTTATACCGCGGCTTCAGCGACTTGATCAGTTGCGACTCGAGCAGCAAGGCTTCACCGGCGGTGCGGGTCAGGGTTACTTCGGCATGCGCGATCTGCGAGACCATGGCCGCGATACGCGGCTCCATGCGTGGCTTGAGGAAGTAGTTGCCGACGCGCTTCTTCAGGTTGGCCGCCTTCCCCACGTAAAGCAATTCGCCATCCGCGTCGAAATACCGGTAAACGCCGGGCGACGTGGTCAGGTGGCGTACGAAGGCTTTTCCGTCGAACACGGGTTGCTGGGAGGGCTCCATCGGTCGATTTTAGCGTGTTCCAGTCAGGTTTCCTCGTCACAACGTCCCTGCCATGTCGACGACCGGAAAATCGTCGGCGCGGATCGTCCCTGCTCCGCGCCGACTGCCTCCCTGGCAGGTCGCCCTTCCCTGTCTTGCCCGACGACCGCAGCAGAGATTAAAGACGAACCGAAAACAGCGATGTAGGCGTCGACCCGGGGGACTGTAGGATTCTGTCGTCAGTGCGATGAGCGCGGGAGGCCGGCGGAAGTGCCCCGATCATCGGCCGCTCATCGGGCAGGGGGGAGCACTTGCTCGAACCGAATCACGGGGCGGAATCAGTGTCCGCAAAGACCTGATGCACCGACAGCCGCTTCGGCGGACGCCGCGGGCCAGTCTCATACCGGTTCATTCGTCAGCCCCGGGCGCGCGGGCAACCCGGCTTATCTTCCTTGTGACGCCAGCCAACGTTCCGCCCGATCCAGGTCGGCCGCGGTATCGATGCCGGGTGGAAACGGCTCGGGCGAAAGGCGCACGGCGATGGTGTAACCATGCTCGAGTGCGCGCAGTTGCTCCAGCGACTCGATTCTCTCGAGCGGCGTGGGCGACAAGGCCGCGAAAAGGCGGAGAAAGCCCGCGCGATACGCGTAAATGCCGATATGCCGCAGGAACGGCATATCGACGGGCAAGCTGGAGCGGTCGGCGGCAAAGGCATCACGCGCCCAGGGCAAGGGCGCGCGGCTGAAATACAAGGCCAGCCCTTGTTCATTGCGGACCAGCTTCACCACGTTGGGATCGAACAGTTCCTTCGCGTCGGCGATCGGCGTGGCCAGGGTCGCCATCGGCGCATCGGTGCCGGCCAGCGCGGCAGCCACCGCACGGATCCCGGCGGCGGGGGCGAAAGGTTCATCGCCCTGCAGGTTGACGACCACGGTATCGTCGGGCCAGCCAAGGTAGCCGATGGATTCGGCAATACGGTCGCTGCCCGAGGCGTGGTCGGCGCGGGTCATGCACACCAGGACGTCACCGCCGCAGCCGTGCAGCTCGTCGGCGATACGCTGGTCGTCGACGGCCACCACCACCTGCGCGGCACCCGCTTCCACGGCCCTCGCGGCAACCCGACGGATCATCGAGGTGCCGCCGATCTTCAGCAAGGGCTTACCCAATAGCCGGGTCGAACCGTAGCGAGCGGGAATAACGACGACGAACGGTGGGATCTTCGGGCTCATGGCGGTCTCTTACGTGCGATCGGCCAGGGCGAAACCAGAACCGTTGGCCAAATCGGTGAAGCCGGGAAATGACGTCGCCACGTTAGCGCAATCGAGGATGGTGATGGGCGCCGAGGCAATCGCGCCGGCCACCGCAAAGCTCATGGCGATACGGTGGTCGCCATGGCTGTCGACCGTACCGCCGCCGATCGGGCCGCCGACAATGTTGGCGCCATCGGGTAATTCGTCGATCGACACCCCGCAGGCCCGCAGGCCCGCCGCCATGCTGGCCAACCGATCCGATTCCTTGACCCGCAACTCGGCGGCGCCCCGCACCGTGGTCATGCCCTCGGCGGCGGCGGCGGCGACGAACAACGCAGGAAATTCATCGATCATGTCCGGGACCAGTTCGAGCGGGATCGCTGCGCCGTGCAGGCGCGCGTAGCTGACGACCAGGTCGCCGACCGGTTCGCCGCCGCTTTCCGTCTCGTTCTCCACGCGGATATCCGCCCCCATCAGTTCCAGCGCGCCAAGCAGTCCGGTACGTCGCGGATTGAGTCCCACCGAACGCAGGACCAGCCGCGAGCCCGGGACGATGCAGGCGGCGACGATGAAGAACGCCGCCGAGGAAAAATCCGCTGGCACGACCACGTCGGTGGCACGAAGCGTATGGCCGCCCTCCAGACGCGCCCTGCCCGGCGAAAACACGATCGGCCAGCCGAAGGCCGCGAGCATGCGTTCCGTATAGTCACGCGTGGGGTGCGGTTCGACCACCTCGGTTGCTCCCGAGGCATACATGCCGGCAAGCAGCACCGCGGATTTCACCTGGGCACTGGCGACCGGAGAGGCGTAGTGGATGCCATGCAGCGACGAACCGCCATGGATGCGCAGCGGCGGCAAGCCGTCGTTGCTGTCGATGCGCGCGCCCATCGCGCCAAGCGGATCGGTGACGCGGCGCATCGGTCGCTTCGAAAGCGACTCGTCGCCAACCAGGAGGGTGTCGAAGGCCTGCCCGGCTAGCAATCCCGCCAGCAGGCGCATGCCTGTGCCGGCATTACCGCAATCGAGGGTCGCCGAAGTGGCGCGCAAACCATGCAGGCCGACGCCGTGGATAGTACGTTCGCCCGCGGCCGGCGTTTCGATATGCGCCCCCAGCGCCGAAAGTATCGCCGCCGTGGCGCGCGTGTCCTCACCCTCGAGAAAGCCATGGATATGGGAGGTACCCTCGGCCAGCGACGCGAACATGAGCGCGCGGTGGGATACCGACTTGTCGCCGGGCACGCGGATCTCGCCGGTCAGCGGACCGCTCTTGCGACTCAGCCAATCCTTGCTCACGGCAAGTTCTCCAGCAGGCGTAGTAGTTCGTCGCGGCTGCCGATGCTGATACGTACCGTGTGCGGCAGGCCATAGCCCCCCATCGGACGCACGATCACGCCGCGCTCGAACAGGTGCGCTTCGAAACCGGTCGCATCGTCGCCCAGGTCGACGAGCAGGAAGTTGGTCTGCGACGGCAGCACGCGAAATCCGCGCGCGGTCAGTTCGCCGGCGAGCCAGGCGCGGTCGGTGGCATTCTGCCGACGGACGCGAGCCCCGTGTTCGTGGTCTTCGAGTGCTGCCTCGGCGGCAGCCAACGCGATGCCGTTGACGTTGAACGACTCGCGCAGGCGCTCGACCACCCCGGCCACGCTCGGATGACTGAGCATGTAGCCGACCCGCAACCCGGCCAGTGCGTATGCCTTGGAAAACGTGCGGGTCACGACCAGGTTGGGATAGTGCGCGAGCAGGTGCAGCGCGGTGCTGAGCCCGGTGGCCTCGACGTATTCGTGATAAGCCTCGTCGACCACCACAAGCACGTCCGCCGGCACGCGCGCGACGAAATCCTCCAGCGCGGCGTCGGTGAACCATGTGCCGGTGGGATTGTTCGGATTGGCCAGGTAGACCAGCCGCGTGTCGGACCGGATCGCCGAGGCTATCGCGTCCAGATCGTGCCCATACGGCGCTTCGGGATCATCGGCAGGCAGTGCCGGTACCTGGATAGATTGCGCGCCGGCGGCCGCCGTGGCGATCGGGAACACCGCGAAGCCGTACTGCGAATAGACGACCGAATGCGCCGCATCGGCGAAGCACTGGGCAAGCAACATCAGCAATTCATGCGAACCGTTGCCCAGGGTGATCCCGGAAACGGGAACACCGAGCTGCGTGCTTAAAGCCCGCTTCAACGATGCGCCGACCGGATCGGGATAGCGCCAGGCTTCGGCCATGGCAAGCGTGGCCGCCTCGAATGCGTGCGGACTCGGGCCCAGCGGATTCTCATTGGAACCGAGTTCGGCGAGTACATGGCCGAAGCGCTTGCGCAGCGCCGGCAAGTCGTGGCCCGGATCGTAGGCGCGCAGTGCCGCTGTCGCCGGGTTGGCGAGGATCGATGCGTCGAAACTCATGGCAGTGCAACGGGGTAGGAGCCGAGCACGCGAACCTGGGCAGCGTTCGGATCCATCTCTTTCAGCGCGGCCTGCAAGGCTTCGTCGGCGACATGACCGGAGATGTCGATGAAGAAGGCGTACTGCCATTTTCCGGTGTGCGCCGGCCGCGATTCGATGCGGTTCAGGCTGATACCGTGCGTGGCGAACGGCTGGAGCACGTCGTAGAGCGCGCCGGGTTTGTCCCTGACCGTGACCAGGATCGAGGTGCGATCGTTACCCGAAGGCGGAAACAGGTTACGGCCGATCACCAGGAAACGCGTGGTGTTGTCGGCGCGGTCCTCGATGGCCGGCGCGACCGTGATCAGGCCATAGACGCGACCGGCGATTTCGCCGGCAATCGCCGCCGCATCGCGGTCGTCGCGCGCCTTGCGCGCGGCCTCGGCATTGCTGGACACCGCGATGCACTCGGCGTCCGGCAGGTTCACCCTGAGCCAGGTCTTGCACTGCTGCAAGGACTGCGGATGCGAATAGACCCGCTTGATGTCCTCGAGCTTGTCGGTGGTCGAGAGCAGGCACTGATGCACGCGCAGTTCCACTTCGCCGCAGATCCGTGCCTCGGAGGTCAGGAACATGTCCAGCGTGACCTGGATCATGCCCTGCCCTGAATTCTCCACCGGCACGACGCCGAAATCGGCATTGCCCGAGGCGACTTCCTGGAACACTTCCTCGATGCTGCCCAGCGGCAAACCATACGCGGCATGGCCGAAGTGCTTGCGCACCGCCTGCTCGCTGAAGGTTCCCTCGGGGCCGAGGAAGCCGATCTTCAGGGGATCTTCCTGGGCGAGGCAGGAGGACATGATCTCGCGGAACAGCCGGACCATTTCCGCGTCGGACAGCGGGCCGCCGTTACGGTCGACCACCATGCGCAGCACATGGGCCTCGCGTTCGGGTCGGTAATAGTCGATCGCGGAAAGCCCCTCGCCCTTGACCTTGGCCACTTCCTGCGCCCAGTTGGCGCGCTCGGAAATCAGTTCCTGGATCTGTCGGTCGATGCTGTCGATTCGCTCGCGCACTTGTCCGAGCGAGGCTTTGGGGTCGGTCATGATCGTGCTGCCTGGTGGTAAAGAAGTCCAAACGTTGACCACGGATAGTGCCTGATCCGTGTGTCTTTTGCTGTGCGGTCAGCCATGCCGCCGCGAAAAGTCCCGCATGAAGTCGGTGAGCACGGCGACCGCCTCGGGCGGTACCGCGTTGTACAGCGAGGCGCGCATGCCGCCCAGGGCCTTGTGTCCCTTCAGCGCCAGCAGGCCGGCCTGCTCGGACTCGCGCAGGAAAGCCGTGTCCAGCGTCGTATCGTGCAAGGTAAATGCGACATTCATTCGCGAGCGCGCCGTCTTCTCGATCGGACAACGGTAGTACCCGTCCGAACCGTCGATGGTCGCGTAAAGCGATGCCGCCTTGGCCCGATTGCGTTCACCCATGGCGGCGAGGCCGCCCTGTTCTTTCAGCCACTGGAAGGTCAGGCCCGCGAGGTACCAGCCCCAGGTGTTGGGCGTATTGAGCATCGAATCGTTGGCGGCGTGGTCGGCGTAGTGGAATATCTTCGCCAGCGGGCGCGTCGGCCGCGCCAGCAGGTCGTCGCGCACGATCATCACGACCAGGCCGGATGGGCCGATGTTCTTCTGCGCGCCGGCATAGATCAGGCCGAAGCGCGATACGTCCAGCGGCTCGGAAAGGATATTGGACGACATGTCGGCGATCAGCGGCACGTCGCCACCGGCATCGGGAATATCATGGAACTCGATGCCGTGGATGGTCTCGTTCGGCGTGTAGTGCAGATAGGCCGCGTTCGGATCGAGGTCCCACGATTCGCGCGGCGGCAGGCGCAGGTAGCCCTCCTTCTCCGAACTTGCGGCAACCCGGGCACGTATATAGGGCGCCGCCTCGCGAACCGCCTTCTCGCCCCAGTGCCCGCTGACGATGTAGTCCGCGCTACCGCCCTCGGGCGCGAGGTTCATCGGTATCTGCGCGAAATGCTGGGTGGCCCCGCCCTGCAGGAACAGCACCTTATAGCCGGCGGGAACCGCCAGGAGTTCGCGAAGATCCGCCTCGGCCTGCTGGGCCAGGGCGATGAAAGCCTTGCCGCGATGGGACAACTCCATCACCGAGGCGCCGGATCCGTTCCAGTCCAGCATCTCGGCCTGCGCGCGGCGCAGGACCGCTTCGGGTAAGGCCGCCGGTCCCGCACTGAAATTCCAAGCCCTGCTCACGATGGGATCTCCTAGAGGAGCCCCATTATGCCGCGCCGCATCATTCCTGCCACCCGGCGTGGGTGAAATCAGAAGTGCACCAGCAGGACGAGGGCGATACCGAGGGCGAGCAAGGCGGCGGTCAGGATCAACCACCAGACCTCGCCGCGCGGACCGGCGACATCTTCGGGCAAGGCCGCCGGCACGCTCGGCTCGTGGGCGGGAAGCTCCGGCTCGGCGACCCAGCCGGGCGCATCCAGCACGAAGCGATGGGCACCGATACCGAGCTGATCGTCGGGCTGCAACACCGCACGGACGGCCGGTACACCGTTGATTCGCAAAGCATGCTTCGCCGGCACACGGCTGGCGTCAACGACCAGTTCGCCGTCGATCCAGGAGAGCAGGAGCATGCCGGCGTCGCCTTGCGGCAGTTCGAGAGGATGGGCGCCATGGGTGCCCAGCTCCAGCCGTTGTCCAATCGCCATGACGCGCCCGGACAAGGGTCCGGCGACAGCCCTCAGGGCGACCGTGCAATGCGAGGCGTCGACCGCGGCGACACGGTCGCGGCGGTCGATCTCGTCGTCGTCACGCAAGACCATCCGGCAATCGCCGAAACTCAGGCTGTCGCCCAGGCGCAGCAAGGCACGTTCACGCACCGGTCGCGCATTGACGTAGACACGTCCGGACTCGGGGAGCACATCGAGCACCAGTCCACGACGGTCCTGGTGCACGCACAGATGATGCGCGGCGACTTGTACCTCGGCGAGTACCAGGTCGTTGTCGGCAGCGCTGCCCACACGCAGCGAGGGCTGCGTCCAGTGGAAGTCCCCGCGGGCCGAATTGGCGAATTCGATGCGCATCCTGATGCCGTATCTGTGACGCGCGCACTCTAGCAGAAGCCATGTCGGGATCGACGCGAAAACATGCGATCGCGCGTGCTTTTCGCAGCGAAACGACATGGCCTGCTGTTAGACTTCCGCGCTGTCACAGGCGAAGAACGACCATGTCGAAGATCGATATCCAGCGCAACCATCATCTCTCGCTTGCCGACGCGCGTGCAGTGGTCGAACAGGTGGCCGACAGCATGCAGCGAAAATTCGGCACCACGGGCCAGTGGCAGGGCGACACGCTGAGCTTCGCGCGCTCCGGGGTGAAGGGCGCCATCGCGGTGACCGGGTCCGATGTCCATGTGACCGCCGAGCTCGGCATGCTGCTTTCGCCGCTCAAGGGGACGATCGAGGACGAGATCCGCCGGAAACTGGACGAGAAGTTCGCCTGACGACCCCTTCGCCGGCTTCCAACCTTTTAACGAACGCCGATCCATGGCATAATTGAACGCTTCTGCGGCCATTCCGGCCGTTCATCGACCCGGACCACATGGCAAAAGACGACGTCATCGAAATGGAAGGCACGGTCCAGGAGACCTTGCCCAACACCATGTTCCGCGTGCAGCTCGAGAACGGGCACGTCATCATCGCCCACATCTCCGGTCGCATGCGCAAGCACTACATTCGCATCCTCACCGGCGACAAGGTCAAGGTGGAGATGACCCCGTACGACCTGACCAAGGGTCGGATCACGTACCGCATGAAATAAGGCGTCCGGGCGCTCTTCGCGCCTGACCCATGAAAAAAGCCGCGATCGCTCGCGGCTTTTTTGTTGTGCCCGGGATTCGCCCAGGATCAGACCACCACGGGCACCGGCTCGGCGGCCTCGGTCTCGACGGTCAACTCACCGTCAGCCACCTTCAGCGTCACCTTGCCACCGTCGGACAACTTGCCGAACAGCAGTTCGTCCGCCAGCGCGCGCTTGACCTTGTCCTGGATCACCCGCGCCATCGGGCGGGCACCCATCTGCGGGTCGAAGCCGTGCTCGGCCAGCCAATGCCGGGCCTCGGGGCTGACGTCGACGCTGACCCGCTTCTCGGACAGCTGCGACTCCAGCTCGATCAGGAACTTGTCGACCACGCGCAGGATGTGCTCGAAGTCCAGCGGGTTGAACTGGATGATCGCGTCCAGACGGTTACGGAACTCCGGGGTGAACATCCGGCGGATCGTTTCCATCGCATCGGTCGAGTGGTTCTGCTTGACGAAGCCGATGCCGCGACGGGCAGCGAGCTGCGCGCCGGCATTGGTGGTCATCACCACCACCACGTTCTTGAAGTTCGCCTCGCGACCGTTGGTATCGGTAAGCACGCCGCGATCCATGACCTGCAGCAGGATGTTGAACACATCCGGATGGGCCTTCTCGATCTCGTCCAGCAGCAGCACGCAGTGCGGATGCTTGGTGACCTGCTCGGTCAGCAGGCCGCCCTGGTCGAAGCCAACGTAGCCCGGGGGCGCACCGACCAGGCGCGACACCGAATGGGCTTCCATGTACTCGGACATGTCGAAACGGATCATCTCGATGCCGAGCTGCATGGCCAGCTGACGGGTAACCTCGGTCTTGCCGACGCCGGTGGGGCCGGCAAGCAGGAAGCTGCCGATCGGCTTGGCCGGGTCGCCAAGTCCCGAACGGGCCATCTTGATCGACGAGGCCAGGGCCTCGATCGCCGCATCCTGGCCGAACACGACCATCTTGAGATTGCGCTCGAGATTGCGTAGCACGTCCCGATCCGAAGCCGAGACCTGCTTGGCCGGGATCCTGGCCATCTTCGCCACGATGTACTCGATCTCGGGCACGTCGACCCGGCCCGTGCGATCCGCCTCGGGCAGCAGCCGCTGGCGCGCACCGGCTTCGTCGATCACGTCGATCGCCTTGTCCGGCAGCAGCCGGTCCGGGATGTGCTTGACCGACAGGTCGACCGCCGCCTTCAAGGCCTCGGCCGTATAGACGACGCCGTGATGATCCTCGAAACGCGACTTCAGGCCCTTGAGGATCTCGATGCTGTCGGCCACGGTCGGCTCGACCACGTCGATCTTCTGGAAACGGCGGGCCAGCGCGCGGTCCTTCTCGAACACGCCACGGAATTCCTGGAACGTGGTCGAACCGATGCAACGCAACTCGCCCGAGGCCAGCATGGGCTTGATCAGGTTCGATGCATCCATGGTGCCGCCCGACGCCGAGCCCGCACCGATGATGGTGTGTATCTCGTCGATGAACAGGATGGCGTTCGGCTGTTTCTTCAGCTGACCGATGACCGCCTTCAGGCGCTTTTCGAAATCGCCGCGGTACTTGGTGCCGGCAACCAGGGCGCCGAGATCCAGCGACCAGATCGTGCAGTCTTCCAGCACCTCGGGCACATCGCCCTCGACGATCCGCTTGGCCAGGCCCTCGGCCAGCGCGGTCTTGCCCACGCCGGCTTCGCCGACATAGAGCGGGTTGTTCTTGCGCCGGCGGCAGAGCACCTGGATGGTCCGCTCGACCTCGTCCTGGCGCCCGATCAGCGGATCGATCTTGCCCTGCAGGGCCAATTCGTTGAGGTTGCTGGCGTATTCGGCAAGCGGATTGCCCTTGCCTTCCCCACCTTCCTCACCCTCGCGTTCCGGGGCTGTGCCGGGCGCGGGCGCGGCATCGTCGCCGATCTTGGCGATGCCATGGGAAATATAGTTGACCACGTCCAGCCGGGTGATTTCCTGCTGGTGCAGGAAATACACGGCGTGGGAGTCCTTCTCGCCGAAGATGGCGACCAGCACGTTGGCGCCGGTGACCTCCTTACGACCCGAGGACTGCACGTGGTAGACCGCGCGCTGGAGAACCCGCTGGAAGCCCAGGGTAGGCTGGGTATCGCGCTCGTCGCCTGGCGGCAGCATCGGCACGGTTTCGGCGATGATGCGCTGCAGGTCGGCCGCCAGCCTGGGCAGATCCACGCCGCAGGCCCGCAGAGCGGCCAGCGCGGAACTGTTTTCGGTAAGCGCGAGCAGAAGATGCTCCACGGTCATGAACTCGTGGCGCTGCTCACGGGCCTGCTTGTAGCAGTGCCCGATGGTGACTTCGAGATCCTTGCTGAACATACGGACCATCTCCGTTAATGTGGGCGGCCAACCCCGCTGCCGGGGCCATGGTGCCGCATGGTGTTCAGATGGGGGACCGCTGGAGCCTCTTCAATACACCCACACTGTTGCACCTACATATTGAGCTTCGCGTCAAAGCTTTTCCATAGTGCATAAGAGTGGGTGCTGGTGGCTACGTGAATACTCGTTGACCTGGGTGACCTTGGTTTCGGCCACTTCCCGGGTAAACACGCCGCAGACACCCTTTCCACGGGTATGCACATGGAGCATCACCTGGACGGCGCGCTCCTGGTCCATGCCGAAAAAGCCCCTCAGGACCTCGATCACGAAGTCCATGGGGGTGAAATCGTCGTTGAGCAGCACCACCTGAAAGAGCGGCGGACGGGCTGTCTCCGGCCGCGAGGTGGCGATCGCAAGGCCGTGTTCGTTACCGTGTTCCTGGTCGTTCTCGGGTTCGTGGGACATAGTCTGCTAGCTGGATTCCGCGACCTTGAGTATACGCCGGGGGCTTCCGCGCCCGGGCTCGATACGGCTAGGTGATGGCACAATAACCGTTTTTCCAGCCCCCCTTACCCAACGATGACCTATCGATGACAACACAGGACACCCCCGCGCCCAGCGACATCTGGCGGCCCCGTGCCACGGTCGCCGTGGTGGTCGCCGACGGCCCGCGGTTCCTGATGGTCGAGGAAGAAGTCCTCGGCCGGGTGGCCTATAACCAACCGGCCGGACACCTGGATGCCGGCGAGACGCTGGCGGCCGCGGCTGTCCGCGAGACGCTCGAGGAAAGCGGCTGGACGATCGAACTGGAGCATCTGGTCGCGATCCACCAATGGCAGAGCCATGAACATGGCGAGCAGGTCATCCGCTTCACGTTTGCCGGCCGGGCGATCAGCCACGACCCCGATCGCGTGCTCGACGACGGCATCGTGCGTGCGC
Organism: Luteibacter sp.; assembly: GCA_036009745.1. Taxonomy (GTDB): domain Bacteria; phylum Pseudomonadota; class Gammaproteobacteria; order Xanthomonadales; family Rhodanobacteraceae; genus Luteibacter. The sequence continues at coordinate 33,800 of DASYLE010000113.1, read as the reverse complement.
TGTGGCTGCGCCGCGACGAAATCGTCGCGCTCGACGGCCGCCTGCGCAGCCCGCTGGTCCTCGAAAGCATCGACGCCTGGTTGGCCGGACAGCGCTTTCCGCTCGATGTGATCGGCGACCTCCTGCCGGCGGCGTCGCGGCGATGAAGGTCGTGCTCGGCATCTCCGGCGGCGTCGACTCCTCGGTCGCCGCCCTCCTGCTGCAGCAGGCCGGCCATGACGTGGAAGGCATGTTCATGCAGAACTGGGAGGAGGACGAGCGCACCGGCCCGTGCACCACCGATGCCGATCGCAAGGACGCCGTGGCCGTCTGTGGCCGCCTCGGCATTCCCTTCCACGCGCGCAACTTCGCCAGCGAGTACTGGGACGGGGTGTTCGCGTATTTTCTTGCCGAATATGCCGCGGGACGCACGCCGAACCCGGACGTGCTATGCAATCGCGAGATCAAGTTCAAGACCTTCCTCGATCACGCCCAAGCCCTGGGCGCGGAGAAGATCGCCACCGGCCATTACGCGCGCGTCGACTTTCGCGACGACCGCTATCGGCTGCTCCGCGCCGTGGATACAGCCAAGGACCAGAGCTATTTCCTGCATGCGCTCGGCCAATCCCAGCTGGCCGCGACCCTGTTTCCCGTCGGCGAGATCGAAAAACCGCGTGTGCGCGAACTGGCCCGCGAGGCCCATCTGCCGACGCATGCGAAGAAGGACTCCACCGGCATCTGCTTCATCGGCGAGCGCGATTTCCGCAGTTTCCTCGCCCAGTACCTTCCCGCGAAACCGGGACTCATGCTCAGTCCCGAAGGCCAGACCATAGGCGAGCACCAGGGTGTCATGTACTACACCCTGGGCCAGCGCAACGGCCTGGGCATCGGCGGTCGCAAGGAAGCAAGCGGCGCCGCGTGGTACGTGGTCGGCAAGGACGTGCAGGCCAATGTGCTTTACGTGGCACAGGGCGGCGAAAACCACTGGCTGCAGTCGGACCGGCTGGAGGCCGGCGGCGCGCACTGGATCGATGGGGTGGAGCCCGCGGTGAATTTCCGCTGCACGGCGAAGACGCGCTACCGCCAGGCCGACCAGGCCTGCGTGGTCGAGGTTGACGGCGGCACGGTTCGCGTGCGCTTCGACGAACCCCAGCGCGCGGTCACCCCCGGCCAGTCGGTGGTCTTCTACGATGGCCAGACCTGTCTCGGCGGCGCCGTCATCGACGCCACGGATGCCCCCTACGGCGGCCTGGCCACGCATAGCGGCTACACTGCCGCCGCTTCCACCGCTTCCCTCCCCCAAGGTCAGTAATGAACGAAGAACGCGTCCTTGCCCTCGCCGGCGTCTTCCAGGCGACGGCCCTTGCCCAGCAACTGGCCGCCGATGGCCGGTGCGACGAAGCGGCGATGGAGACGAGCCTGGCCAGCATTTTCCGTATCGACGCCGATTCCGTGGCGGCGGTTTTCGGCGGCGTTGCCGGTGTTCGCAAGGGTTTGCGAACCCTGGTTGCCCAGTTCGAGGATGAGACCCGCGACGCGGCAGTGATGCGCATGGCGATTACCGTATTGCGCCTGGAACGCACGTTGTCGCGACGCAAGGCGCTGCTGGACAAGCTGCAGGAAGGCATCCTCGCCACCCAGCGCCAGGTCGAGCACTTCGGCCTGAATCATCCGACGGTGAACAGCCGCCTGGCGGATATCTATGCCTCGACCCTGTCGACGCTGAAACCACGGGTCATGGTCACCGGCACCCCGGCCCAACTGCAGCAGAAAGTCGTGGTCGACCGTGTCCGCGCCGCCCTGCTCGCGGCCGTGCGCGCCGCCGTGCTCTGGCACCAGGTCGGCGGGCGGCAATGGCAGTTGCTGGTCTATCGACGCCAGTGCAGCATGCTGGCGCGAGGCCTGCTGACCGGCGCGACCCTCGATAACGGCGGCTAACGCAGTCCCGGGATCGTCCCGGCAAGCTCGATCATCAGATCGCCAAAGGCACGCAAATCCTCCAGCCACGGTGTGGCGCTACGCCAGTACAAGGCGACATGGCGCCCCGGCTCGTCACCGTCGACGGCGGCGAGTACCACGTTCGGGATCGAGCCCAGGCGGTCGTGGGCCAGGATCGGCACCAGGGTATGTCCGCCCCGCAGTGCGACCAGGGTCGCCAGACTCTCCAGGCTGACGTCCTGGATGCGCTCACCGCCGGGACCCTCCTGGCCGTGGCTTTCGGCCATCAGCGTGGCCTCGTCGGTCGCAAGCTCACCCATCGCGATGCGCCGACGCCCGGCCAGCGGATGACCGGCATGGAGCAGCAGTTCGTAGGGTTCGAAGAACAGGCCCCGCGAGGCGATGCCGTTGACCGCCGCTACCGGCGGGGCCAGCACCGCGTCCAGTTCGCCTTCGTACAGGCGGCGCAGCAAGCCGCGCGGCTTGCCCTCGGAGATGGTCAGCCGCGCCCCCGGGAAACGTTGCGGGAACGGTTCGATCAGGTGCGGCAGCAGATACGGCCCCAGGGTCGAGGGCACGCCCAGGCGCAATTCGCCACCGAAAGCCACCGCGCCGGCTCGGGCGGCCTGTTCCAGATGCTCGGCCGCACCGAGTACATGGTCGATGTATTCAAGCAGGCGTGCGCCGCCGGCCGTGGCGACGATCCGCCGGCCGCCGCGTTCGAACAGCGGCACGCCGAGCGCCTGTTCCACCTTCTGCACCTGATGGGACAGGCCCGATGGGCTGATATGCATGAGCCGCGCGGCGCTGTTGAAGCTGCCCTGGCGGGCAACCGCCTGGACCAGCGCCAGGTCGCGCAGGGAAACCGCGGAAAGGGCCATCGAAATCATCGAACGCTGCATGCCATGAAATACGTTTGCGCGAATCGCTCCGCCCGCTCATCCTTTCGCCGCCCGGATGGCGGCCGGCGCATGAGTCCTCGCGATCGATTCTAGCGGCTTCGTTCGCTTCCACGGTCGCCCGCGAGCCGCCAATGCGCGATAATCGACGCCTTTGACGGCACGCTGGACCCCGTTGCCGCCCCCCGCCTCCCCAGCCAAGTTCGTTCACGCCAGGAGCTACAGCATGAAAGACTCTTTCTCAGTCCGTGACACTATCGAAGTCAACGGCAAGCGCCACGTCATCGCCAGCCTGGCCAAGCTCGGCGAGCGCTTCGACCTGAAGCGCCTGCCGTACTCGATGAAGATCCTGCTCGAGAACCTGCTGCGCCAGGAAGATGGCGTGAACGTCACCTCGAAGGAAATCGAGGCTGTCGCCACCTGGAATGCCAAGGCCGAGCCGGACACCGAAATCTCCTTCATGCCAGCCCGCGTCGTCCTGCAGGATTTCACCGGCGTGCCCTGCGTGGTCGATCTTGCCGCCATGCGCGATGCCGTGGTCAAGCTCGGCGGCGACGCTACCCAGATCAATCCGCTGGCGCCCGCCGAACTGGTCATCGACCATTCCGTGCAGGTCGATGCCTTCGGTTCGTCCAGCGCGCTGGAAAAGAACGTCGAGATCGAATTCGAGCGTAACCAGGAGCGTTACTCGTTCCTGCGCTGGGGCCAGAAGGCCTTCAACAACTTCAAGGTCGTGCCGCCGCGCACCGGTATCGTCCACCAGGTGAACCTCGAACACCTGGCCCGCGTGGTCTTCACCACCGACATCGACGGCGAGAGCTGGGCCTACCCGGACACCGTATTCGGCACCGACTCGCACACCACCATGATCAACGGCCTCGGCGTGCTCGGTTGGGGCGTGGGCGGTATCGAAGCGGAAGCGGCCATGCTCGGCCAGCCTTCCTCGATGCTGATTCCGCAGGTCGTCGGCTTCAAGCTGGTCGGCAAGTTGCCCGAAGGCGTCACCGCCACCGATCTGGTCCTCACCGTCACCCAGATGCTGCGCAAGCTCGGCGTGGTCGGCAAGTTCGTCGAGTTCTTCGGCGAAGGCCTGGCCAACCTGCCGCTGGCCGATCGCGCCACGATCGCCAACATGGCCCCGGAATACGGCGCCACCTGCGGCATCTTCCCGGTCGACCAGGAATCGCTGAATTACATGCGCCTGTCCGGGCGCAGCGAAGATCTGATCCAGCTGGTCGAGACCTATGCCAAGGCCCAGGGCCTGTGGCACGACGCGAACACCCCGCATGCTGAATTCACCACCACGCTGGAACTGAACCTCGCCGATGTCCGCCCGTCGCTGGCTGGCCCGAAGCGACCGCAGGACCGCGTGCTGCTCGAAGGGGTGAAGCAGAGCTTCCACGACGCCGTCGGTCCGCTGACCGCCGGCCGCAAGCCGCGCAGCGAAGCGACCCTGGACTTCGCCAACGAAGGTGGCGCCACCGCCATCGGCAACCCGGCCAACGCCATCGTCAACGGCAATGCCGTGGTCGTCGAGAAGGACGGCAAGTCGTTCAAGATCGGCGACGGCTCGGTCGTCATCGCCGCGATCACCTCGTGCACCAATACCTCCAACCCGGCCGTGATGCTGGCCGCGGGCCTGCTCGCCAAGAAGGCTGCCGCGCGCGGCCTGACCTCCAAGCCGTGGGTCAAGCCCTCGCTCGGGCCGGGCTCCCTGGTCGTTACCGAATACCTCGAGAAGACCGGCCTGCTGAAGGAACTGGAGAAGGTCGGTTTCTACGTGGTCGGCTACGGCTGCACCACCTGCATCGGCAACTCCGGCCCGCTGCCGGTCGAAGTCAGCAAGGGCATCGCCGATGGCGACCTGGCCGTGGCTTCGGTGCTCTCGGGCAACCGCAACTTCGAAGGCCGCGTGCACCCGGAAGTGAAGATGAACTACCTGGCCTCGCCGCCGCTGGTGGTTGCCTACGCGCTCGCCGGCACGCTCGATATCGACCTGACCACCGAACCGCTCGGCGAAGGTAGCGATGGCAAGCCGGTGTACCTGAAGGACATCTGGCCGTCGAACAAGGAAATCTCCGACACCATCGCCGGTGCGATCAATCCGGAAATGTTCAAGTCCAGCTACGCCGATGTGTTCAAGGGCGACAGCCGTTGGAACCAGATCGCTTCGCCCGATGGCGCGCTGTACAAGTGGGACGATTCGACCTACATCAAGAACCCGCCGTACTTCGAAGGCATGAGCAAGGAAGCGGGGACCATCGAGGACATCCATGGCGCCAGCGTGCTCGGCCTGTTCGGCGACTCGATCACCACCGACCATATCTCCCCGGCCGGTTCGATCAAGAAGGATTCCCCGGCGGGTCGTTTCCTGATCTCCAAGGGCGTCGACGCCAAGGACTTCAATTCCTACGGTTCGCGTCGCGGCAACGATGACGTGATGGTGCGCGGCACCTTCGCCAATATCCGCATCAAGAACCTGATGCTGGACGGTGTCGAAGGCGGCTATACCAAATACGTGCCGACCGGCGAACAGATGGCGATCTACGACGCGGCGATGAAGTACAAGGCGGACCACACCCCGCTGGTCGTCCTCGCCGGCAAGGAATACGGCACCGGCTCGTCGCGCGACTGGGCAGCCAAGGGCACCCTCCTGCTCGGCGTCAAGGCCGTGATCACCGAGAGCTTCGAGCGCATCCATCGCTCCAACCTGGTCGGCATGGGCGTCCTGCCCTGCCAGTTCCAGGACGGCGAGAACGCACACACGCTCGGCCTGACCGGCAACGAGAAGCTCGACATCACCGGCCTGAACGGCGGCGAGTCGAAGGTCGCCACGGTCACCGCCACCGCGCCGGACGGCAGCAAGAAGAGCTTCACCGTCAAGGTCCTGCTGCTGACCCCGAAGGAACGCGAGTTCTTCCGCCACGGCGGCATCCTGCAGTACGTGCTCCGCCAGCTGGCCAGCCGCAAGGCTGCGTAAGCCGCGAAAACCCATGCATCGCCGCTGGACCCCGGCCTGCGCCGGGGTGACGGAAACCTACCAATTCGTCACCCCGGCGCAGGCCGGGGTCCAGTGGCGGCGCGTCGGCTACAGCGATTTGTCCCAGGTAGCGGTATAGCAACGCCACTCACTACCCTCCTTGCGCCAACCCGATTCAACCTTGTAAACACCGAGCTGATCCGGCAACAGATTGCTCGCGCTGGTCAACGTCACCGTGAAGCTCGCCACGAAGCGTTCACCGCGTGGCTCCACGTCGATCGGGCCCATGGTGACGCCGATATGCGCCCCGCGCAGATGCACCAGGCGGATCATGTTCGCCAACGACTTTTTATCCAACGCACCACCATTGCCGTCGAAATCGTCACTGAGCGATTCGGTTGCCTCGCCCGCCTTGCCGGCCTCGGCTGCCGAAGCCATGGCTGCGATCGCCTCACGCACCCGCGTCTCGTCAGGCGTATGCCGGCAGCCACCGAGGAACAGGGCAAGGGCCAGCAAGGCCATCATTTTCCACATCATCGACCACTCCCGGTTCGCATTGCGTTGCGTCTTGCCGCTGTACGCGGGCGTATGCTCCAATGCCTCGATGGTACGGCGCGACGTCGCCCCAATGTCTCTACCTGGAGCATGACCGATTCATGAGCACAGAGCGTCCGTGGCTTGACCACTATCCGCAGGGTATCCCCGCCGAGATCGACATCAACGCCTATGGCTCGGTGGTCGCGGTACTGGAAGAAGCCTTCGAACGATTCCGCCATCGACCGGCCTTCAGCAACTTCGGCCAGACGCTCACCTACGGCGAGATCGACGAGCTCAGCACCCGTTTTGCCGGTTACCTGAGCGGCGAGCTGAAGCTGGTCAAGGGCGATCGCATCGCGATCATGCTGCCGAACGTCATGCAGTACCCGGTCGCGCTGTTCGCCGCGCTCAGGCTGGGCCTGATCGTGGTCAATACCAACCCGCTGTACACCGCGCGCGAACTCAAGCATCAGCTCGAGGACTCCGGCGCGAAGGCCATCGTGGTGCTGGACAACTTCGCCGCGACCTTGCAGCAGGCGCTCGGCGAAACCCACGTAGAGCATGTGATCACGACGGCCATGGGCGACATGCTCGGCTTCCCCCATGGCGCGCTGGTCAGCTTCGTGGTCAAACACGTCAAGAAACTCGTTCCGGCCTTCCATATCGCCCGTGCCGTGCGCTTCCGTAACGCGCTGTCATCCGGCGCGAAGCACAAGCCGCCGAAGGTCGATGTCGGCCATGACGACCTCGCCTTCCTGCAGTACACCGGCGGTACCACCGGCGTGGCCAAGGGCGCCATGCTCAGCCACGGCAACATGGTCGCCAATATGCTGCAGGCCGACGCTTGGATCGGCCAGCACGTCAAGCAGGGCGAGGAAACCATCATCACCGCGCTGCCGCTTTATCACATCTTTTCGCTGACCGCGAACGGCCTGGTGTTCACCCGCCTGGGCGGGTTGAATTACCTGATCACCAACCCGCGCGACATGCCTGGATTCGTCAAGGAACTGGGCAAGGTGAAATTCACCGCACTGACCGGTGTCAACACCCTGTTCAACGGACTGCTGAACACGCCGGGTTTCGACAAGCTCGATTTTTCGCACCTGCGCCTCAGTCTCGGTGGCGGCATGGCCGTGCAACGGGCGGTGGCGGAGCGCTGGAAAAAGGTCACGGGCTGCACCCTCGCGGAAGCTTATGGCCTGACCGAGACCTCGCCGGCGGTCTGTATCAATCCGCTCGACCTGCCTGCCTATAACGGCTCGATCGGCATGCCCGTCCCCTCGACCGATGTCGCGATCTGGTCGGACGACGGCGAACGCCTGCCGATGGGCGGCGTCGGCGAATTGTGCGTGCATGGTCCGCAGGTCATGAAGGGTTACTGGAACCGCCCGGACGAAACAGCCAAGGTATTGGATGCGAACGGCTGGCTGCGCACCGGCGACATCGCGAAGATGGACGAGAGCGGCTACTTTTTTATCGTCGACCGTAAGAAGGACATGATCCTGGTCTCGGGTTTCAACGTCTATCCGAACGAGGTCGAGGATGTGGTGATGACCCATCCGGGCGTGCTGGAAGTCGCCGCCATCGGTATTCCCGATGAGCATTCGGGCGAGGCGGTGAAGATCTTCGTGGTGCGCAAGGATCCGGCGCTCACGGCCGAAGACCTGAAGACCTTCTGCCACGACAACCTGACCGGCTACAAGCGGCCCCGCCAGATCGAGTTCCGCGACAGCCTGCCGAAGACGAATGTCGGCAAGATTCTTCGCCGCGAATTGCGCGACGAGAAGCCGAAAGTCGCCTGATCTGCGGGAGCGTTGTTGGAGCGCACCCTTTGCGCGAGTCCTTTGGGGCCGTGCCTTCCAGAGCCGGCAACAGGGAAAGGCCCGGCCTCAAAGGACTCGCGCACAGGGTGCGCTCCCACACAGGGACGCTCCCAGAGGGCGCGCTAGTTATCCGACCACTCTTCCAGCGTATCGGCATAACCACCAAGCAGGTTCCATAGCTGGGTCTGCTTGTCGTCGGGAATGCGCGTGTACTCCATGCCGATCTGCCGCGCGGAGACGCGGGCGACACTCGCTTCCATATGGATATGCAGATCGTTGCCGAAGATCATGTCGAGCACCCAGGTCTCGCCCGCCTCGCCGCGCCAGCCCAGCGGGCGGCGCAGCAGCGCACCGGTCGCCGAGATATCGATCAGTTCGGTGGGGTGCGCCTCACCGCCACGGCTCATCAGCACCGCGGTCTCGACCTTCATCCGCGCATGCCGGAGCTTCGCGCGGTGTTTCAGACCATCCATGTCGTCATTGGACATCGTTTTTCTTCTTCATAAGGTTCTCCCTACCCGATCCCTGGGACGAAAGCGCGCCGCGCCGATCGACCCTGCCTCGCCGGCCATTCCGTCAGTCCTGTCCCCGGGTCTTCAATACCCCCGCGCGAACCAGGCTGCCGGCGCCGAATTTCTCGTTCACGCGGTCCTGTACACCATCGGCCTGCCCCGCCGGTTTCGCTGGCGCGAACAGATCCACCTGCCCTCCATCGACCTCACCGAAGCCCGAAAGACTAACCCCTAACAGGCGTAAGCGGGGACGCGGCTGAGCATTCCACCAGGTATCAAGCAAACGTCGTGCCAGGGTAAAGATCGGCGGCGTCGCATTCCCCGGCGCCGACAGTTGTGCCTGCCGCGTATGGGTGACAAAAGGCGGCTCGCGAAGCTTCACCGTGACCGTGCGCGGCACCATGCCGCGAGTCCGCGCCCGCGCGCCGACCTTCTCGCATTGCCGTAGTAGCCAGGCATGCGCCAGCGCGAGTTCGGCGATATCGGTATCGAATGTCCATTCCGAGCCGATCGACTGCTCGCGGACCGCCGCCTGGACCTCGCGTTCGTCCTCGCCGCGGGCCAGCGCCTGCAGGTGCGAGGTTTGCCGGCCCATGGCTTTTTCCAGCCGCCATGGCTCGCACCGGGCCAGTTCGCCGATGGTGCGGATACCGATCCGGTGCAGCGAGGCCTCGGCGACCTTGCCGACAGTCCACATCCTGCCAACCGGCAGCGGATCGAGGTAGGCGCGTGCCTCATCTGGCGCAATTCGCAAAAAGCCGTCAGGTTTGGACAATTCGCTGGCAAGTTTCGCCAGCAGTTTGTTCGAGGCCATGCCCACCGACGCGTTCAGCCCGGTCCGTTCACGAATCCGCGATTTCAGCTGTCGGCCAATGGCCTCGATCGAGGAGAACAACTTCAGGCTGGCGGTGACGTCGAGGAAGGCTTCGTCCAGCGACAGCCCCTCGACCTGCGGGGTCACTTCGTCGAAGACCTCGAAAACCTCGAGGGAAATCTCCTGGTAACGGTCGTGCCGGGGCACGATATAGACCCCGTCGGGACAAAGCCGGCGGGCCTGGGCCGTGGGCATGGCCGAGCGGACGCCGTAACGCCGGGCCTCATAGCTGCAGGTCGAAATCACCCCGCGCGGCCCCAGGCCGCCGACGATGACCGGTTTGCCGTGCAACGAGGGATCGTCCAGCACCTCCACGGCCGCGTAGAAAGCGTCCATGTCCACATGAATGATTGAACGCTCTTTGCCCGGCATCCCCTATTATGCCGCGACTGCCATGCCACGGATTCGCCCTGCGGGCTGGACTTGCGGGCCGGCAGGCGATAACCTGTCGACTAATCGGTTGGGCACCGGACGCACGATCCTATCCTTCGGCAGGGGTTTACCCGCCGAGTATCCTGCAGACTTCAGCCAAGCGACGCGCAATAGGGCGTTCCCAGGCTTCGTGTCCAGACCGCAAAAAGCTTTGAAGTGACATGGCGATTCGTCGTGATGGCGTTGCACTGCCCGGCCGCGGCGCGCGGCTATTCTGACTTGTGCCAATGAGCAACGAACCAGCCGAAATACAGGTGGTCGAAACACCGCGGAAGGCGGAGAACGGCGTAACCATCGCCGGGGGAGCCTTTGTCGGTGTGCCGCAGCAACAGGAAATGCCGCTCGCCCTGGTCCGTGGCCAGCCCGTGCTGCAGATGCCGCAGGATCTGTACATCCCGCCGGACGCGCTCGAGGTCATCCTCGAATCGTTCGAAGGACCGCTGGACCTGCTGCTTTACCTGATCCGCCGGCAGAACCTCGACATCCTCGACATCCCTGTCGCCGAGATCACCCGGCAGTACATGGATTACATCGACATGATGCGCGAGGTGATGCGGCTGGAACTGGCGGCCGAATACCTGCTGATGGCCGCGATCCTGGCCGAGATCAAGTCGCGACTGCTGTTGCCGCGACCGCCTGCCGAGGAAGGCCTGGAGGACGACCCGCGCGCGGAGCTGGTGCGGCGCCTGCAGGAATACGAACGTTTCAAGAAGGCCGCGGCGGATATCGAGGAACTGCCGCGCCTGGAACGCGATACCACCGTGGTGCACGCCTATGTCGGCGAACACAACGTGGTCCGCGTGCCGCCACCGCTGGACCTGCGTGAAATGCTGCTCGCCCTCCGCGATGTCCTGGGCCGGGCCGACCTGTTCACCCATCACGCGATCCAACGCGAACCCCTGAGCGTCCGCCAGCGCATGGGCGACCTGTTGACCTCGCTCGGCGACGGCAGCTTCCATCGTTTCGAGACATTGTTCGACATCGCCGAAGGCCGGTTGGGCGTGGTGGTGACCTTCCTGGCCATGCTGGAGCTGGCCAAGGAAATGCTGGTGGAGATCGTCCAGGAGGAATCCCTCGGACCGATCTACCTGAAGACGAAGATGGCCCCGGCCACCGAGTCGGAGCAGGAACAGGAACTGGCCTGACCCGGCCCACGCCGGCGACCCGTAATCAAGACAAGAGCCCATGCAGATAGAGCAACTGAAACAGATCGTCGAGGCGGCGCTGCTTGCCAGCACCCAGCCGATGACCGTTGCACAGCTCAAGGCGTTGTTCCAGGACGAGGAAGAGGTCGGCAATGACGACCTCGCCCACGCCCTGGAAGGCCTCGCCACCGACAGCGCCGAACGCGGCATCGAACTGATCGAGGTCGCGTCCGGCTATCGCTACCAGGTCCGCCAGGACGTGCACCCCTGGGTGTCGCGCATGTGGTCGGAAAAGCCGAGCCGCTACTCGCGCGCCCTGCTGGAAACCCTGGCGCTGATCGCCTATCGCCAGCCGATCACCCGTCCGGAGATCGAGCAGATTCGCGGCGTGGTGGTCTCGTCGAACATCATCAAGACCCTGGAAGAACGTGAGTGGATCCGTGTCGTCGGTTATCGCGACGTACCCGGCAAGCCGGCACTGTTCGGCACCACCCGCGGCTTTCTCGACTATTTCAACCTCAAATCCCTGGACGCCCTGCCGCCCCTGGCCGAGATACGCGACATGGAGGATCTCAATCCTCAGCTGCGCCTCGACAGCGACAATGACGCCCTGCCCGCCCGCGTTGCCGTCGTCCTCGACGACGGTGCGGGTGACGAGGCCGAACCGGCGATCGCCGGCGAGGCCATGGACGACGTGGAAACCGCTTCCCACGAGGAGCTTCCCGTCGCCGCCAACGACCAGCCGGACGACGCCCAGGGCGACGCGGCACCTTCCACTGCCGATGAGGCAGAGACCCATGCGGACGCCGACGAAGGCGACGCATCGAAAGATACCGAGGAGTCACGCGCATGAATGCGCCACAACGTTCCCTGTTAACCCTGAAGCGCGATGGTCGTCCCGAGGACGCCGCCCTGCTCGAAGAACGCCTGCACAAGGTCCTGGCCAATGCCGGCCTCGGCTCGCGCCGGATGCTCGAACAGCGTATCCAGGCCGGCGAAGTCGAAGTCAATGGCGCCGCCGCGACCATCGGCGCCAGCGTCCACGCTGGCGACCGTGTCGTCCTCGACGGCAAGCAGTTCGTCGTCGCCACCGATTCGCGCAGCGACGCCGAAGTCCTGCTGTACCACAAGCCCGAAGGCGTGGTGACCACCCGCGAGGATCCCGAAGGCCGTCCCACCGTGTTCGAACAGCTGCCGCGCCTGAAGGGTGCGCGCTGGGTCGCGGTCGGTCGCCTCGACATCAACACCACCGGCCTGCTCCTGCTCACCACCGATGGCGAACTGGCCAACGCGCTGATGCATCCGAGCAGCGGCCTGGAGCGCGAATACCTGTGCCGCGTGCACGGCGAAGTGCCCGACGAGATCATCGAGCGGCTGAAAGCCGGCGTGGAGCTGGAAGACGGCCCCGCCCGCTTCGACGAGATCGCCGTGATCAGTCGTGGCGGCAGCCATAGCTGGTTCCGCGTGGTCATCCGCGAAGGCCGCAACCGCGAAGTCCGTCGCCTGTGGGATTCGCAGGGCTTCCTGGTCAGCCGCCTCAAGCGCATCCGCTACGGCAGCGTCGAGTTGCCGCGGGCACTGCGTCGCGGCGACAGCGAAGCGCTGGACGAGGAAGCGATCAAGGAGCTGCGTCGCAAGATCAACCTGGGCGCGCCGGCACCGGTGCTTACCCTGAGTGCCGTCGTCCATCAGCGCCGCGCCTCGCGCAGCGTCACTGAATACAAGCCCGACCAGCGCACCGGCTCGGCCTGGACCAGCGGCCATAAGGACGAGGCCCGCGAACTGACCGCCTACGACCGTATCCGCGAAGACCCGGTCCGCGGCAGCAACGGCCGTCGCCGTCCTGGTGGCCCGGCCGCCGGCGGTCGCGAAGTGAACGGCAATGTCGACCGGCCGGATCGTGCCGGCGGCGGCGTCCGCAAGGGCCGTCGTGTCGCTCCCGGCCAGGAACTGCCCTCGGTGCGCACCTGGTTCGCCGGCGATACGCGCAGCAAGCCCGGCGGTCCCGGTATCGGCAATGCACGTCCAGCCGGTGGCGGCGGACGCGGCAAGCCGGCCGGCGGTCGCGGCGGTCCTGCGGCGGCGGGCGGTGGTCGCTTCAGCAATGACGCGCGCCCGACCGGCAACCGCACGGGCGGCGACAGTCGCGGTCCGGGCGGCAATCGCGCCGACGGCAATCGCGCGCCGGCGGCTGGCGGTGGTCGTTATGAAGGCAATGCCGCGGGCCGTTCGCGCGGTCCTGGCGGCGGTGGCGGTACCGGCGGCGGCAACCGCACCGGTGGCGGCGCCCGTCCGGGCGGTCGTCCCGGTGGCGGTGGTGGTCGCCCGGGTGGCGGTGGCGGTCGTCCTGGCGGCGGCGGTGGTCGTCCCGGCGGCGGCAACCGTGGCGGTAACAGCAACGGCAACCGCTAAGCCGTGAGCGAGGTTCGCATCTATCACAACCCGCGTTGCTCGAAGTCCAGGGCAACGCTGGCTTTGCTGGAAGAGCGCGGCATCGCGCCTGACGTCGTCGAGTACCTGAAGACGCCGCCCAGCGTGGCTGAGCTTTCAGGAATTCTCGATGCCCTCGGCCTCGAACCGCGCGAACTGATGCGTCGCGATGAAGTGGAATACGGCGCGCTCGGTCTCGACCGCGCCGAACTCGGCCGCGATGAACTCATCGCGGCGATGGTCGCCAACCCGAAGCTGATCGAACGGCCGATCGTGGTACGCGACGGCAAGGCAGCTATCGGCCGTCCGCCCGAAGCCGTGCTGGCCATCCTCTAAAATCGGAACGCGACCCCACCGGCCCCCGGTGCAGGCCCATTGCTGTCCGGGAAAAAAAGTGTGACCACGGCAACGGCTTGGCGGTGTATCTCGATCAAGGGCAAGACGGCGATCCGGAAGCCGCGGCTCCAAAGGACTCGCGAACAGGGTTCGCTCCCACAAGGTCGCCGCAACCTGCTCCTGTGGGAGCGAACCCTGTTCGCGAGTCCTTTGGGGCCAGACCTTTCACGCTGGCCATCATGGATACACGGCGATCAGCCGGCTTTTGATCCCGGCGCCCTGGCTGCCGACACGCTCACCGAAACCCGACACCCAACTCAGGCAAGTTCGCGACGAATCTCCGCCACCATCTCAAACGACTTCACCCGCGCCGAATGATCGAACATCGTGGCCGTCACCATCAGTTCGTCAGCACCGGTGCGCTCGATGAAATCGGCCAAACCAGCGCGTACCGTCGCGCGCGACCCGATCACCGAACAGCCAAGCGCCTGGTCGACGCCGACACGTTCCACGGCCGGCGCGATCGTGCCGATATCGTCGACCGGTGGCGGCAGCTGGCCGGGAACGCCGCGGCGCAGGTTGATGAACTGCTGCTGCAGCGACGTGAACAGGCGTCGTGCTTCCTCGTCGGTATCGGCGGCGACCACATTGATACCGAGCATCGCATGCGGTTTCTGCAGATCGGCCGATGGCTTGAACAGGCTGCGATAGACCTGCAGCGCATTCATCATCAGGTCCGGCGCGAAATGCGAGGCGAAGGCGAACGGCAGGCCGAGTTCGGCGGCGAGGCGCGCGCTGAACAGGCTCGAGCCGAGCAGCCAGATCGGTACATGCAGGCCCATGCCGGGAACGGCGCGTACCGCCTGGTTCGGCACCGGGTCGGCGAAGTAATGCTGCAGTTCGATCACGTCCTGCGGGAAGCGGTCGTCGCTGGGGCCCATCGAGCGGCGCAGTGCGCGGGCGGTCTGCTGGTCGGTGCCGGGTGCGCGGCCGAGGCCGAGGTCGATGCGGCCTGGGAACAACGAGGCCAGGGTGCCGAACTGTTCGGCGATCACCAGGGGTGCATGGTTGGGTAGCATCACGCCGCCCGAGCCCACGCGGATCGTGGAGGTGCCGGCGGCGACATGGCCGATGACCACGGCGGTGGCCGCGCTGGCGATGCCAGTCATATTGTGGTGTTCGGCGAGCCAATAGCGCTCGTACCCGGACTTTTCGGCGTGTTGCGCCAGGTCCAGGGTGTTGCGCAGGGCGTCGGCCGCGGTCGCGCCGCGGACGATGGGGGAAAGGTCGAGTACGGAGAACGGAATCATCCCGGGTCCTTGCTAAAGAGGTCGGCAGGCGGCCGGGTGGCCGTCGCAATGGCTTCTATATGCAGCGCCGGCGGCCCGATTCAAGCACTTCGAGTGCATTCAAGCCTTGGCCAGGAAACAGTCAGTTCCCCGCCCCAACGGCGCGCCAGCCGGGGTAAAGGCGCAAAATACGCGTCTTCATTCACCCATCGGAGTTCGTCATGATCGACGTCAGAACCTTCCAGAGCCTCGGTGGCGCGAACCACGGCTGGCTCGATGCCAAGCACCATTTCTCCTTCGCCAGCTATAACGACCCCAAGCGCATGGGCTGGGGCGCGCTGCGCGTATGGAACGACGACACCATCGCCGCGGGCACCGGCTTTCCGCCGCATCCGCACTCCGACATGGAGATCATCACCTATGTCCGCGAAGGCGCGATCACCCATGAGGACAGCCTGGGTAACAAGGGCCGTACCGAAGCGGGCGACGTGCAGGTGATGAGTGCCGGCACCGGCATCCGTCACGCCGAGTACAACGCCGAGCCCGACGCCACCCGGATCTTCCAGATATGGATCATGCCCAACCGCGGTGGCGAGAAGCCGGCGTGGGGTGCCAAGCCGTTCCCGAAGGGCGACCGCTCGGGCCGCTTCGTGGTCCTCGCCAGCGGTATCGAGGGCGACACGGATGCGTTGCCGATCCGTGCGAATGCGCGCGTGCTCGGCGCCAGCCTGAAGGCCGGCGAGTCACTCGACTATGCGGTCGGGCCGGGTCGCCATGCCTACCTGGTACCGGCTACCGGTGCGGTCGAGGTCAATGGCGTGGCGCTGGCCGCCCGCGATGGCGCCGCGGTGCGTGATGAGCCCTCCCTGCGGATCACCGCGAAGGAAGATGCGGAACTGGTGCTGGTCGACACCGACTGAACCGGGTCCAGACTCAGGCCTCACGGTCCTCGCCGAACGGTTCGATCCGTTCGGCGTAGCTGTTCGGCTCGGTCTTGACCCCCCGGGCGATCGCCAGGCCGTGGGTCAGTTCGGCGCCGAGCAGGACGATGATCGAGGCGTAGTACACCCATGTCAGCAGGACCACGATGGCGCCTGCCGGGCCATAGGCGCCGCCGACGCGTGCATAGCCTATATAAAGCCCGATCACGTATTTGCCGGCGATAAACAGTGCCGCGGTGAGGAATCCGCCGCGCGCGGCGTCGCGCCAGGCAATGCTGGCATCGGGAAGCACCTGGTACATGGCACCGAAGACGACCACGAAGACCGCCATCGCGACCACATTCTCGACCACCAGCCAGGCCACGGTGTCGCCGGGCACGAAGGTCTGGATCAGTGCGCTGATCACGAACGAGACGATCAGCAGGAAGGTGACGCCAATCAGCAGGCCGAGGGCGCGGGCGCGTGTGCGCAGCCAGCCGAAGACGGCGTGGCTGGTGCCCGGCTTGGCGCGAACCCGCCAGACCCGGTTGAGGGTGGACTGCAGTTGGGCGAAGACCGCCGAAGCGCTGACCACGGTGACGATGAGGCCGATGATGCCGACGATATTGCCCAGGTGCGGGCGCGCCCGGGCATTGTCCATGACCAGTTTCACCGCGCCGGCGCCCTGTTCGCCGAGGACACCGGTCAGGCTGTTGACCAGATCGGTTTGCCATTCGGCGCGCAGGGCCGAAAGCATCCACAGGAGCAGGACCAGCAGCGGCGCGAACGACAGCGCGGAGTAAAACGCCAGGGCGGCGGCCCGCGTCATCAGTTCGTCATCGGTGAAGCCATCCCACGCGGCGCGGACGGTTCGGGTGAACAGCGAAATCATGCGTTTCATCGGGCGCTCCCGGCGACGCGAACGACGCTAACGCAGCGCACGTGAAGCGTCGCTCACGGCCTTTGCGGTGGTCGGTGATGGTGTCCGGAGGCACCCTGGCCTGCTCGACCCCCTTGGGAAAGGCATATTTTTATCGTCGAATTGCAAAATACCTATTTTCTAAGGGCTAATCCGGCGTTAGAGTGAGGCGCCCACGGGGGCGACGGTCGCAAGGACCGTTTCATCCATATCCGAGATCAGACAAACATGGCTAAATCCACCAAGAAAGCTCCGGCGGCCAAGAAAGCGGCAGCCAAGGCGCCTGCAAAGACCGCCGGCGCTATCAAGCCGATCAAGGAAGCGCTCACCAAGTCGAGCCTTGTCGCAACCATCGTCGAGCACAGCGGCGTCGAGTCGAAGTCGGTCAAGGCCGTGCTGGCTTCGCTGGAAGGCGTGATCGCCGGTTCGATCCACAAGAAGGGCGCCGGTGCGTTCACCCTGCCCGGCCTGCTGAAGATCACCTCGGTGGCCGTCGCCGCCAAGCCGAAGCGCAAGGGCAAGGATCCGTTCACCGGTGAAGAGCGCTGGTTCGCGGCCAAGCCGGCCTCGGTCAAGGTCAAGGTGCGTCCGCTCAAGAAGCTCAAGGACGCTGCTGCCTGATAGGCCAGCGAAAAGCGTCGGGGACCCACGTCCCCGGCGCTTTTTCTTTTTCGGGCAGAGCCCGCGATCGCGAGCTTTTCAGTAGGGCTATTTGCCGCACCTGTCGTACATGTTCGGCATGCGATCATCCCTGGACCCTGCTCAAGGGTTGATTCGAGGGGCAAGTCTTGCGTCGTGGCATAGCGCACAACCGTATCGTGGCCTGGATGGCGGTCGTCGCCATCTGGTTGACGGTGCTGGCGCCGGTGGTCTCGCGGGCCATGCCGGCGATGTCCTCGTTCCCCGACCTGGGCGCCTGGTGCGAAGGTAGCGCCGGCCTCGTCGACCGTCATGCACCGGCCATGCCGGACCAGCATGCCGACCACATGGCCCAGTGCGGCTACTGCTCGCTGCTGTCCCATGAGCCCGGGCTCTCCGCCGTGGCGTACGTCGCCGCGCTGCGACCGTCGGTGGCCCATGCCTTCCCTCTTCCGCCGGCGCGTCATGCGACACGCCTGGCCAGCCTGCTTGCCGCCGCACCGCGCGGACCGCCCGCCGTCGACGCCTGATCGTTCCGATCCGTCCGTGCCGGGCCTGTGCCCGGCGCCGTGTCCGACCGCCGTCGAGTTCCAAGCCATGTCCAACCGACCCACCCGTTACCACGGAGGCGCGCGCGTCCTCGTGCTTTTTCGCCGCCCGCTCGCCCTGGCCCTGCTGGCCGCGCTGCCGCTGGCGCATGCCGACGATGCACCGCAGGTGCAGCCGTTGAAGGAAATCCGCGTCTCGGCCAATCGCGTGGCCGGCGTGGATCCGACCATCCCAGCGGTAACCCAATCCATCACCGCCGCCGAGCTCGACCAGCTGAACGTGGTCAATGCCGAGGACTCGCTGAAGTACATGCCGGCCTTCGGCATCCGCAAGCGATTCATCGGTGACGAGAACGCGACGTTCTCGGTGCGGGGCACCAGCAATGTACAGAGCGCACGCGGCCTGGTGTATCTGGACGGCATGCTGCTCAGCAACCTGCTCGGCAGCAACTGGGCCGATCCACCGCGCTGGTCGATGGCCTTCCCGGACAACCTCGCCCGGGTCGATGTGATCTACGGTGCTTATTCGGCGCTGTATCCGGGCAATGCGATCGGTGCCACGGTGCTGATGACCACGCGCATGCCGACGAAGCTGGAGCTCAGCGCCGAGACCCAGGTATTCACCCAGTCGGTGAAGATGTATGGGGTCGATCGCAGTTATGGCGGCAACCGTAGCAGTGCCACGCTTGGCGACCGGATCGGGAATTTCTCCTTCCTGCTCGGCGTGGCCCACCTGCAAAGCAACGGCCAGCCGCTGGTCTTCGGTACCCAGAACCTGTCGGGGACGCCCGTGTCGGCGGCCGCGATTCCGGTCACCGGCGCCATCGCCGACACCGGCGCCAACGGCAGGCCGCGGGTCGTGCTCGGCATCAACAGCGAAGGCCAGGAGGCGACCAGCCAGGACGAGGCCAAGCTCAAGCTGGCTTATGACTTCACGCCGACCCTGCAGGGCGGTTTCACTTTCGGTTACTGGAACCAGGACCTGGCCCACCGCACCGAATCGTTCCTGCGCGATGCGAACGGTCGTCCCGTGCTCGCCGGCATCGTCGCCATCGACGGCCGCCAGTACACGATCCCGGCGAATTTCTTCGCGCCCAGTACGCGGGACAGCCGCAACTATATGTACGGCGCATCGCTGGGGACCCATAACGAAAGCGGCTGGAATGTCGGTGTCGAGGCTTCGTATTTCGATATGGACCGGAATCAGGATCGCGTGGCCAACAGCGCCCTGGTGGACAACGGCGCCGGCCAGTTCACCGCGACCGACGGCAGCCGCTGGCGCACCCTCGACCTGCGCGCCAGCTATAAGCCGGATATACCGGGCCCGAACACCCACTGGCTCAGCTTCGGCTACCACTTCGACGGCTATGCGTTGCAGAACGGATCCGATGCGCTCGACCAATGGCGTACCGGCGATGCTGGCGCGCTGATCAGTGGGGGTACCGGCAGCACGCAGACCCAGGCCCTCTACCTGCAGGACGCCTGGCAACTGGACGAACGCTGGCAGCTGACTCTCGGTGCACGCTATGAGCAGTGGCGTGCCTTCGACGGCAGCCTTGTCACGCCGGCGGCCGCGGTGGCCTATCCGGAGCGAAAGGAAACACATACTTCGCCGAAGGCATCACTGGCCTACCAGGCGGCGGACGATCTGACGCTGCGCCTGTCCGTCGCACGGGCGTACCGGTTCCCGACCGTGGGCGAGTTGTTCCAGGGCTCGTTCAATGGCCTGGTCCTGGTCAACAACGATCCGAACCTGAAGCCCGAGAACGACCTGTCCCGTGAACTCTCGGCCGAGTGGTACCGCGCCAATGGCGTGGCCCGCTTTTCGCTGTACCGCAGCGACACACGCAATACGTTGTTCAGCCAGACCGATACCACGGTGTTTCCCAACGTCACCAATGTGCAGAACGTCGGCCTGGTCCGCACGCGTGGCGCGGAGGCGAGCTGGCAGGGGCAAGGCGTGTGGGTCAGTGCGCTTGATCTGTCCGCCAATGCGTCATACACGCAGGCGACGACGGTGACCAACCGGCAGTTCCCGGCATCCGAAGGCAAGCAGTTCTACCGGATCCCACGTTGGCGCGCGAATATGGTGGCGACGTATCACACCGGCGACACCACGGCGGTGACCCTGGCCGGACGCTATTCGGGGCGGCAGTACAACACGCTCGACCATAGCGACATCGATCCGAATACCTTCGGCGGCGCCAGCGCCTTCCTGACCTGGGATGCGAAGTTCGTCTATAAACCGACGGACAAGATCGATCTCGGTGTTGGCGTCGACAATCTTACCGATCGTCGTTACTTCGTCTATTACCCGTATCCGTCGCGGACGTTGTACGTCGAGGCGAAGGTTCACCTCTGAGGCGCAGGCGGATGAGGGCGAACCAGACGAAGCGACACGCTGGCTCCCCCTCACCCCAAGCCTCTCCCTCCGGGCGAGGGAGAAGAGCTTACTTCGCGGTGCCCTTGTATTTCATCAAACCGTTATCGAACTGGTAGCTGGCAATCTGGTAGTACGCGATCGCCGCGTCCACGTCGGTCTGGTTCACCTGCTCCACCGGGGTCGCGTCGCCGGTTTCGAAATCAGGCTTGACCTGTTTGGCCTTCTCGCGCGGAATCATCGAGGTCAGCCGGTCGCCGTGGATATAGCCGAGCTCCTGGTACGTGCTGATGAAGGCACGCTCGCGGCCCGGCTCCAGCTTGAACAGGTCGTAGCCGAGGAACTTGCTGGTGTAGCTGAAGTTGAGCAGGCCGAGCAGGGTCGGCGGCACGTCGATCTGGCTGATCACGCGGTCGATCTTCGCCGGCTGGATGTACTTCGGCGAATAGATGATCAGCGGGATGTGGTAACGGTCCACCGGCAGGCTGGTCTTGCCGGCGCTGGTGGCGCAGTGGTCGGCGATGATCACGAACACCGTATCGGCGAACCACGGCTTGTCCGCGGCGCGCTTGAGGAAATCGGCGATCGCCCAGTCGGTGTACTTCACCGCACCACGGCGCAGGCCGTTCGGCATGTCGATGCGGCCTTCCGGCCAGGTGAACGGGCGGTGGTTCGAAGTGGTCATCACATTGGCGAACAGCGGCTTGTTCTCCGCGTAGGCCTTGTCCATGCGTTGCATCACCAGGGTGAACAGGTCCTCGTCGGCGACGCCCCAGACGTTCTCGGTGTGGATGTCCTTCTTCGCGATCACGTTGCGGTCGACCGTCTCGTAGCCGTTCTGCGAGAAGTAATAGTTCATATTGTCGAAGTAGCCGTAGCCACCGTAGATGAACTCGGACTTGTAGCCCTTCTCGTTGAAGACGTCGGCCAGGGAGAACAGGCCTTCATTATCCTTGCGCTTGATGATCGACTCGCCCGGTGTCGGCGGGATCGACAGTGACAGCGCCTCGAGGCCGCGTACCGTGCGCGTGCCGGTGGCGTACATCTGGGTGAAGAACAGGCTCTTCTGTGCCAGGGCGTCGAGGTTCGGGGTAATGTCGTCCTTTTTATTGCCGAGCGCCTTCATGTAATCGCCGGACAGGCTCTCGACCGTGATCAGCACGACATTCAGATGCTTTTCCGGGCCCGTGTTGGTGATCTGGCGGGTCAGGTCGTGCGGATCGTCGCTGACGAAGCGCGCGTCGGGCGTCTGCAACTGCTGGCGCATGATGCCGTAGGCCTGGTCCAGCGGCAGGGTCTGGTAGTACTTCTCGTAGTCCAGCTGGTTATTGCGGAACGCGGCGACGAACTGGTAGATGCCATCGCCAGCCAGCTCGTTGACATAGTTGTTCGCGGAGCGGTCCTTCATGCTCGCGTCGACCGCGTAGCTGCCGGCCACGGTCAGCAGCAGCCAGACCAGCACCACCTTGCTACGTCCGAGGAAGGTCGAGCCGCTATCGGTCGCACGGATGCGCCGGCGACTGAAGAAGAAGATCACCACGGCCAGTGCCAGCAGCATCAGCACCCAGCGCACGATCGGATACGACTGCTGGATGTTGCCGACCACCTCGTGGGTATAGACCAGGTAATCGACGGCGATGAAATTGAAGCGCGCACTGAACTCGTTCCAGAACACCAGCTCGGCGGCGCCGTTGAACAGCAGGGCATAGAGCAGGATGAAGCAGAACACCGCCAGGATCGCCCGACCGGGCGTCGAGACATAGGCGCGCCTCGGCATCAGCCAGAGGAAGACCAGCAGCGGCCAGCCGACATAGACGAAGGTCAGCAGGTCGTAGCCAAGGCCTACGCCGAAAATGTACAGCCAGTTCAGCGGCGAATGCGGCACGTCCTTGCCGGTGTGGATCAACAGGATCAGGCGGACGACGAAGGCGATGACGACGAAGACCAGGCCGAGCCAGGCAAGGGGGGCGAAACGCTGGCGGAGCGGGCTGGCGGTCGGGATGTTGGAGATCATGGCGCCTCGGGCATGCGGGAAAGCCGGCCATCAGGCCAGATTGAAGCGGCATGCTGCCACCGCAAGCTTCGCTTACCCTTAGCGCCGCTACACTGGCGTTACCTGGCTTGGGGAGAGGTGCATGGCTTTCTGGGGAACCGCCAGCCTGCTGCGTTCGCGCGACGGGCATGAGGCAAAGGTATCCAATGTCGAACTGTTCTTCGACCTCGTCTATGTCTTCGCGGTCACCCAGCTGTCCCATCGGCTGCTGCACGACTATGGATTTTCCGGCGCGGTCGAGGCCGCGGTGCTCTGGTTCGGGGTCTGGCTGGCCTGGCAGTACACCTGCTGGGTGACCAACTGGTTCGACCCGGAAGCCATGCCGATGCGCCTGCTGCTGTTCGCCATCATGCTCTGCGGGCTGGTGATGGCGGCGGCCATTCCCAGCGCCTTCGGCGCGCGTGCGCTGCTGTTCGCCGGGGGCTATGTCGCGATCCAGCTCGGCCGTACGCTCTTCGTCCTGGCGCACCTGGGTCGACATCCGCTGGCCGCCAACTTCCGTCGCATCCTCGGCTGGACCTGTATTTCCGCATGCCTGTGGATCGCCGGCGGCCTCGTCGCCGAGCTGCGGTTGCCACTGTGGATCGCCGCGGTTGCCTGCGATTACCTCGCACCGATGACCGGTTTTCGCCTGCCCGGCATGGGCCGTTCACTCACGACCGACTGGACCATCGAGGGCGGGCATATCGCCGAGCGTTGCCAGCAGTTCGTGATCGTCGCACTGGGCGAGTCGATCCTGGTCACCGGCGCCACGCTTTCGGAGACCGCGGACTGGTCGGACCTTCCCGTGCTGATCGCCTTCCTGGTGGCCTTCATCGGGGCCCTGGCCATGTGGTGGGTGTACTTCGATACCGGCAGCCAGCAGGGTAGCGAAGCGATCCTGCACGCGGAGGACCCGGGCCGCATGGGGGCGTCGTTCCACTATGTGCATGCGGTGATGGTCGCCGGCGTGATCGTCTCGGCGGTGGCCAACGAACTGGTCATCGATCATCCCGACGGGCGGATCACGATGGCCTCGATGTTCGTGCTGACCGGCGGTCCGCTGCTCTATCTGCTTGGCAACGGCATCTACAAGACCCTGGTATTCGGCCGCTTCCCGCTGTCGCATATCGGCGGACTGGTCGCCCTTGCGATCCTGATGGTGTTCGCGCCGTTCACCGACCTGTTGATGGTCGGCGGCCTGGCCACGATGATCATGCTGGCGGTCGCGATATGGGAAACGCTCTCCCGCCGCGGTGGCTCGTCCGCGCGCGTGATGGCGACGGACTGAAATCCGCCACGTTTTTAAGGTTTTTCCTATATCCGCTGTCAGCGCCTTGGGTGAGGATTCGTCCGTGGGCGAACAGAAGTGCTGCCGCTATCGACTGACAGCGGCGCACCCGGTCCGCCTATCGGATACGCCGACGACCGACCTGGACGGCAGGATGCCGTCATCCCTCCCGGGAAAGGTCGATTCCCCCCCTTCGTCGGAGTTCGCGCCGCGTCGGCTTATGCCGGGCCGCGTGTAGCGGGCGAATACGTCCGCTCGAAGCCACGGACGGCTCTCCATGGCCTGGACGCGTGAGCGTCCAGGCCATGCACTTTTTACGCATCCCGCCGAATATTTATGCGCGCGTTACGTCGCCACACGGCCTCCGGGCTCGATCCTTTACTGGCATCGGGAGGAAAGTAGGCAGGCTTTCGGGGCACCCACGCGGAGCATGCGCGATCCCCGCTCGCACCGGCGGCGATTGGCCGCATGCCTGGATCGTGTCTTGGACGTTCACCATTACCGTTTCGCGACGCTCGACGACTGCAACCTCATCGCGCGGCTCAACCGCGCACTGATCGACGAAGGAGCGGACGTCGGGCCGACCGACCTGGAATCCCTGCACCGGCGCGTGCTTGCCGGCATTGCCTCGGGAAAGCAGCGTGTGGTCCTCTTCGAGGACGAGGGCGACCGGCCCCTGGCTTATGCCCTGTATGAAGAGAGCGCGGACGAAATCTATCTCAGCCAGTTCCTGGTGGTGCGCCGCGCGCGCCGCTGCGGCATCGGTCGCCGCGCCTTTGAAATGCTGCGCTCGACGATCTGGTCGCCGCGCAAGCGCCTGACCCTGGAAGTGCTCAGCGGCAACCGCGGCGCACAGCGCTTCTGGCGCACGCTCGGTTACCGCGACTTCGCCGTCACCCTGGAACTGCCGGGCTGCCAGGTGGAACGCAAGCGCGATGTTGCCGCCTGAGGCATTATTCTTTGGCGACTATTCGCGAGGAATCGTCGCCATGGGCTGCCTGCCCCTTCCCTTCCTGTTGATGCTTGGCTTCGCGACCGGCTACCTGATCGACGGTCGCCCGGGCTCGCTGTGGGGCGCCGGCGTCGGTCTGGTCGCCGGCATAGCGGCGACCGCCTGGTTCATCCGGGCGATGCGCCGCGCCAACCGTTAAGGCGACTTCGGCGTCGATTCGGGCAAGGCCACCGTGGCCTCGGCGGCGAAGTCGATGGCCGAGCGTCCCAGTTGCAGGTGGTAGTTACCCGCGGCGACGTGCCAGCCGTGCTTCTTATCGTCCCAGCGTGCAAGCAGGCGAGGATCGGCGGCGATCTCGACGCGACGGCTTTCACCGGGCTTGAGCGAGATCTTCGTCCAGCCGACCAGGCGCCGCGTCGACGACGTACCCGGCAAGGTGGCATAGACCTGCGGCACGTCGGCGCCTTCGCGCTTGCCGCTGTTGGTGACCTTGACGCTCGCCATCAGCTTGCCGGCGGCATCGACGGCGACCTTGAAGTCCGCGTAGTCGAAGTGCGTGTAGGTCAGCCCATAGCCGAACGGGAACAGCGGCGTGAGGTTCTTGCGCTGGAACCAGCGATAGCCGACATCGGCGCCCTCGATGTTGTAATCCACCCGATCGGCAGGCTTCGCGGTCGAGCCCAGTCCCGCGCCTTCGATCGTCGGACGCGGCAGCTGGTTCTCGTCCTTCGGCCAGCTCATCGGCAGGCGACCTGACGGTGCGACCTCGCCATAGAGCAGACGCGCGATCGCTTCGCCGCCACGCGAGCCCGGATACCAGGCCTCGAGCACCGCACCCACATCGCCCAGCCACGGCATCTTCACCGCGCCACCGTTCTCGAGCACGACGACGGTATGCGGATTCGCCTTGGCCACGGCGGCGACCAGCGCATCCTGGTTGTCGCTCAGGACCATGTCCGGGCGATCGAAGGATTCGGCGGTCCACTGCGTCACGAAGACCACGGCGACATCCGAGGCCGCGGCGAGCTTCGCCGCCGCCGCCACATCGACGCCATCGGCATAGGCGACCTTGCGCGCGCGTTTCGCGATCGCCTTCAGCGGCGCCGAGGGATGGAACATCTGCGGCCCCGGCCAGGCGAGCGGCGCCAGGCCCGGCACCGCATCGCCGTCGACATCGGTGACCGTGGACGAGCCGCCGCCGGCGATGACGCCCTTGTCCGCATGCGCGCCAATGACCGCGACGGATTTCAGCGAACGTGACAGGGGTAACAGGTCGCCCTCGTTGCGCAACAACACCGCGCCAGCTTCGGCGGCGTGCTGGGAGACCTTCGCATCCGCGTTGAAGTCGATCTTCGCCGCGCCGACAGGCTCGTCGACCACGCCGTGGGCGAACATGCTGCGCAGGATGCGATGGACCATATCGTCGATCCGCGACTGCGGTACCTGGTTGGCGGCAAGGGCGGCACGCAGGGGCTTGTCGAAGAACACCTCCTTGTCGAACACCTCGCCAGCCGATTCCTGGTCGAGCCCGGCCATGACCGATGTCGCGGCGCCATGCACGCCGCCCCAGTCGGACATCACGAAGCCTTTGTAGCCCCAGTCGCCCTTCAATACATCGTTCAGCAGCCACGGGTTCTCACAGGCATACGTGGCATTGATCCGGTTGTACGAACACATCACCGAACCCGGGTCGCCGACACCGATGGCGATCTCGAAGGCGAGCAGGTCCGATTCGCGCAGTGCCACCGGGTCGATATCGGCGCTCAGCGTATTGCGGCCGGTCTCCAGGGCATTGATCGCGTAATGCTTGATGGTGGAAATCACCTTCGCGCTCTGTACGCCACGGATGGCGTTGCCGGCCATGACGCCAGCAAGTAACGGATCTTCGCCGGCGTACTCGAAGTTACGGCCGTTGCGCGGGTCGCGCACCAGGTTGATGCCGCCGGCGAGCAGCACGTTGTAACCCTTGTGCCGTGCCTGGCCGCCGATCATCGCGCCGCCGACGAAGGCGACCTGCGGATCGAAACTGGCCGCCACGCCGATCCCAGCCGGCAGCGAGGTTGAACCGACTTTCTGGATGCCGGGGCTGACCACGCCAAGCCCGGCGTCCGACTCCTGCAAGGCGGGCAGGCCAAGCCGCGGGATCGCCGGTACGTAGCCGGCCGAACCCAGGGTCCCGGGCAGTGGGTGGTTGCCGTTCTGTTCCTTGCCGAAATAACTGCGGATCAGCTGGAATTTCTCGTCCTGGGTCAGCTCGGCCTGGACCAGATCGGCACGACGGTCGGGCGAGAGGCTCTTGTCCGCCCAGGAATGGTCGGCCGCATGGGCGGCGGGAACGGCAAGCAGGGCGATGGCAAAGGCAAGGAGGCGCTGGGACATGCGTGTCGTCCATGGGTTCGGGGCTAACCACAGAGGGTGGGCGAGTAACGATTCCGGTGCAAGCCGGCGTATCCTCGGACACTTGCCAGTGTGGCCGGCCGACCCCATCTAAGTTATTCACCTTCTTCACAATTGTCGATGCCTCTCGCCGAATTCCATCCCGCCGTCGCCCGCTGGTTCCAGCAGCGTTTCCCGTCGCCGACCGCGGCGCAGGTCGCGGCGTGGCCGGCGATCCGGTCGGGCCGGCATACCCTGGTCGCGGCGCCGACCGGGTCGGGCAAGACGCTGACGGCATTCCTTGCCGCGATCGACGAACTGGTCCGCGAAGGGGTCGAACATGGCGGGCTGCCGGACAAGACCACGGTGGTCTACGTCTCGCCGCTGAAGGCGCTGTCCAACGACATCCGGATCAACCTGGAAGCGCCGCTGGAGGGGATCCGCGCGGAGCTGGAAAAACTCGGCCTGCCCGACGTGGAGATCCGCACCGCGGTGCGCACCGGCGACACGCCGCCGGGCGAGCGCGAGAAGATGAAGCGCAATCCGCCGCATATCCTGGTGACCACGCCCGAGTCGTTGTATGTGCTGCTCGGCTCGGAATCCGGCCGGGCCATGCTCGGCAATACGCGCACGGTGATCGTGGATGAAATCCATGCGATCGCCGCGAGCAAGCGTGGCAGCCATCTCGCGCTGTCGCTGGAGCGGCTGGAATCGCTATGCCAGCGACCGCTGACGCGGATCGGTCTGTCGGCGACGCAGAAGCCGATCGCGCTGGTCGCGAAATTCCTGGTCGGTGCGCGCGACGAGGATTGCACCATCGTCGACATCGGCCATGGCCGCACCCGCGACCTGGCCATCGAGGTGCCACCGGTGCCGCTGGAAACGGTGATGTCGAACGATGCCTGGGAGCTGGTCTACAACCGGCTCGGCAACCTGATCGAGCAGCATCGCACCACCCTGATCTTCGTCAATACGCGGCGCATGGCCGAGCGCGTTGCCCGGCACCTGTCCGAACGGCTCGGCACCGACGCGATCGCGGCGCACCACGGCAGCCTCGCCCGCGAGCAGCGGCTGGACGCCGAGCAGCGCCTTAAGCGTGGCGAATTGCGCGCGTTGGTCGCGACGGCGTCGCTGGAGCTCGGCATCGATATCGGCGAGGTAGACCTGGTCTGCCAGCTGTCCTCGCCGCGCTCGATCGCTGCCTTCCTGCAGCGCGCCGGCCGTGCCGGCCACGCGGTGGATGGCACGCCGAAGGCGCGGTTGTTCCCCAATTCGCGCGACGACCTGATCGAATGCACGGCCCTGCTCGACTGCGTGCGTCGTGGCGAACTCGATGCCTTGCGCATGCCGCACAAGCCGTTGGATGTGCTTGCCCAGCAGATCGTCGCCGAGGTCGCCAGCCAGGAATGGGACGAGGGCGCCTTGTTCGATCTGGTCCGGCGGGCCTGGCCATTCGCCGACCTGACGCGTGACGAGTTCGACACCATGGTGCGCATGCTCGCCGATGGCTTCAGCACGCGGCTGGGCCCGCGCGGCGCCTATGTGCATCGCGATGCCGTGCAGGGCCGTCTGCGCGCGCGACGCGGCGCGAAGCTGACCGCGGTGACCTCGGGCGGCACGATCCCGGACATGGCCGACTATGCCGTGGTGCTCGAGCCGCAATCGACCACGATCGGCTCGGTCAACGAGGACTTCGCGATCGAAAGCCTCGCCGGCGATGTGTTCCAGCTCGGCAACCACGCGTATCGCATCCTGCGTGTCGAGCGCGACCGTCTGCGCGTCGAGGATGCGCAGGGCGCGCCGCCGAATATCCCGTTCTGGCTCGGCGAGGCGCCGGGCCGCACGAAGGAACTGTCGCAAGGCGTGGCCCGCCTGCGCGAGACCATCGACCAGCGGCTGGACGCGGGTGGTGTCGACGCGGCGCTGGCCTGGCTGGTCGACGAGGTCGGTATCAGCGATGCCGCCGGGCGGCAGATCGTGGACTACCTTGCGCGAGCCAAGGCGGCATTGGGCGCCCTGCCGACCCAGGACACCCTGGTGATGGAACGCTTCTTCGACGAATCCGGCGCCACCCAGCTGGTGATCCACACGCCCTTCGGCAGCCGGATCAATCGCGCCTGGGGCCTGGCCCTGCGCAAGCGTTTCTGTCGCAAGTTCAATTTCGAGCTGCAGGCGGCGGCGACCGAGGATGCGATCGTGCTGTCGCTGTCGACCAGCCATAGCTTCCCGCTGGACGAGGTCGCCCGTTACCTGCATTCGGCCACCGCCGAGCACGTGCTGATCCAGGCCCTGCTCGACGCGCCCTTGTTCGGCGTGCGCTGGCGCTGGAACGCGACCACGGCGCTGGCCTTGCCGCGTTACAGTGGCGGCCGCAAGGTGCCGCCGCAGTTGCAGCGCATGAAGAGCGAGGATTTGCTCGCCACCGTGTTCCCCGACCAGGTCGCCTGTGCGGAAAACCTTGTCGGCGAACGCGAGGTACCCGATCACCCGCTGGTCGCGCAGACGCTCGACGACTGCCTGCATGAGGCGATGGACAGCGAAGGCCTGCTCGAGGTCCTGCGCGGACTGGAAAGCGGCGCCATCCGCATGGTCACCCGCGACCTGGCCGCGCCCTCGCCGCTGGCCGCCGCCGTGTTGAATGCGGCGCCGTATGCGTTCCTGGACGACGCGCCGCTCGAGGAGCGCCGCACCCATGCCGTGCAATCGCGCCGCTGGAACGAGGCGGAGAGCGCGGACGATCTCGGCCGGCTCGATGCGGACGCGATCGCCGCCGTGCGTGCCGAGGCCTGGCCAGAGGCGCGCAATGCCGACGAGATGCATGAGGCGCTGATCATGCTCGGCGCGCTGACCGATGCGGAGGCGGCCGGCGACGGCTTGCGCTGGCTCGAAGCGCTGACCAGGCAGGCGCGCGCGACGCGCATCGAACCTGGCTTGTGGATCGCGGCGGAAAAGTTGCCGATGTGGCGCGCGCTGCGCGACCTGTCGTCGATGCGCCCGGCGATCGATGCGCCGCCGGGCTACGAGAAGGAAACCTGGACCCGCGAGGAGGCCCTGGTCGAGGTCGTGCGCGGGCGGCTCGCCGGCCTTGGCCCCACGCCGGCGGCGACGCTCGCCGCATCGCTGGATATGCCGCCCGCCGATATCAACATCGCGCTGGCTTCGCTGGAGAGCGAGGGCTATGTCATGCGCGGCGCGTTCACGCCGGGTTTCGACGGGGTCGAATGGTGCGAGCGGCATCTGCTCGCGCGTATCCATCGCTATACCATCGGCCGCCTGCGCCGCGAGATCGAGCCGGTCGCGCCGCGCGACTTCATGCGCTTCCTGTTCGACTGGCAGCACGTGAGCGCCGGGACCCGGGTCAGCGGACCAGATGCGCTGGCCGGTGTCGTCGCCCAGCTGGAAGGCTACGAAGTCGCTGCGAGCGCCTGGGAGTCCGAGGTGCTGCCGGCACGCGTGGACGATTACAGCATCTCGTGGCTGGACGATCTGTGCCGTGCCGGTCGCGTGGTCTGGAGCCGGTTGCGCCAGGGCGCGGGCGGTGCGACCGGTCCGGTCCGCGGCACGCCGATCGTGCTCGTGCCACGTCGCCAGCTGGCCTTGTGGTCGTCGCTCGGCGATGACGCGCAGGACGTGCTGTTGTCCTCGCGCGCGCAGGCGGTGGCCGATGCCTTGCGCGATGAAGGTGCTTCATTCTTCGACGAACTGGCCTCGAGCACTCATCTGCTGCGCACGGAACTGGAAGACGCCCTCGGCGAGCTGGTCGCCGCCGGTCGCGCCACCGCTGACAGCTTCGCCGGCCTGCGCGCCTTGCTGCTGCCGGCTTCGAAGCGGAACGGCAGTCGCCATCGTCGCCTGCGCCGGCATGCGCTGTCGGGCATCGAGGACGCGGGCCGCTGGTCGCTGGCGCGCCGGCCGGCTCCCGTGGCCGTCGCCGGGCGTCGTGGCGAAAGCGAGGCGCTGGAACATGTGGCGCGTACCCTGCTGCGCCGCTATGGCGTGGTCAGCTGGCGCATCCTCGAGCGCGAGGCGGCCTGGCTGCCACCTTGGCGCGAGCTGCGCCGGGTCTTCCATCGGCTCGAAGCGCGCGGTGAGATCCGCGGCGGCCGCTTCGTCGACGGCCTGGTCGGCGAACAGTTCGCCCTGCCCGATGCGTTGACCCAGTTGCGCCAGGTCCGCCAGCGCGTGCATGACGGTGGACTGCTCAGCATCTCCGGCAGCGATCCGCTGAACCTGGTCGGGACCATTCTCGCCGGCGCCAAGGTGCCGGCCATCGCCGGCAGCCGCATCGTCTTCCGCGATGGACTGCCGCTAGCCGCACTGATCGGGGGCAAGGTGGTGCCGCTGGATCCCGGGATGGACGGCGAGACGATGCAGGCGGCGCGGATGGCCTTGCTGAGGCATTCGCCTGCCGGAGAGTCGTTGGCCGGACGCTGACTTGTGGGAGCGCACCCTGTGCGCGAGTCCTTTGGGGCCGGGCATGCACGACTGCCGGCTCTACGTACTTCTCGCTGGGTGCGCTCCAGCGGTAAGAGGCGTAAAATCCCGCCTCGCAGCGCTGCCCCCGCAGCGTCCAAGACGGCCGCTTGAACGCATCCCCCTCTTTCCGAACGGTCGCGCTGATCATTGCGAGCGCGCTGTTCATGGAGCAGCTCGACGGCACCATCCTCGCTACCGCCCTGCCGAGCATGGCGGTGTCGTTCGGCGTGTCGGCGTTGCAGATGAGCGTCGCGCTGACCTCCTACATGCTGACTCTGGCCGTGTTCATCCCGGCCAGCGGCGCGGTCGCCGACCGGCTTGGTTCGCGCACGGTCTTCTGCGCGGCGATCGTCCTGTTCACCCTGGGTTCGATGCTGTGCGGCCAGGCCGAGACGCTTTCCTGGCTGGTCGGCGCGCGCCTGCTGCAAGGCATGGGCGGTGCGATGATGGTGCCGGTCGGGCGCCTGGTCCTGCTGCGTACCGTGTCCAAGGCCGACATGGTCTCGGCGATGTCGTGGTTGCTGGTGCCGGCCCTGATCGGTCCGGTGCTCGGTCCACCGCTTGGCGGCATGCTGGTGACCCTGCTGTCCTGGCGCTGGATCTTCTACGTCAACGTGCCTATCGGCATCATCGGCTTGTTGCTCGCCCTGCGCTTCGTGCCCAACGTGCGCGATCCGTCGCGGCCGCGCTTCGACTTCTCCGGATTCATCCTGTCCGGCATCGCCCTGTCCTGCCTGGTCTTCGGCTTCGAGATGGCTGGCCGTGGCCTGGCTTCGCCGTGGCAGTCGCTGGCCCTGCTCGGCGGCGGCACGGTCGCGGGTGCGCTGTACATCATGCACGCGCGACGCATCCCGAACGCGATCCTTGATCTCAACCTGATGAAGATGCCGACCTTCCGGCTGTCCGTCATCGCCGGCTCGCTGACCCGGATCGGCGCCGGCTCGATGCCCTTCCTGCTGCCGTTGATGATGCAGCTCGGCTTCGGCATGTCTGCGGCGCATAGCGGCCTGGTCACCTTCGTTTCCGCCGCCGGTGCGGTGTTGATGAAGGCCACGGCCAAACCGGTGCTGCAGCGCTTCGGCTTCCGCAGCGTGCTGGTCTGGAACGGCCTCATCGCCACGGTATTCATCGGTCTGTGCGCGGCCTTCCGGACGGACTGGCCGCTATCGGTCATCTATGCGGTACTCGCACTTGGCGGATTCTTCCAGTCCTTGCAGTTCACCGCGTACAACACCGTCGCCTACGCCGAAGTGCCCACCACCTCGCTAAGCAGCGCAACCAGCTTCTACACCACCTTCCAGCAGCTGATGCTGTCGCTCGGTATCTGCGTGGCGGCGGCGACCCTGCATGCCTCGGTATCCCTGCATCATCGTGAGCACGCGCTGCTCGGCGACTTCAATGTCGCCTTCCTCGTGGTCACCTTGATCTCGCTGATCGCCGTACCGGTATGCGCACGCCTGGAACACAATGCCGGCGTCGAGATGAGCGGCCACCGCCAGCGCCGCTCATGACCGCGCGCATCGTCCTCGATACCAACGTCTGCCTCGACCTGTTCGTGTTCGACGATCCCTGGTGCGCCGCCTTGCACGACGCCTTCGGCAAGGGCCTGGAAGCGGTGACGCGGGACGATTGCCGCGCCGAATGGGTACGCGTACTCGGCTATCCGCAGTTCGCGCTGGATGCCGATGCGCAGGCGAAGGCAGTCGCGGCTTACGACGCCAGCATGCGCATGATGCCGGTGATCGACATCGAGCTACCGCGCTGCAAGGACCCGGACGACCAGAAGTTCCTCGAGCTCGCATGGACGGCGCAGGCGGGCGTGCTGCTGACCAAGGACAAGGAGCTGCTGGTACTGGCGCGACGCGCGGAACTGCGCGAGCGTTTCGCGATCATGAAGCCCGCCGAATGGACTGCCGAAGCCTCGCATCGTCACCCCGGCGCAGGCTAGGGTCCAGTGGCGACCACCGACCACTGATGCCACTGGATACCAGCCTGCGCTGGTATGACGATCAAGAGCGAAGCGCAAAGCAAGGCGCGGCACGCATCCCCCTCACCGTCACCCCGGCGCAGGCCGGGGTCCAGTGGCGACCACC
>DASYLE010000112.1:0-6910 GCA_036009745.1 Luteibacter sp. | reverse complement strand
TGTCGGGAAGTGACTTACGGCAGGGAGCGGGGCGCGCTATCGCCTCGTATAGTTGCGGTTTTCGAACACCGGGGGTTTGTACATGAGTTTGCCACGCGTGGGACGATCCCTCTTGACCGCCGCCTTTGCCCTGGCGTTGTCCGCGCCGCTGGCTGCCCAGGATGCCGTGTCATTCCAGGACATGGCCGCCTATGTGAACCGGGCGCGCGAGCGGCTCGACGTGCCGGGTATCGCCATCGCCGTGGTCAAGGACGGCAAGGTCGTCTTCGAACAGGGTTTCGGCGAGCGCAGCCTG
This sequence comes from Luteibacter sp., assembly GCA_036009745.1. Classification (GTDB taxonomy): domain Bacteria; phylum Pseudomonadota; class Gammaproteobacteria; order Xanthomonadales; family Rhodanobacteraceae; genus Luteibacter. Next base: position 6,615 of record DASYLE010000112.1, on the reverse strand, counting down.
GGCGGCCATGAACCCGTCGACGCGCATACGCTGTTCTGCATCGCGTCCAATACCAAGTCGTTCACGGCGACGGCGATGGAAATGCTGGATGCCGAAGGCAAGCTGAAGATGAACGACCGGGTGATCGACCACCTGCCCTGGTTCCGGATGTCGGAGCCGTATGCGACCAACGAAATACGCCTTCGCGACCTGCTCGCCCACCGCAGCGGGCTCGGCCCGCACGCGGGCGACCTGCTGTTCCTGCCGGCGACGTCGTACAGCACGCGCGAAGTGGTCGAGCGTCTGCACGATTTTCCGCTGGCCACCGGCTTTCGTAACAGCTTCGCCTACGAGAACATCATGTACGCGGTGGCGACCCTGGTGATCGAACAGGCCTCGGGGCAGAGCTACGCCGACTTCGTCAGCCAGCACATCTTCGCGCCGGTCGGCATGAGCGAGTCGCGGATCGATGCCACCTACCTGAAGCCCGGCGACAATGTCGCCACGGCCCACATGCCCGACGACGACGGCAAGCTGGCCCCGGTCGCGCCGCTGGCCTGGAAGAATGCCAGCGGTGCCGCCGGCATCTATTCCACCGTGCACGACATGGCCAGATGGATGCTGGTGCAGCTCGATGGCGGCAAGCTCCCCGATGGGTCGGCGCGATTGTTCAGCGCCGATAACCAGAAACGCATGTGGTCGACGATCACCCCGATCGACGTGGACGATCCCGCCGTGCCGGCGTTGGCCGCCGCGCAGCCCATCTCGCTCGGCTACGCCGAGGGCTGGTACAACTCCGATTATCGCGGCCGCCACCTGGTCTGGCACGACGGGGGCTTTCCGGGCATGGTTTCGAAGGTCATGCTGGTGCCCTCGATGCATCTCGGTGTGGTCGTGCTGACCAACCAGGAAGCCGAAGGCGCTTTCGACGCCATCGTCTACCACGTGCTCGATGCCTATATGCACGCACCGGCCACCGACTGGGTCGGTGCCTATGCGGATGCCGCCGCCCTGTCCCGCAAGAAAATCGCCGACAGGACAGCCGCCGTGGCCGCCAGCCGCTCGCCCACCGACAAGCCCTCACAGCCCCTGGCGAAATATGCCGGACGCTACAACGACCGCTGGTACGGGGATATCGACGTAAGCATGGAACACGGTGGCCTGCGTATCGACTTCACGAAATCGCAGCGCATGCTCGGCTCCCTGCAGCCATGGAAGCACGACACCTTCCTGGTCCACTGGGACGATAGCCAGCTGCATGCCGATGCCTTCATCGACTTCGATGTGGCGGCCGATGGCAGCGTGCATGGCGCCCATATGCGCCGCGCCCAGCCGCGCACCGCGGCCGCTTACGACTACCAGGATCTCAACATGGTCCGCGTCGGCGCTACTGAAAAGGCCGGTGAGTCGCGATAGGTGTGTTCTGCCAGCCATGCACCGTGGCGATGACGCAGATCACCAGGATACCCAGGAGGACACAGACCACATTGACCACCGCTACAACCGAAGGCAGCGACTTCTTCCACCAGCCGGAACGCTGGAGCCAGCGGTGGACGATGCGTCCGGCCCACAAGCCGGTGACGGCGGCCCACATGGGAAGGCGCCCGGTCAGATGCAGTGCCGTGGTTGCCAGGGTTACCAGCAAGGCGCAACCGAGGAAGCCGTAGATCGCTCGCGAGCCTGGCCCGACCAGGACGCCGATCAAGGCCAGGACGACATAAAAAGGCCAATCCTCGATACCGGGAGGCCAATACCAGGCGACCAGCCCGAGGGCGCTGAAAAAAACCGTGGATATCAGCAGGCGGTGACCTGAGGCCGGCTTTCCCAGCCAGGTTTCCATGCGCTCGCGGTTCGCCGGTAGCACGATGTGGCAACAGTAGCGACGCGCGAGGTCCAGCAGGCCAACTGCCGAGAAGGTGCCGAAGAGAAGGGTCATTAAGATCGCCGCGGGTGCCAGCAGCACCAGGCTTCCCTGGTCGCGACGCAGGGCGATGGCCACGCTTACCATCGATGCCAGCGCGGCAACGACCATGGGAATCAATAGTGACGCCTGAAGCAGGTTCGGTCGTTGCGCCGTGGTCTTGGACCAGAAGGCGATCACGGCGGGCGTCATGACTTCTTCGGTGGCGACCAGGCCAAACCGCTCCATCGCGAGCCGGAGTGTCCTGGTGACGCTGTTGCGAATCCAGAACATGGCCGCCATGCACCATGCGGCGGTGCCGTCCCCGGCCCAGAGGGCGCGATTCAGGATGCGGGCCTGGTCGTTCCGGACGCGCTTGCCGTCCTTCAACCATTGGCGCAGGTCGTGGCTTGCCAGGCGTGCCTCCAATGCTGCCAGGTCGACGCCGATGGCCGCCAGTTCCCGCCTGCCGCGCACACCGTTCCAGTCGAAGAATGTCGCCAATGTCTGCAGGGCATCGCGTGGCGGCGGGCCCTCCGATTGCATGAGGCGAAGCAGGATGGGCGATGTCGCGATCTTTGCCTCGATCGACAGCAGGCCGTCATGCTCCTGTAGCCAGTAGCGCAGGGACTGTGGATTGGGCTGTTGCTGGCGACTCTGTCGCAAGATGTCCACGGCCAGCGCGTAATGCGTCTGCCTGCGTCCTGAAACAGGTGTGGCCGAGGGTTCCACACCGGGGCGGGTGCGCGTGACGGCGCGCACTCGCGGTGCGGGCGGGGCTTCCGGTGCCGGCGAGCGGTGCAAGGATGGGTGAGCCGCCCTTGTTGGCGGCACGGAACGTTCGGCGCCGGCCTGGCTTTCCCCGTCATTGGGTGTTGTGTCTTGTGTGTCCGGGGACGCGGGCGGCGCATCCGATGCCGGTTTCGGCCTGCTTGCCGCCCGGCTCACCATCGCCAGCGCTCGCTCATAGGCCGCGCGAAGACGGATAAACCCGTCGTGGTCGTCTTCCGGTCGGCACACTTTCAGACGCGCGGAATAGGCGCGCTTGACCGCGCGCGCATCATCGGTGGGATCGATGTCGAGTTCGTCCCACGGGGGAACTCTCACAATGGCGAATCCGCTTCGACCATCGAGAGCAACTCGCCGAAGCGCGTCTGCGCGATGCGGATGCGTTGGGTATCCTGCGACTCGAGTTCACCGCGGAACTGCAGCAGCCATTGACCGAGTTGTTGCCGGGCTCCACCGATCCGCTCTTCATACAGGCGTTCGGCGCGTTCGATCAGGGCGATATTGGCCTGGTCATCGCGTGGATGGATCTTCAGGTGGCCCAGTGCGGCGACCCGCTCGGCGATCTCCTCCGCAGAAAGCATGCCGGGATTCTGCTCGATCACCAGCTCGTGGGTAACGTTGGTTGCGACGACCGTCGCCTCGACCTGGATTAGCCCGCTGACGTCGTAAGTGAAGCGCACATTTACCGGCATCTCAGCGGCTTTCGCCGGTGGCAGGGGCATGTTTATCTCACCGAGCAGGATATTGTTGACCGTGCGCGGCGATTCGCCCTGGAAGATGCGCAAGGTCAGCTTCTCCTGCATGTCCTGGGTCGGGTAGTACTGGCCTGTCCGGCTTGCCGGAACGACTGTATTCCGCTCGATCAGCGGCGAGAAGAGACCTGACTGATACGAGCCACTGGCGGTGCGTGAAGCAACTTCGACGCCGAGTGTGTAGGGGCAGACATCGGTCATCACCACTTCGCGCAGCGATTCGGCGCGGCCTTTCAGGCCGGCCATGACCGCCGTGCCACGCGCTATGGCTTCGTCAGGATTGATGTGGCGCAGGGGCAGGCGGCCGAACATACGGGTCACCAGCCGACTGATCATCGGCATCCGCGATGCACCGCCGACCAGCACGATTTCGTCGAGGTCGCCGACATTGATGCTGGCATCGCGGATGGCCCGTTCGATCGGCATGCGCATACGTGTGATCAAGGCAGCGCAGCGCTGCTCGAACCGGTCCGCCGTACAACTCCAGTGGTGGGTCCGACCCTCGACCGTGATCTCCACGTCGTTGACCAACGATTGCGAAAGCTGGCGCTTGATCCGCTCCATGCGATCGCGCAGGCGCGCTACTTCAATGGCACCCAGGAATTCGCGCCTGACTCCGGTGTCGGAGCAAAATTCGTCGATCAGCGCGTCGAGGAAGTCCTCGCCACCAAGGAAATTGTCGCCGGCCGAGGCATGAACCTCCATGACGCCATCGAACAATTCGAGGATGGACACGTCGAAGGTACCCCCGCCAAGGTCCAGTACCAGGAAGCGCGATTCAGCCTGGCGTCGATCCAGTCCGTACGCCAGGGCGGCGGCGGTGGGCTCGTTGATCAGCCGCTCGACGCGGATGCCGGCCAGCTCACCCGCGTTGCGCGTGGCCTTGCGCTGGGCATCGCTGAAGTAGGCGGGCACGCTGATCACCGCCTCTTCGATTGGTGTGCCCAGTTCGGCCTCCGCGTCGGCCAGCAGCGATTTCAGTACCAGCGCCGACAGTTCCTCGGGACGGAAGGCGTGCTGTCCCAGACGGGCCACCCGGTCGGTACCCATGTGCCGCTTGAATGCGGCGATGGTTTGCGCCGGGCGCGTCAACAGCCGGCCACTGGCCGCCGCGCCGACCAGGACAACGCCATCGTCGTCGACACCGACAACCGAGGGTGTGAGTACGTGTCCAAGCGAATTGGGAATGAGGCGGGGGCCATCCGCCGTCCACACGCTGATCAGCGAATGGGTCGTGCCCAGGTCGATCCCTGCAATCATAAAGCTCGTCCGTCCCCCGGTCGGCTGCGATCGCGGAGGATAGTCCAGAACTGGGGAACAGTGCCATGACAGGCAAACCGATGGCGACCCGGTGCCCCGGCAACTAGAGGCCGGTCATGGCACGCGCTGCGGCCTGGGCGACGTCCATGTGCCGTCGATCAGCTCGGGTTTTGGCAGGTAATAGCGCAGCGCCAGCATGAACGGGCCGGCCGGCGCCGGCAGCCAGTTGCTTTCCTCGTCGGGGCCGGGGGAGTCGTGCTGGATGGCGATGGTCAGGCCGCCATCGGCATCGGTCTTCAGCTGCGCCAACATCGGTGAGTTGATCAGGTAGCGGTCGACCGGGTTGGCCACCAGCAGTTGGTCCGGCAGGCCGTACATGGTCAGTGACCAGAAGGCGTTCACCGGCGGCAGGCCGCCCTTGGCAAAATGCAGCGTGTACCTGTTCGCGCCGTCGAGCGGCTTGCCGTCGGCGTCCTTGTCGTAGAGCGGATAGATCGCTTCCTCTTTGGAATTCGCGCCGATACCCATCTGCGCGCCCAGCGCACGGGCGAGGTAGTCGCCATGCATGAAGGCACGCGTGCCGAACAGGTCGCGGGTGTCGGTGGTCTGCAGGCGGCGCGCGTCGATGTCCTTCTGTGCGTCGGCCATGCCGGCTTTGATCGCGGCCGTCGTTTCCGGCGAAAGCGTCGCCGTATCGAAAGCCTTGCCGGCAACGATGCCGAGGCGGGCAAAGCGCTCGCGAAGGTCTTTCTCGTCCGCCGGTGTCGGTGCGAATTGCAGGATGAAGTTCAGCACACTGAAGAATTCCAACGAGCCGCGTTGTGCGTCCGGGGGCAGGGGCTTCACCCATGCCGGCTCGGCCGGCCTCGGCGGCGCGGGTTGGCCGAGGAAGGCGGACAGCGGCTGGACCTTATAGCTGGCCTGGATCTTCTTCACGTTTTCCAGGTCGCCCGGATCGAACATCTGGGTACGGCCGACGACGCTGGCCAGTGCGGTTTCCGCCTGGATCACCGCGGTGATGCCGGGTGGCGTATCGCCTTTCCAGTCCGGGCCGGCGATCAGGTAATGGCCACCGTCGTTGCCCGTGGCGCGGCTGCCGATATAGCCGAAGTTGTAGGTATATAAATCCATCAACTGGAAGACGAAGTAGCGCTTCGGCTCGATCTTCGGCACCGAGATGACGATCGGCTCGGCCCGCAGGTCCAGGCCGATGAAGGTGTATGGCGTATCGGAGTTGGGGGTGACGAAGCTCTTGTCGTCCGGGGTGAACACCCGCGCGATGTTCAGGATGCTGTTGAAGGGGCCTTTGTACTCGGCGCCTCCCTTGTGGATCGAGAAGCCGTACATGACGCGGTACTCATCTTCCATGGGGGCACCGTAGATATAGGCTTCCTTTGCGATGGCGCGCGTTTCGGCGACTGAAAGCGACATGGCAATGCTCCGGTGGCAGGTCGCCACAGGTATGCCACGAGGCGGGTCGCGCCGCTTCAGCAGTTTTACCGGATTCGTGCGGGTAAAATTTCGGGATGCGGCGAAAACCATCTGCATCGCCACTGGATCCCGACCTTCGCTCACTGCTGTCCGGGGGAATTCCGGGGTCACTTGCGCTACGTTTCATGTGGGCTTGGCGGAATGGGGGGGCTTGGCTCTTGGTGGCGCTTCCGCGATCGTGTCGGCGCCTATGGCGCCGGTGTTTCGCCCTCCTGCCGGAGGCCGAGTCACTTTTCTGGAATAGCCCAGAAAAGTAACCCAAAGAGGCCACCCCGATCGCGTGCCCGCTGCGCGGGGCGGTCGGCGGGGCCCCGGAATCCAGAGCCGGCTGATCGCCGTGTATCTATGGTGGCCAGCGTGAGAGGTCTGGCCCCAAGGGACTCGCGAACAGGGTTCGCTCCCACAGGAGCAGGTTGCCGCGACCTTGTGGGAGCGAACCCTGTT
>DASYLE010000111.1:0-58741 GCA_036009745.1 Luteibacter sp. | reverse complement strand
GCAGCTTCAGTGCCACCGCCACCTACGTCATCCTCGCCAGAAAGATCCTTCGTCTGGCCCATGCCCTCATTACCAAGAACACCTTTTTCGACGCTAAAATTTTCGCTACCGCTTGCGCTTCAACATAGGATCTCCCACAAGGCTTGTCGCGGCCCTGTGGGAGCGAACCCTGTTCGCGAGTCCCTTGGGGCCGTGCGTTTCAGCTCGCCGGCTCTGTCACGATTTCACCATCCGGTCATCTGGCAGAAGGATTTCGAGCGTTTTTGGCGCCCACACTCAAGTTCAGGGGATTCGGGCCGATAAGCAGCCATCGCCGCCGATCCAGTCTGCAACGCTCTACAGGGCCAGCCATGAGCAAGTCAGGTCTCGATGCCATCGAACGGGAACGTTCGCTGCTGGATCATGCCTTGACGGCCAACGCGCTGACGGCACACTTCCAGCCGATCATCCGTGTCGACACCGCGCAGATCGTCGCCTATGAAGGCCTGATCCGTTCCACCATCGCCACCACCGCGTTCACCCCGACCGACCTGCTCGACATGGCCCGCGCGCGCGGGCGGCTGGGCGAATTCGAGCTTCGCGCGGCACGCTGCATCGCTGAACAGTTCGTCGAGAAGGCCATTCCGGGGCGCCTGCTGGTCAACCTCAGCGCACATGCGATCCTCCAGGACGGCCTGCGTTCGGAAGATGTCATCGAGGCGCTCTCCGTGCCGGGGTTGGACCTGGGCCGGATCACCGTGGAGGTGACCGAGCGCGATATCGTCGAGAACGCGGTTGACCTTGCCTATACCATCGGTTTCCTGCGTGCGCGCGGCATCCGGATCGCGCTGGACGATTTCGGCAACGGGCATTCGAACTTTGAAATGTGGAACGAAGTCCAGCCCGAAATCGTCAAGATCGACCGGTACCTGATCAACGGCTTGTCCAAGAGCGCCGAGAAGCTGGCCATCGTGCGCGCGCTGTGTGCGGTCGCCGAAACGTTGAGCGCGGACCTCGTGGGTGAGGGCGTCGAGGACGCCGCCGACCTGCGCATGTTGCGCGAACTCGGCATTCCCTATGCGCAAGGATTCCTGATCGCGCGACCCACCGCGACCCCCGCCCTGGAGGCGAGCCGGGAGTCGGTGGAAGCACTGGCGACGGTCAGCATTCCGGTGCCGCCACGACCGCGCGGCCCGGTTACCGCGCGACCGCTGAAGGCCGAACACCTGCTGATCGACGCGCCATCGCTTTCCTCGGCGCAGACCAACGATGACGTGGCGGCCATTTTCGCGCGCCACGAGCGGCTGCATGCGACCGCGGTACTCGACGATGGCCGGCCGGTCGGGATCATCAACCGGCGCTACTTCACCGAGCGCATGGCCCAGCCCTTCGCCCGCGAACTGTTCGCCCGCAAGAGCTGCACGACCTTCATGAATAACGATCCGCTGTTGTGCGATGCCGAGCAATCGTTGCAGAGCATGGCCGATATCCTTCGCGGGGAAGACCAGCGCTACCTGAGCGACGGCTTCATCATCACCGCCTCGGGCCGCTACGTGGGCCTGGGCACCGGCGAATCGCTGGTCCGCCGGGTCACGGAACTGCGCGTCGAAGCGGCGCGCTATGCGAATCCGTTGACCTTCCTGCCAGGCAATATCCCGGTGACCGAGCACATCCAGCGCCTGCTCGATGCACGGCGTCCGTTCGCCGCGACCTATTTCGACCTGGACCATTTCAAGCCGTTCAACGACCAGTACGGCTATTTTCGTGGCGACGAGATGATCCGCCTGCTGGCGAGCACGCTAAGCGGGGACCTGCGCCACGACAGCGATTTCATCGGGCATATCGGTGGCGACGATTTCATCGTGCTGTTCCAGAGCCCCGACTGGGAAGATCGCTGCCGGCAGATGCGCACCAGGTTCAATACGATGGCCGTCAGCCTGTTCGACGAGGATGACCAGGTACGCGGTGGTATCCACGGCGAGGACCGGCACGGCAAGCAGCAGTTCTTTCCCCTGACCACGGTCGCGGTCGGTGCGGTATTGCTGAAGGAGTATTTCCCCCGCGACGCGGAAAGCGTGGCGAGCATGGCCGCGGCGGCAAAGAAAGTGGCCAAACGCAAGGGCGAGGGCATCCATATCGACGTCATCGTCGAGGGCGCTCTAGCCGCGGAACACCGGCACGGCTGACCGCGTGGCATGGCCTCAGAGCCGGGACACTTCGACGTCGATTCGCGCCAGGGCGTGCAAGATCTCCGGCTCGTAAGCTTCCCTGTTACCCGAGTGGAGCATCTTCTCGAGGTATTCGGCATGATGGGCGATGGCGAAGCAGTTCGCCGTCATGGCGGCGCCCTTGAGGCGATGAACATGATGCCGCGCGCTTTCCCGGTCGTGTCGTGCCAGGGCGTCGCGCAACGCGCCGGCATCGTCGTGGAACGATCGCCGGTACAGGCTGGCCGCGTCGATCGATTCGCTGGCAGCCGCGGACGACTCGTGGTGCGACGGGGACTTGCCCAGCCACAGGCGCATGATATTCCGCAGTTCGTCCAGGCGCAGTGGCTTCCTGAGCACGCCATCCATGCCGCTGTCCACGCACAGGCCAAGATGATCCGTGCCGGTGGCGGCGGAGATGGCGATGATCGGGCTACGCTCCCGTCCCATGGATGTTTCCATCCGCCGAATGCGCCGCGTGGTCTCGTAGCCGTCCATTCCCGGCATATGGCAGTCCATCAGGATCAGTGCATACGGACGTCTGGCAAGTGCGAAGAGCGCCGCTTCGCCATCGGCGACGATCAGGGCATCGACCTCGAGGTCGCGCATCTGTTCGCCGATGATATAGCGGTTGTCGGGATGGTCCTCGATGATGAGCAGGGGGCCGGCGGTCGTCGCAGCCGGTCGTGTGTTTTCCGAGGGCACCGTCGGGGCAGGGGGCGTGCGCGCCATCCGCTGGCCGGGTATCGAGAAGGCCACGCAGGTGCCCTTGCCGACCGTGCTTTCGAGCGTAATCCATCCACCCATCAACTCGACAAGCTCCTTGCAGATAGCCAGGCCGAGCCCCGTGCCGCCATAGCGGCGCGTGGTCGAACTATCCGCCTGCGAGTAGGCATGGAACACCCGCGCCTGCTGGTCAGTAGCAATGCCAATACCGGTGTCGGTGACGCGTACATGTAGCGCGCCGTCGTCGTGGTCGGCGGCGAAACGGATGTCGAGTGCGACGCCGCCGGCCTCGGTGAATTTCACGGCATTGCTCATCAGGTTGAGCAATACCTGGCGCAGGCGCGTCGGATCGACCAACAGGTCGTCGTCATCGATGCCTTCGATGACGACGTCGATGGTGATGCGTTTCTCTCGCGCCTTGATGCGAACGATATCGGCCACGCCAGCGACCAGTAAGCCGAGGTCGGTGGGTACGGGCACCAGTTCGAGGTGCCTGGTATCCAGGCGTGACAGGTCGAGTACATTGTCGAGCAGATCCAGAAGGGTCTCGGAAGCCGAAGCCGCGGCTGCCGCCAGCCGGCGCTGTCGCGTGTCCAGGCGGGAATGCTGCAGCATCTCGATCGATGCCAGCACGGCGTTCATCGGCGTGCGGATCTCATGACTCATGACCGCCAGGAAACGCGACTTGGCCAGCTCGCCGCGCTTCGCCCGACGATGCGCGATCCGCGCGCAGGCGGCGAAGCCGGCAAGGAGGACGATGAGCAGGGCGATCATGACCAGATGCGGTCCGCGATACTGCACGATCGAGGTCAGCGTGGGTGCGCCGTAATCGACCCGGTCGAGCACGCGCTCGAGCATGCGATCGGTTTCCTCGGCCGACAGGCTGTCCAACGATTTCTGGATGATCGAGAACAACAGCGGCATGTCGTGGCGGACCGCCATCTGCGACATGTACGGCATGGTGTCGATGGTGCCGGCCACACCGAGCAGCCCCGCATACTTGCGCCGGAGTACCGGGGAAAGCACCGCTTCTGTCCCTATCGCCGCGTCGGCCGCGCCGGTGACGACGGCGGCCAGACCCTCTTCGGGGCGTGTGACGGGCAACAGCCGTATGTCGGGATGGTTCGCGCGCAGGATCCGTTCATAGGATCCCCCCGCGTGGATGGCAACCGTCCTGTCCGCAAAGTCCTGCAGGCTTGCGACGACCGGTTTATTACCCTGCGTGACCACCAAGGTCGGGCTGACGAAGTACGGCTTGGTGAACGACAGTTGCCATCGTGTATGCGTGGCGACGCGCATCGGACTGATATTGGGCGTCATATCGACATGGCCATCGAGAAGCGCCTGCACGGCGTCATGCCAGGTCGGCGTGGGCGTGTATTGGAAGCGCAGTCCCGACCGACGTCCGATGGCTTCCAGGAACTCAGCCGCGATACCCCGGTACTCGCCCCGGTCATCCATCTCGATCGGGGCGAGTCGGGTGTCCGCGGCGAAACGAACGACGGGGTGGTCGGCGATCCACTGACGTTCCTCGGCACTGAAATCCGGGACATTCGCAAGGCACGCACTGGCCGGCCAGGCGCAAAGCGTGGCGACGATCCGCCGCCTGCTACCACGGTGGATCATGCGCCATCGATCTCATGCCGGATCTTGAAGAGCTCGTTGTCGGTCCGAATGCCGAGCTTGCGAAATGCCGCCTGTTTCTGCGTGCTTATGGTGTTGACGCTGCGGGCGAATTTCTCCGCGATATGGGTGACGGACATGCCATCGAGGAAACATCGCAAGACCTCGCGTTCGCGTGGCGAGAGCTTCTCGTTCCTGCTCAGTGTCCGCTCGCATTGCGCGTCGACGGCGATCGGCTTGGGCGCGGCGATCAGGTCAAGTTCGGCGGCCATCAAAGGATTGAGATAGCTGCGTCCCGCAGCAACGGTACGAATGGCCTCGGCCAGTTCGGACAGCGGCTGTGTCTTGCCGACAAAGCCCCTCGCGCCGGCACGGAGGGCGAGCGAGACGGTCGCGGGATTGTAGTGGCCCGAGACGACCAGCACATGGCTTTCCGGCGAACGAAAGCGCAATGCGCGAATCAGGCTTACTCCGTCGACTTCCTGCGGGCCCAGCGAATAGTCCACGACCAGCACGTGCGCGTCGCGCGTCGCAAGCGCATCGATCAGTGCGTCGGTAGTGGAGAAGCTGCCTACAACTTCGATGCCGGTCTCCCGCTCCAGGCTGAGTTGCAGGCCATGCCTGACGACGGGGTGGTCGTCCAGCAGCATCACGTTGACCGGGGAATACCAGGATACGCTCATGATCGCCTCCGAAGTGCGATGGTCGACGACGTTCCTCGTCGTCGATGTTGCACATTGTCGATCGGCTGTCCGTGTGATCCATGTCTTGCTTGTCCATGGTCATCGGAACAATCCGTCGTCAATGCTGTTCGTCCAGGAACGGCGCGAGAAGGAATGGGTTGTCCGGTTGGCGATCCTCGGACGCGTCACGACCCTCACGTATTTTTTTTCCGTCTGGCATCGATGATGGATGCCACCGTGGCGGAGTGTCGAATTCAGCTGCCACCTGCAATTCGACGCGAAGAGTACCGGCTCGCTTGCAACAACACGAATGCTACGCAAGGTGTGCCTCATTCGTCATTCAGGCAAATACGAAAGCGCTGAGAGCGTTTCATCCTTGCCGTGTACTCGTCAGATCGTGACTGTCTGTGCGGAAGGCAAGGGCGCGGTACTGAATTTAAAAATTAGGGCTACTTCGATGTCATTCGATGCGATATGGACCGACTATGCGCGGGACCGACGCGCTGACAGTGAAGGGCCGGGTACGTTGTAGGAAAGGTTTTATGATGTACGCCTCAAACGCTGACGGATCACTACGCATGCCTCGTTTTTCCCGCCTGACGTCATGGCTGTTCGCCAGCCTTCTGCTGTTTGCACTATTGAGCGTCTCCGTCGTCGCCGGTGAACGCTCTGGGAACCCGGTCTTTCCCGGCTGGTACGCCGACCCCGAAGGCCTCGTGCTGGACGGGCAGTACTGGATTTACCCGACGTACTCGGCGCCGTATGTCGAGCAGACCTTCTTCGATGCCTTCTCCTCGCCCGACCTGGTGCACTGGACGAAGCATCCGCACGTGCTCGATGCCCGGGATGTCAGATGGGCGAAGAAGGCGATGTGGGCGCCGGCCATGGTTGCGAAGAACGGCAAGTACTACTTCTTCTTCGCGGCCAACGACATCCAGAACGACGGCGAGGTCGGAGGCATCGGTGTGGCGGTGGCCGACCGGCCGCAGGGTCCCTTCCACGACCTGCTCGGCAAGCCGCTGATCGGCGCTTTCCACAACGGCGCGCAGCCGATCGACCAGTACGTCTTCAGGGACACGGATGGGCGCTACTACATCATCTACGGTGGCTGGGGTCACGCGAATATCGCCCGGCTGAAAGACGATTTCAGCGCGGTGGTACCGCTCGACGACGGCACGCTGTTCAAGGAGATCACGCCCAAGGACTACGTCGAGGGTCCATGCATGTTCGTCAGGAACGGCAAGTACTACCTGATGTGGTCCGAGGGCGGCTGGACCGGCCCGGATTATTCGGTTGCCTATGCCATCGCTGATTCACCGCTCGGCCCGTTCAGGCGTATCGGCAAGATCCTCCAGCAGGACCCGAAGATCGCGACCGGTGCCGGTCATCACTCGGTGATCCATGTCGCCGATGGCGATCGCTGGTACATCGTTTATCACCGCCGCCCGTTGGGTGAGACGGCGGCGAACCATCGCGTCACGGCGATCGATCGGATGTATTTCGACGACAAGGGCTTGATCAAGCCGGTGCACATGACCGATAGCGGCGTCGAGGCGGATCCGCTGCGCTGATTACCGGGCGGCATGCGGCATGGAGGCGCGGCCATTCGTCGAAGAGCATCCCTGCTGACGGTCTTCCCGTGACCTGTAGACGAAGAGCGGTTGGAGCGATCAGCCGTTGCTTTCCTCGCGCTGCAGGCGCGGCGCTTGCAGCGGTTCCATCCGTGGTGGCGGTGCTGACACCATTTCCAGCAGATGCGAGATCGGTGATTCGGGCTTGCCGACGAGATCGGTGAACTTGATCAACAGGTAGGGCGCGGCGGTGTTCGGGCGATTCTCGCGATAGGTCCGCCCGACCCACGCCCCCGGCTCGCGCTGGTCGATGCCGTGCGTGATGGTGCTGGCCAGGGGCGAGACGTTGCCACTATCCATGTCCATGTCCAGTCCGCGGAAGAAGTAGCTCCAGTAGTCGGGCAGGTGGAAGGTGTCGTTGTCACCGCCATAGGCGGTGCCTATGGCCATGAAGAGCTGCCAGTATTCCGACCGGCTGCGATCGGGGTTATAGGTGGGCAGGGCCGATCCGTCGCAGACCAGCCAGCCGCAACGGCGCAACCATTGACGATGGGGCCCCGGAGGCGAGGCATGCTCCTCGACCGGTCCGGTATAGGTCACGACGCTGCCGATCGGCTGGCGGATACGGCCAACCGCCAGACTGGCGAATTCCCAGGCTTCCATCATCTCGCGTTTCCTTATCTCTACGGACGAGCCCTTGCCAGGCTCTGCTGATTGATAAGGCTCGTGGCCACCGGTGGGCGGCCTTGCCTTGACGCCCAGACTGGCTGAGAGCGCGTGGCGCAACCTTCCGGAAACCTTCCGATTTAAAAATTCGCGCATAAACAAACCGTTGTCCCGATATCGTCAGGTGGCGGCGAGGGTGCCCCGACCTGGCGTAAAGCTTGCGCAAAGCTGGCCGCTGTAACCTTCCCGAAACCTTCCCATTTTGAAATTTGCCAAGAAACAATAAGTTGCGTTGTTGCCTGTCAGCGACGGCCGTCGGTTTCATCGGGACGACATCTGAGCCCCTACAATGGGTTCATCCAGGGGGACGACCGTCGTATCGCCATCCAGCCGTCCGAAAAGACGGTCTGGCCCCCTGCGAATCCGCTGGCACGACAAGCGGTTCTGGTTGGACTGAAGGGGGCATCGGTGGCAGGAGAGGGCAAGGCGCGTGTCGCGCATTTCCGCTTGGGCGACTGGATCGTCAAGCCACGGGAGCGTGTCCTCCAGCGGGGCACCGATTCGGTGGAGATCGGCGCTCGGAGCATGGACGTGCTGGTTCACCTGGCCGAGCATGCCGGCGAGGTGGTCAGCGCCGAGCAACTGCTGATCGAATGCTGGCGCGGGACGTTCTACGGTGACAATCCGGTGCACAAGGCGGTCACGGAGCTGCGCAAGCAGCTGGGCGACCAGGCGGCGACACCTCTTTATATAGCGACCATCCGCAAGCGGGGTTACCGCCTGCTGGTCCCGGTCACCTTTCCGGAGAATTTCGCCGGATCGAACGCGACGACCGGCGAGGCCTGGACCGATGGTTCGCCGTTCCGCGGGCTGGAACCTTTCGATGCGCGCCATGCCGCGGTCTTCTTCGGTCGTAGCGTGGCGATCGCCCAGATCCTGCAGGCGTTGCGCGCGCAGATAGATGCCGGTCGTGCCTTCGTGCTCTGCATCGGCCCCAGCGGTGGCGGCAAGACCTCGCTGATCCGCGCCGGCGTCATGCCGTTGCTGACCAGGCCGGGGGGCTTCGAAGGTATTTTCGCCCGTGCGGCAGCCGAAGTCGGCCTGGCCGGCGGCAGTCCGGGCAGGGCCCTGGCGCATGCACTGATGTCCTGGTCCGTCGGCGACCGGCCGGTCTTCCTCCCCACCGAGGTCGAAGCCGTGACGCGCGAGATCGCCACCGATCCTGAAGCGGTGGTCGATCGGGTACGTGCCGCCCTGCAATGGCTGTCGCCGGAGCGTGGCGGCCAGGGCGAGCAAGGCATGTTCGTCCTCGTCGTCGATGCCCTGGAAGGGCTGTTCGCCAACCCGTTGTTCGGTGAGCGCGAACGGGCTGCCTTCGTGCGGATGCTCGACGTGTTCGCCCGTTCCGGCCATGTGGCCGTGATCGCGACCTGCCGCAACGATTTCTATCCACGCGTGGTCGGGCTGCCGGCCCTGATCGAACTGAAGCAGGGCAGTGGTCTTTACGACCTCAGGCCGGTGACCCGCGGTGAGATCGCGCAGATGATCCGCCGCCCGGCCCAGGCGGCGGCCTTGACCTTCGAACGCAACGCCGAGACGGAGGAGATGCTCGACGACGCGATATGCGATGCCGCCGGCCGCAATCCCGAAGCCTTGCCCCTGCTGCAATACACACTGCAGGAACTCTACGTCAGGCGCAGCGATGGCGGCGTGCTCGGCTTCGCCGCCTACCATGCCATCGGCGGTCTCGAGGGTGCGCTGGGCATGCGTGCCGAAGCCATCTTCCAGCAGATGGATGGCGAGGCACGGGCAAGCCTTCCGTGGCTTCTGCAGCACATGGTCGCCCTGCGTTCCGACGACGACAGCGTCACGGGCCGCAGGGTTGCCTGGTCGCGTTTGCCGAGCGAGGCCCATCGCCGGCTGGTCCAGGGCCTGGTCGATGCGCGCCTGCTGGTCAGCGAACTGCTGTTCGGCGAGCCGGTCGTATCGGTGGCCCACGAAGCGTTGTTGCGGCACTGGCCGCGCGTGGTCGAGTGGGTCAACGACAATCGTGCCGCCCTGCAGGTGCGCGCGCGATTATCGGCGATCGCCTTGCGCTGGGAGCGCGAGGCGCGCCGACGCGACCTGCTGCTACCGCGCGGACGCCTGCTCGACGAGGCCCGGCCGCTGCTGGATAACCCGGCGGTCTCGCTGACCGATCATGAGCAGGCCTTTGTCCGCACTTCCGATCGTCATGCGCGGCTGGGGCAGAAGTTGCGCGTGCTCGCGGTTTCGTTGATCGCCTCGCTGGGCGTGCTGGCCATCGTCGCTGCCGCGGTGGCGATCCATGCCAGGCAGGATGCGGAGCGTCGCCGGGCCGGTGCCGAAGGCCTGGTGGATTTCATGCTCGGCGACCTCAGCGAGCGGCTCAAACCGCTGGGCCGGCTCGATCTGCTGGACAGCGTCAGTACCGAGGCCATGCATTACCTGGCCGATGTGCCTCGGGCCGCCGATCGCGACGCCTCGTTGCACCAGGCCAAGGCCTTGATGCAGATCGGCGATATCAGGCTGGCCCGGGCCGATCGCGAGCAGGCGCTGACGGCATTTTCGCAGGCCATGGCCGTCCTCCAGCAATTGCACAGGGACCATCCCGGTGACGCCGATGTGCTGGCGGAACTGGGTAAGGCGAACTACTGGCTCGGACAGATCCATTTTCGCGAGCACGACATGGCCGCCACCGGCCGTGCCTGGGAAGGGTATCGGCAGGCGGCCGAAGAACGTGCCGTGATCGAGCCGGCGAACCCGGACGCCTGGATCGAGCTTTCGTATGCCTACAACAATGTCGGCACCGTGGCCGCCGCGAACGGCAAGACCGATGAAGCCATCGCCGATTTCCGCCGTTCGATCGAACTGAAACGGAAGGTGCTCGTGCAGCAGCCTACGAACGACACGGTCACCGCGGAACTGGCCGACAGCCTGTCCTGGGTCGGCTCGTCGCTCGAACATTCGGGCAGGCTGGCCGAGGCGGCGGATTATTATCAGCAGGAATTCGATACGGTCAGCAAGGCGCGGGCAGCCGATCCGACGGCATTGGTGTGGCGCGCGCGCGAGTCGAATGCGCAGGTGCATATCGCCCACCTGGCTGTGGTGACCGGCAATATCGACAAGGCATTGCCGCATTACGATGAGGCGCGGAAGATACTGATCGATATCGTCCAGAAGCAGCCGGACAACGGCGGGTGGCAACGTAACCTCGCGCATCTGCTGATCGAGATGGGCAGCCTTCAGAACGCCATGGGCCAGCCGATACAGGCGCGGACGCTCCTCGGCGACGCGACGGCAATCATGAAGTCCCTGCTGGCAAAAGAACCCTCGTTCGCCGAATGGCAGATCCAGCTGGCGCTTTGTCATCGTTACCTGGCCATGGCCGATGCGGCCGAAGGCCATATGGACGACGCGCATGACGAAGCGGAACAATCGGTGCATATACTCGAGGGATTGAAGGCGCCGTTGGATCGCGATCCGGTCAATCGCGCGATGCTCGCCCAGTCGTTGCTCGTTGAAGGTGGCATCGAGCGCGCCACCGGCAAGAGCGAGGCCTCCGCCCGATCCTGGCAGAAGGCCCTCGACCTGCTCAGCGACATCGCCCCGGATAGCCGTGATCCGAGGATTCTCGATCCCTGGACGCAGGTGCTGGTCGCCCTGCAGCGCAAAGACCAGGCCGCCCCTTTCATCGGCCGGCTGGAGGCCACCGGTTATCGCAATCCCGTCGATCGTTCCGCCGTTCCAACCACCCCATGAAGGAAATCCAACGAATGAAATCGCAACCCGCAAAGGCCAAGGACAAGGACAAGAGCAAGGACAAGACCAAGCTCAAGGCAAAGGACAAGGCCCGTGGCATCAAGCCGGCGATCGTGATCGACGTGAGCCTGAGCTATGTGGGCACGGGCGGTAACGCCGGCGACGGTGCCTACCATTTTCATTGCAAGCCGTACGCCGTGCATGTAACTGAAAACGATACCGTGCTCCAGTATGAAATGGTCGGCGACATGGCGGTGGAGTATCAGTTCGCCGGGTTCTACTCGACCGATTCGCTCGAGAATCCGCAGTTGAGCGCGCCCAGCTACAAGGCCAAGGGTCGCGTCCTGCAGGTCACGCATGCGAACCGGACGTCTGCGCTGATCGATATCGTCCTGCGCGTCCAGGACACGAAGCGGATGGTCGCCATCAGCTGCGATCCGCAGGCCACCAACGATCCGGGTACCTGATCCGGCCGCGCCGGGTGCGCGCCTGGTCGCGCATCCGGCGACACCCTCAGACCCAACCCCTGAGTCGGTAGATCCACAAACCAAGGTGTTCGCGCAGGCAGCGCGCGCTCATGGTCAGGGCCGCGCGTTGCGGCCACCAGCGGTAGCTGCCGCGCAGGGTTCCCGGATCCGGCGCCGGCGCCGGGATTACGGTCAATCCTTCCCTTGCGAAGCTCGCCCGGGCACGCGGCATATGGATGCCCGAGGTGACCAGCAGGATGCGCTGCAGTTTTTCACGCTTCAGGATTGCGGCCGAGTAGAGCGCGTTCTGGTGCGTGTTCTCGCTGGTGTCTTCCGTCCGCATCGCAACGATCGGTACCCCTTGTCGTTCGAGCCGGCGCTCCATCTTCAACGACTGGTCGCCGCCGGACAGCAGCAGGGTTCCCGCGCGTTGGGCCTGGTATAGCTGCAGGCCGAAGCCAAGCCGGGTGATTTCCGCGCCACCGTCACCGTCGCTCCAGTTACCGGCCGGCGGCGGCAGGTCGCCTCCGCCGAGGACCACGATGGCGTCGGCAACCGGGTAAGCAACGGCAGGCCTCTGCTGGTACCCATGCTCCAGCCCACGCTGCAACCACGCGGCAACCGCCGGCGCCGACCAGAGCCAAAGCCAGAGGACGGCCACGATCAGCACGACCCCGCCGGTCCGCGCGCCTCGCCAGCGCCACAGGGCGATCCCCAGCAAGGCAAGCAGGATGGCCTGGTTCCCGGGGTGGGTCAGGCGCGCAAGCAGTTCCATGAAGCCCATGAACGTCCGGTCGGAAGGAGCGAATGAAGGGCACATTCTGGCGGCAAAGCGGCCAACCAAAAAGTATGCCAATCCGCCATCCAACCAATTGCATAGGCGTGTTGGCCGAGCCTAAGCCGCCTATTTGTAAGGCGTTTTGTCAAGAGGCGTTGCTGTAGTGTGGATCACAGTTCCAACCAGGGGCGTGACCATCATGAACAGTTCCACTCGTCTAGCGTTGCTGTGCGTCGTCTCCGCTCTGGCGGCATGCGCGACCGGCGGCGGCTCCAGTAACGCACCACCGAAGATCGACGTCGAGGCGCAGGCGGTCAACACCTACCTGATCGGCGTCGACGACCAGTTGCAGATCACGGTCTGGCACAACCCGGACCTGAGCGTGAGCGTTCCGGTACGACCGGACGGCAAGATCACCGTGCCCCTGATCGGCGATGTCGCCGCCGGTGGCAAGACGCCTGACGAAGTGTCCGCCGAGATCAAGGACAAGTTGCAGTCCTTCGTGCGCGACCCGCAGGTGGCCGTGATCCTGACGGCGTTACGCAGCCACGAATACCTTTCCCGGGTACGCGTCACCGGTGCGGTGCGCACGCCCATTTCGATTCCATATCGCCAGGGCATGACGGTGCTCGATGCGGTGCTGGCGGCCGGTGGCACGACGGAATTCGCCGCGCCCGATCGCACCGAACTCTATCGGAAGCCCTCGGCGAACGGCACGGCGACCTCGTACGCGGTGCACCTGGAGAAGATCCTGCAGGAAGGCGACCTTGCGAACAACTATCCGGTCCAGCCCGGCGACGTGATCACGGTGCCACAGCGCGCGTTCTGACAACGGCAACGACTATCGGCCGCCCATACGGCGGTTTGCAGTAGGGGGAATGAGATGAGTGGTGAACTGACACCTTTCGGCGGCATGTTGCCGGCGCTGGTGAGCGAAGCACGTCGCCGTCGCCTGGCGATCGGCACGATCTTCGCCGTGATCGCCCTGGCGGCGTTGGCGGTCGGCTTGATGTGGCCGAAGAAATACGAGGCGTCGACCACCATCCTGGCCCAGGAAAGCAGCATCATCACGCCGCTGATGGAGGGCGCCGCGCAGACCACGGCGAACAAGAACCGTGCCGGCATCGCCCGCGACGTGGTCTTCAGCCGCAAGGTCATGGGCGAGATCCTCGCCAGCGGCGGCTGGATGTCGACCCACCCGACGCCGATCGAGCAGGACCGGATGATCGAGTCGATCAAGTCGCATACCAATGTGCAGACCTCGCGCGACAACCTGATCACGATCAGCTACTTCGATTCGGACCCGAAGCGCGCCTACGACGTCACCCGCCAGCTCGGCCAGCTGTTCATCAGCGAGAGCCTGGCCTCCAAGCAGCGCGAAAGCCGCGATGCCTACGAATTCATCAATAGCCAGGTCGAGGCGTACCGGCAGAAGCTCACCGATGCCGAGGACAAGCTGAAGAGCTATCGCGATGCCAATGCCGATGCGCGGCCGGGCAGTGAGGTCGACACCAATACCCGGATCAGCCAGTTGCGCACGCAGATCGAGAACACGCGCATGGCGGTCATGGAGAAGAGCTCGCAGGCAGCGGCGATTTCCGCGCAACTGTCGGGCGAATCGGAAGTCAATGCAATCCAGACCACCGGCGGTATCTACCAGGCCCAGCTCGCCCAGTTGCAAGGCGATCTCGACCACCTGTTGCTGACCTATACCGACGAGTACCCGGACGTGGTCCGCCTGCGTCACCAGATCCAGGACCTCAAGCAGCAGATGGCCCAGTCGGACGCGAACCGGCAGAACGCCGACCGCGCGGGCACGCCGATGCCGATGGAAAACTCGGTACAGATGAATCCGCTGTACCAGCAGATGAAAATCCAGCTGGCCACCACGCGCGGCGATGCCGCCGCCACGGCGGCGCGCCTGGCGGCGAGCGAGACGATGCTGCAGTCCGAACTGGAACGCAGCAAGCGCATCGCCAACTCGGAGAACGTCACTTCCGAGCTGACCCGCGACTACAACGTCAACCGTGATGTTTACCAGGATCTGTTGAAGCGTCGCGAGAACGCACGCGTGTCGATGAACCTCGACGCCGAGCAACGCGGCCTCACCTTCCTTATCCAGAATCCCGCGGTCATGCCGCTGGTGCCCTCGGGCCTGCGCTTCATGCACTTCGGCCTGGCCGGCATGGCGCTGTCCCTGGCCATCCCGTTCGGCCTGCTCTTCGGCCTGGTCCGCCTCGACCCGCGCGTGCGCTCGGTCTGGCAGCTGGAGCGGGCCACCGGCCTGAGTGTGCTCGCTTCGATCCCGTTCTACCCGACGCCGCGCGACCGCCGTCGCGACCACCTGCACAACATCCTGCTGGCACTGATCGTCGCGGGGGTCGCCGCGGTCTACCTGATCCTGTTCTGGCTCCGGATGAAGGGGTAGGCCATGAAAAACCAAGGTAATGACAAGATGTTCTCCGAACGCATCAGCGAGGTGCTCGAGGCCGCCGCGACCAGCGCCGACCGCCCTTCGACCAACCATTCGATCGCACGGATGAACGAAGAGCGCAATGCGCTGGCGCCGCTGCAACTCGAGCAGCGCCGGATGATCCATCGCGAGGAGTCGGTCCGTCGGCAATCCGATGCGTTCCGCGGGATCCGCACCCGCCTGCTCAGCCTGGCCGACCACCAGAATTTCGTGACCCTGGTGGTCTCGGTGAGCCCGCGTTCCGGTGGCAGCTTCGTCGCCCGCAACCTGGCCGCCGCCTTCGCCTTCGACGAGGCCAAGACCAGCCTGCTGATCGACTGCAACCTGCGCTACCCGAACCAGCACAAGGCGCTGGGCGTGGAGCCGGAGACCGGTGGCCTGATCGACTTCCTCGAGCATCCCACGATCGGTATCGAACCCATTCTCTATCACACCGGCATCCCGCGCCTGCGCCTGATTCCGGCGGGGAAGGCGCGCGAGAACAGCGGCGAGTACTTCTCCTCGTTCCGGATGCGCACCGTGCTCGATTCGCTGCGCTGCCGTTACACGGATCGCTATCTGTTCCTCGACGGCCCCTCGATCAAGGGTTCGCCGGACGCGCGCATCCTTTCTGACCTCGCCGACTTTGTTGTCGTCGTGGCGGGTTACGGGCGCGATACGCCGGCGGCCATCAACCAGGCGGTCGCCAACTTCGATCCGGAAAAACTGGCCGGCGTGGTGTTCAACCAGGCACCTTGACGCTGGGCCATAGGGCGCCTTGCAGGGTGATTCATCAATAACTTCAACCGGGGAGGAATCATGCCGGCTTCCACCACGCTCGCCCGCGCAGTGACGCTTGCGCTTGTCGCCCTCCCGGGGGCGGCAATGGCGGGCAAGCTCGACTACACCCTTTACACCGGCATCGAGCACAGCAACAACATCAGCCTGAGCACGAATAACCCGATCAGCGAGAACGTGCTGATTCCCGGGGTCGATTTTACTTATCTGCAGCAAGGCTCGACGATCCAGGCCAATGTCGCGGGCACCCTGGAATACCACGACTACCTCAACGGCCATTTCGACAACCAGACCCAGACCCAGATCGCGGCGCAGGCCAACTGGACCGTGCTGCCGCAACGGCTGGATTTCTCGGTCGAGGATTATGCGGGTGTGCAGCCGGTCGATTCGCTGGCCAGCAATTCGCCGGACAACCAGCAGCAGACCAACGTACTCGCCCTCGGGCCGACCCTGCACATGCATTTCAGCGATGCGATGAGCGGGCAGGTCGACCTGCGTTACATCAACAGTTACGCCTCCAAGGTCGACGAGTTCAATTCGTCGCGTGGGGTGGCCGCGGGCAGGCTTATCCGCGACCTCAACCCGACCGATCAGTTGTCGCTCAATGTGGAGACCCAGCGCGTCGTCTTCGACCAGGACGCCGGCGGCTCCGACTATGTTCGCAACGAAGCGTATGTACGCTATACCAGCCGGCTCGCGAAGATCGACATCGATGCGCTGGTCGGCGGATCGCAGCTGAACTTCGATCATGCGCCTACCGATTCCAGTCCACTGGCGCGGGTAAGCATCGGCTGGCGGCCGACCGTGCGCAGCACGTTCTCGCTCGATGGTGCCTACCAGTACGCCGACGCGGCGCAGGACATGATGCAGGCGCCGGGACAATCGCTGCCCAGCGATCTGGAGGCGGGCAACCCCGGCCCTGTCGGCGTCGGGAATGCCGGTAGCGGCATCGGCTCGGGCAATGCGGCGATCAATTCGGAGGTGTACCTGGAGAAATCCCTCGGTGCGTCCTATGCGTATGCGAACGAACGCCTGACCATCACGATTTCGCCGCTGTTTCGCAAGCTGCATTACCTCAACGACCCGACGTTCGACCAGACCGGTCGCGGCGGCGGCATCAGTGTCGGCTACCGATTGCAGCCAACCCTGACCTTGACGGCCTTCGCCGATGGCGAGCGGCTCACTTACCAGAGCCTCGATCGGCGCGACAAGACGATCCGCTTCGGTCTCGACCTGAGCCGGCAATGGACGTCGCACTGGAGCTGGCATGCCTCGGTGAGCCGCCAACGTCGCGACAGCAACGCGACTGAACAGAGCTATCGCGAAACCCAGGTTTTTTTAAGCGTGGTGTACCGTCGATGAAATCGCGTCCCGAAGCCGAGCTTCCGTTCTATTTCGGTGCGAACGACGAGCTGTTCGGTCTGTTCCACGCCGCGCTTGCGCCGTCGCGCAAGGCGGTCCTGCTATGTCCGCCGCTCGGGCAGGACCAGATCCGCTGCCATCGGCTCTATCGACAGCTGGCCGGTGCGCTCGCCGCGGATGGCATTCCCGTGTTGCGCTTCGACTATTACGGCAGCGGCGATTCGGCCGGTGCCAGCGCCGAGGTTGACTGGGACCGCTGCCTCGCCGATGCCGTTACCGCCGCCGACGAACTCCGTACGCGTAGCGGTGCCGAACGTATCGTCGCCTTCGGCGCGCGCATCGGTGGCAGTGTCGCGCTCGCCGCCGCGCGGGCCGCGCGTTTTTCCGATGTCGTTGCCTGGGACCCGGTACTCGACGGCGACGATTACGTGGCGCGGCTCGACGCCATGCAGGCCGCGTTGCGGGTGGACGGCCAGCGTTTCACCCGGCCGCGGCTGGAGGCGGACGTGGCCGCCCAGTGGCTGGGTTTCGCCGTCAGCGATCATCTGCGCGGCCAGTTGGCCGGCCTGCGCCTGGATGCATCCGATATACCCACCCTGGTGCTGGATTCGCTACGCGAGTCGCCCACCGAGGGCTGGCACAGCCTCGTCGCCGACAACACGACGGTGAGGACCTTGCGCCCGCCGACACCATGGAACGATATGCACAGGCTGGAACTGGCGATCCTCTCGCACCCGCTGATCCAGGCCGTGACCGGCCATGTACGGGAGGTGGCGTGATGGGCGAGCAGGCCTTCCGCTTCGGCCGTGCGCGGCACCTCGTGGGCATCGCCGGCGTGCCGGATGCCCCTGTCGGGGATGTGGGTGTGGTCGTGCTCAATGCCGGCCTGGTCCATCGGATCGGGCCGTTCCGGCTGCACGTGGAAATGACCCGCCGGCTGAATTCGCTCGGTTACCCGACCATGCGTTTCGATCTTTCCACGCTCGGGGACAGCACGGCCAGCAACGAATCGCAGACGCGTACGCAACAGGTATGCAGCGACGTCGACGACGCGATGGCCCTGCTGGCCGAGCAATCCGGTTGCAGGCGCTTTGTCCTGGTCGGCCTGTGTTCGGGCGCCCAGAACGTGCATACCGTCGCCTGCACCGATCCGAAGGTGGTCGGCGCGGTCTTCCTCGATGGCTATGCCTATCGCACGCTTGGCTATCGGATACGCCACTATCTTCCGCGCCTGCTGGATGCCGGCCGCTGGCGCCGGATGCTCGGACGCGGCCAGGCCGCGCCCAAGGCGAGCGATCCGGAGCCCGTGTTCGCGGTGGCCCCATCGCCCCGTGCGGTGGTCCGTGCCGACTTCGCCGACATGCTCGATCGCGGGCTGAAGCTTTGCCTGATCTATAGCGGTGGCATCAGCAACTACTTCAATCATGCCCGGCAGTTTCGTGAATGCTTCGGTCGCGTGATGTCGCGTCCCGGCGTCAGTACCGGTTTCCTGTCCGAATGCGATCACACCTACATCCTCACCGGCGACCGCGACCGTTTGCTCAGCCGCATCGAGCGCTGGTTGTCGCAGAATTTTCCCGTCGTAGCCCCAGGTACACGACCATGAATACCGTCCTTGTCACCGGTGGCGCCGGCTATATCGGCAGCCATGTCGTCCAGCAGCTGGTGGCACGCGGCGACCGCGTCGTCGTCATCGACAATCTGAGCACGGGATTTCGCGAAGCGGTACGGGATGCCGAACTCGTCGTCGGCAATGTCGGCGATGGCGCCCTGGTCGCCCGCGTGCTGGCCGAACATCGCGTCGATGCGGTCATGCACTTCGCGGCGCACACGGTCGTGCCCGAGTCGGTGAGCGATCCGTTGAAGTACTACGGCAACAACACCTGCAATACCCGGAACCTGCTGGCGGCCTGCGCCGAGGCGGGCGTGGGCAAGTTCATTTTTTCTTCCACTGCCGCCGTCTACGGCGTCACCGACGCGGGTATCGCCGACGAGGACACGCCAACCCAGCCGATCAATCCCTACGGCACCTCGAAGCTGATGTCCGAAACCATGCTTCGCGACCATAGCGCGACCGGCGCGATGCGCCATGTGATCCTGCGCTACTTCAATGTCGCCGGTTGCGATCCGCAAGGTCGCATCGGCCATTCCACGCCGCAGGCGACCCTGCTGATCAAGGTGGCTTGCGAACACGCCGTCGGCAAACGGCCGAGCCTGTCGATCTACGGCACGGATTACGATACGCCGGACGGCACCGGCATCCGCGACTATATCCACGTCGACGACCTCGCCTCGGCCCACCTGCATGCGCTGGACCACCTGCGCGATGGCGGCGAATCGCTGACCCTCAACTGTGGCTACGGTCACGGCTACAGCGTGCGCGAGGTGATCGACGCGGTGCGCCGCGTCGGTGGCCTGCCATTGAACGTGATCGAACTGCCGCGCCGCCCCGGCGATATCCCCAAGCTGATCGCCTGCAGCACGCGGCTCCAGCAGCGGCTGGGCTGGCAGCCACAGCACGACGACCTCGACTTTATCGTGCGCACGGCCCTGCTATGGGAATGGCAGCTGGCGCGGCAATCGTCACTGGCAGCGTCGGCGGCATGAATGGTCGGCGATATGCGAGGACGCAGGTGACGGACGAACACGCCCGTCGCGCGGTGACGCGCTGGCGTTATGTGATGTGGCTGCTTTGCTGCGCCGTGGCATTGGCCATGGCCGGTCGTGCCTCGGCCGCAACGGAACTGGTTCCGGCGCAGAAGATCGTGGTGCATCGGCATGCCGGCGCCACCGACCTGCCGGTTACCGTCGGTATCCCCCTGCCACCGGGCGCGTTGACGGATCCGCGCCTGCTGCGGATTCTGGATGCCCGGGGGAAAGAGCTTCCGGCTGCCGTGCAGGTGACCCTGCGCTGGCATTTCAAGGACGGCAGCATCCGCGCCGTTCGTGCCCAGTTCCGCCTTCCCGCGACGGACGACAGCGTCTATTTCGCGCTCGGTCAACCACGCAAACTGGATGACGCCGGCTGGCCATATGCCGCCGGCCTGGTGGACGGCGGGGACGGACTCCGGGTGCCCTCGGCGCTCGCGACCCTTTCGCCGGAGTGGCTGTGCGCATCGCTGATCGCCGGTCCTCAGTCGCCCGCTGCGCCGGGCGAGGCCTATGCCGGCTACGTGGCGACCCAGTTCGAATGGGCCCGTGCCTTGCCGGCGAAGGATCCGACCGCCTGGTTGTTCGACCGCCCGTCGACCTTGTTCAAGGCCTATGTGCGCACCGGAAGCTATGAGTATCTGCAGGCCGCCGAACAAAGCTATCGCTTCTATATGAAATACATTCGTCGCGATGGTTTTCCCGAGAGCCCGATCTGCGCCGGTGGCTGGACCTATGGCGACAAGCCTTGCGACGTGAAGTACGTCTATGTCGAGCCGATCCTGCTTGCCCTGGCCCTCACGGGCGACGATAGCGAGCACGATACGGCCACCGTCGACAAGATGATGACGCTCTGGGACAACGGCGGCTGGAACAACCGGCCCGGTCCGTACAGTGCGCCGTCGACGTATTTCACCGAGCGCCTGGCCGGGCTTGGCCTGATCGAGACCGTGAGCGCCTACGAACTCACTGGCGATCCGCGTTACAAGGCGCGGATCGAGGCGCGGGTGGGCTGGTTGTACGAGCATCAACACGACAACCCGGACCGGCTCGGCAACGACGGTTCCTGGCGCAACAGCTGGAACCTGCACGAGAACGACTCGTGGAAGCCGAATGACGATGTGCGCGGCAACTCGCCGTGGATGAGCGAGAACATCATCGACGGTCTCTGGCATGCCTGGCTGGTCACCGGCGATCCGCGTATCCCGGAAATGATCACCGGCTTTGGCCGTTACCTCGAGCACTACGGCTGGATCGATGCCGGCCTGCTGGTCAACCCGCACGACTGGCGTAACCCCTGTTCCGGCCCGGGCGGGCAGATCGCCTGGTACTGGTCCTCGGCGCACGCCACACCGGCGGCGCTGTCGAAGATCCAGGAATCCGAAGGCTGGTACAGCGATGCGCACACGGTGGAGCTCGGCCTGCCGGTCGCCGCCGCGTGGTACTTCGAGCGCGATCCGAAGCAGAGTGCGGCATTGAAGCGACGCTTCGAAGCCCTGGCCTCATCCTATGACAAGCAATGCGCCAAGGCCGACGATACCTTGCGCCGCTTCAACTGGAATAACCGAGGCAGTGGCGTGGCGCAGTGGATGATCCGCCAGCCTGCCGGTAGTGGCGTCGCGGTCAAGATGGCGAAAAACCCATGAGCCGCCGCATGGCTGTATTGCGCAGCGTCACCATCGTCTCGGTGTCGACGTATATCGAATACGCGCTCGGGCTCGTCGTCAGCATCTGGATCGCGCGCGCGCTGGGGCCGGCGGATTTCGGTCGCTATGCCTTCACCATCTGGCTGTGCAGCTGGCTGATCGTCTGCAGCAACCATGCGCTGACCACATCCTCGACCAAGTTCATCGCCGAGGCCGAGGGCGCAGGCCGTCCGGGAGTCGCCTCGCATATCGCGCACTACCTCGGCCGCGTGCAGAACCTGAGTTCGCTGGTGGTCATGCTGCTGTTCGTACTCGGCACCTGGATCCTCCGGCCGACCGAGTGGCAGGAATTCCTGATCCCGGTGACCGGCCTGGTCATCATCGCGGTGGTGGCCAAGGCCAACTACACCATGCTGGTGGCGATCGAAAAGGGGCAGGAGCATTTCGAGCCTGAAGCCATCGCCACGGTGCTGACCGGGGCCATCGGCATCGCTCTGGTGATCGCGGCCACGCTTGCACATGCCGGCCTGCTTGCCTTCGTCGCGCTGTTTGCCATCGCCTCCCTGACCCTCAACCTGATCAATCGCGTGTCGTACCGACGCTATTGCCGGCCGTTCTCGGCCGGTCCGATACCGGCGGACATCAAGCAAAGGCTGACCCGGCATCTGCGCCAGACCTCGGTGCTGGTCCTGCTGGGTTCGTTCAAGGCAAGCACCATCGAAGTCTTCCTGCTCAATACCTTCGCCACCTCCACCGCGGTCGGCTTCTTCGCCATCGCCGCCACCCTGACCCGTGGCGCGGTGCAGCTGTTCTCGGTCGGGCTGACCTCGACCTTGCTGCCGTATATGGCCAAGTCCTACGGCGAGCGAGGACAGGCGCAGGCTGCACATTTCCTCGGGGAGGCGACACGCTTCTACTGGGCGGTCGGCATCGCCATCGCCGGCCTCGGCATGGTCACCACGCCGCAGATCGTCACCCTGATGTACGGCAACCGCTATGTCGAGGCGATCCCGGCGATCGAAGCGACCCTGGTGCTGGCTGGCCTGCTGCTGATCGTCAACGGTATCTCCGCCTTCCAGACCGTGGTCGACCGGCAGGGCGACCGCGTGCGCATCGCGGTGATCGCGCTTTCGGTCAACGCCGTGCTCGGCATCGCCCTGATCCCGGCTTTCGGCCTGGCCGGCGCGGTGCTGACCTATGCGGGCACACGAATCAGCGAGCTGGTGCTGGCCATCTATTATCTGCGCCGTGCAACCACGGACGGTTTACCGGTAGGTCCCATGCTGCGCCTGTTCGGCATCGGTATCGTCGCCACCGCCGTGGGTTGGGGGGTGACGAACCTGCTGCCCGGACATTACGGCTTCATTGTTGGTTCCGTGGCGTTCGTCGCGATCTACGGACCGGCGAGCATCCTGGTGCGTTACTGGAACGATGAAGACTTCCGCCTGATGGGTTCGATCGCCAATCGCCTCGGGCCGCCCGGACGCATCTTCATGCGCGGCCTTTCCAGCCTGCACGGGCCGCTGGCCAAGGCGCACTCATGATGGACGTCGTCATCCTCGATCAGGTCGCCGGCTTGCGCGGCATGCGTGACGAACTGGCAGGGATTGCCGAGCTTAAGGATGCGGCGTCGAGCATCGTCCAGCATCCGGACTGGTTGCTGTTCGAACTGGACAGTCGCACCGGTGCCGCCACGCCGTATATCGTCGTCGCCCGGGACGGCGAGGGCCGGGTGGTCGGTTACGCGCCTTTCCTTGCCATACAGCATCAGGTACGTATCGCTTTCGGCGATCACCATGTTCCCGTGTATCGCGGACGGACCTTGCGCATGCTCGGCGCCGGCGTCGTCGCGTCGTCGCAGGAGCGCATGGCCGTGGAGCAGGCGATCGTCGCCGCGATCGGTCGCGATCCGAAGGTTCGCGTCATCCGTATCCAGGAGACCGCGTTGCCTAATACGCTGGCGGATGCATTGTCTGCCAGCGGGCAAGGCTTCAGTGTCGTCGCCTCCAACCTCCTTGACCAGGTGAACTGGACGATCCAGCCTCAGGCGTCGCCCGCTGAATATCTTGCCGCGATGGACTCCAAGCGCCGCAACGACCTGACGCGAAGGCTGCGCAATGTGTACAAGAAGCTTGGCGAGCAGGCCCGGTTACGTATCTTCGATACGCCGGAAGGCATCGACGAGTACGGCCGGTTGATGAACCAGGTCTATGCGCGAAGCTGGCATGCGGACGCGGTCGCCATCGACTGGGAGCTGCCGGAACGCCGCGCGTTGTTCGCGCAGCTTGCAGCGAAGGGACAACTCGTCGGCCATATCCTGATGCTCGGCGATCGCCCGATCGCCTACGTGCACGGTTATCGACTTGGCGGCCGCTATGTGCTGGACGATACCGGCTACGACGAGGAGTTCTCCTCGCTCGGCATCGGCTCGTCGCTGGTCTTCCAAGCCATCCAGGATTTGATCGAACGGCACCCCGGCGAGGTGATCGACTTCGGGTACGGCGACAACCAGTACAAACGTGTGCTCGCTAACCGGCAAATGCCGTGCGGTTCGCTCTACGCTGTGCGCGGCATGCGCGAGAGCGCGAGTTTCCAGTTGATCAAGCCGCTGCGCTGGCTTTATCGTGGGTTGCGCCGGATGCGGCAGAAGTCTGCGGGTAAGCAGCTTCGCGCTGGCTAAAAAACGGTGCTCTGCGATCGGCTCATGTTGGTGTTTTCGCGATCGTGTCGGCGCCTGTCGCGCCGTGTTTCGTCTAAGCGGAGGCGCTACGCGCCGAGCCTTCAGCGCCCGCTGCCGCAGGCATGGGGCCCGGCACACATGATGGCGGGCTTTGCCGCACCGATGGAAAGCGACTCATGACCAATCACCCTGCGGGATGAAAGGATAGCTTCAGACCAAGCGCGGTAGCGACACGAGCGACTGTATCGAATCGCGGTTTAGAATCTGGGCGAAGTGCCTTATAAAGCGCTTCGCGTGTCATCCCACTCGCCTTGGCGATATCGGTCATGCCACGCGCCCTTGCCAGGTCGCCAAGTGCGGCAGCGAGCAGGCTGGGATCGTTCTCTTCCATGATCGAGTCGAGATAGATGGCGGCAGCCTCGGGGCTGTCCAGATAGCGGGAAGGATCGAATGTGGTCAGCTTGGTCGTCATGGCTATTTCTCCAGATCTCGAGCAAGACGCTTCGCCAAAGTGATATCGCTCGATTGCGATGATTTGTCGCCACCAGCAAGCATTACGATGAGCGTGTTGCCACGCTTGACGAAGTAAAGTCGGAAACCCGCGCCGAAGTGCTCGCGCATTTCCGATACCCCTTCGCCCACTGGCTTCACGTCCCCGAGCAGGCCGAACGACGCTTTGCGAAGACGAGCAGCTATGCGTGCTTGCGCGGCTCGGTCTTTTAAGGCATCCAGCCATGTGTCGAAAGCGTGGGTCGTAGAAATTGTAAACACGAAGAAAGTGTAATCGAACGATTACATGATTGCAAGGTGCCTGCTCTTTAATGCGCCTGGAGCAACCTGTGCCGTACGAGGCGATAGACGGGTCGTGCCCAGCGCTTCAACGGCTTCTTGAGGTTCCAGCTGAGCCACTGGCGTCCGCGGACTGCGTTCGTGCCGAGCGCGAGGGATAGTGCCACGGAGGGCGGCATGCCACGCCACAGTGTGTAGCGACCGAGGACGAGGCAACCATCGACTTCGTGGGTGTGCATGCTGGGTTCGGAGGTGAACAGGTAGCGGATGCCGGCGGCGGCCGCGGCTCTTGCTACATCGCGCGAATAGAAGCCGCCGGGTACGGAGGCGACGACGGTGGGTTCGCCGAGGATCTGGGCGAGGATATCGACGCTCTGGCGCCATTCGGCATCGAGGGCGGCGGCGCTTAGTCGCGAAATCTCGGCTGGATGGGTGTGGGAATGGCTTCCCACGATATGCCCGCTGGCTCGCAGCGTCAGCAGGTCCCGCGGCGTCACGAAGGCGGGCTGGCCGATGCGTGCGGTGGTGATCAGGAAATGGCCGGTCATGCGGTATTCGGTGAGCGCGGCGCCGATGCCGGTGGCGCTGGCGCCGCCGTCGTCGAAGCTCAGCAGGCCGCCGGGTGAGGATGCGGTGACCGGGCAGAAGTTCAGGCCGCTGCCTGCCAGTGCCGCCAGGTGACGGCTGAATTCGTCGGTGTCGAGCTTGTAGTGCGCGGCGGCGTCACCGGGGAAGCCGCTGGCATCGTTGTGCCCGGGAGCAACGACATCGTGGTACATCAGCACGGGCCGCTTCATGGTGTCGTCGTCCTTGATGCGGCGCGCTGCCAGTGGAGGTAGCGCGTAAACCAGGGCTGGCCCCAGGTTCCGCTGGCGCGGCCCCGTGTATCCAGCGGCTCGGCCATTCCCGCGGCGATCTCGCCGAAGCGCACCGCCAGCGCGTCGAGGTTCTCCAGCACCACGCGGTACTGGATCACGACATGCGATTCGCGTCGTTCGTCGAACGGGTAACGGTAGTAACCATAGACCGGGCCGGTGTCGACGCCGGCATCGATCTTCAGCAAGGTCATGCCGACGCGGTCCAGGTCGCGCGCGGCCAGGGCCCAGAAGCAGCCGTGGGCATTGCGGTATTCCGGGCAGATGCCTGGATGCATCACGAACACGCCGACCTTCGGTATGCCGATCAGCTTTTTCTTCAGCAACTGCTTGCAACGGGCCAGCACCAGATCGGGTTTGGCCTTGCGTAGAAAAGCGACTACCGCGTCGTCGTTGACATTCGCGGCGACGATTTCGGCTACCTCGGGCGGTGCGCCGTAGCGCCTGTGCAGGGCGGTCATCGCGCCCTCCATCCAGGCACGATCGCGGCTAGCCAGGGCCAGTTTCTGGTAAAAGCGCATCGCGACCACATCGAGGAAGCGCAGCAGACCGACGCGGCGGATCTCACGACGGACTCTTGCGCGCTTCTGCCCGGCGTTCTCGTCCAGTACGACGATACCGGCGAGTTCGGTGAACGAGCCCAGCCACGCGGCCAGGCCGACGCGGTCGAAATCGTCGCCGGCATGGCAGATGAGGACGCTGCGTGTCATGAAGTGGCGTGTTTCGGCGGCGCCAGTGCGAAATCGCGCCACTCGTTCGGATTGCCGCTCTTGCCGGCTTCGGCGGCCTTGATGATGTTGTAGACCTCGCGCGCCGTCACATAGTGAAGGACATAGCGCCTGCCGTCGTTGTAGGTATTCTCCAGGTGGTTGTGCATGGTGTGCGCGGCATCGCCGAGCAAGGTGTCCATATCGCGTTCCTGGGTACCGTGGGTATGCACCTTGATGAATACCCACTCGGGCCTTCCCTCGACGTGGATGCCGGTGTCCACCCAGGCATCGATGCGTGCCGGCGTGGGCGGACAGGCCTTGCGTACATCGGCGTTCTCGATACGCGGAATGATGCCGAAGCGGCGCTCGCGCCAGTTCAGGCCGAGCGGGCCTTGCACGATCATCAGGTCGCCACTGGCCTTGCCGCCGACGCGTACGGGTTCGCCGGTATTGTGCGATTTCGGCTTTGCCGGGTCGTCGGTGGCGTAGTAGATCGCGTTGATCGTCTTCGTCTGCGTATCGCTCGGTGCCGAGGGCAGGGTGAAGTCGGCATAGCAGCCCAACTCGCGCAGCAGGATCAGCTCGTTGTTGATGCCACACCAGTGGCCGTCCGCGCGCGAGTTGTCCAGGCTCCAGTTGCCGTGGATAAAACCGAAGCGCAATTGCCCGGTCACGGGGTCGCGCGGGAGCGCACCGTGGCGTTCGTGCAGCAGGCGGTTGAAGCGGTCGATGGTCTCGCGGAAGTTTTCCGGCGTGTCATTGTCGTGGTGCAGGTGGATCTCGATCTCGCCGTAACCCTCCGCGCACAGCGCGGCGAGCTTGATCAGGTGCTCTTCCAGGTATTCCTCTTCCGGATAGAAGAAGCTGTGCTGGGGATGCCTGCCGTCCGCATCGCGATGGATCGAGGCCATGGCGCGGTAGTCGCGGCACCAGCGATCGACACGCTGACGCTGGATCGGCAGGTCGACCTTGCCCCAGATCGGCTCGAAGTGGTCGACGAAACAGAACATCACATGGATTGGGCCATCCACTTTCGGCGGTCGCGGGCGACGCAGGTAGCTGCCGAGCCAGATATGCATGTTGCGCACGCGGATGGCCCAGGCAAGTGCCAGGACGGCGGCCACCAGCAGCAACAGGACGACGATCAGGAGGGCGGCGAGCATCAGTTCGAAGCTCCGGCCGGCACCAGGGTCAGCAGTTGCTCGGCGTTATTGCGCCATTGCCGTTCGCGGGCAATGTAGTCGCGGGCGGCGGCACCGACGCGACGGCGTTCGTCCTCGCGGATGGCCAGGTCGAGCACGCGCTGTACGCAGGTCGCCGTTTCGCCGCGCGGAAACAGCCAGCCGGTATCGCCATCGCCGATGACCTCGGCGACCGGCGCATAGTCCGGTGCGACCACCGCCACGCCCATGCCCATGAACTCGAACAGTTTCATCGGTGAGCCGTAGTGGTTGGAATTGGGCAGCACGGCGTAATCCATGCAGGCGATCCAGCTGGCAATCTCGTCGTGGGCGACACGACCAGGCAACAGCACGCGATCGGACAGGCCGCGTTCGGCGACCAGGGCACGCACGGCCGGCAAGGTGATGCCATCGCCGACGAAGACGAGGGCGAGCTGCGGTACCTCGGCAAGTCGCGCGGCGATCGCCTCGACGAAGCCGTCAACACCATGCCAGTGCGCGAACACGCCAATATGGCCGCAGACGATGCGACCGGCCAGACCGCGTTCGGCACGCAGGCGGGCATGGTCGAAACGCGAAGGATCGAAGCGGGCGAGATCGACGGCGTTGGGCGAGATGACCGAGGGAGCGATGTTTCCGTAGGCGGCTTCGGCCTGGTCGCGGAAATAGCTGGAAATGAATACCAGGCCGGTGCAGTTACGCAGGCACCAGGCCTCGATCCGACGCGCCAGGCCCTTCAGGCGCAGGGGGCGGACCCGATCGACCAGGGCCGAATCGTTGATCTCCAGCACCAGCGGAATCCCCTTGCGCCGGGCCAGCCAGATCGTGGCGAACAGGAACAGAGAGTAGCGCTCATAGATCAGCTGCGGCTTCAGGCGACGGATCGCCGGGCCCATGCGCAGCAAGGTGACCAGGTTGTAGCCGAGTTCGAGGAATTCGAAGAGCACGCCGGGCATCTTCGCGAGCATGCCGGCCAGCCGGCCGCGACCCGTGGCCGCCTGTATGGCGGGCTCATGCTCCGGATCGGCACCAGGGAAGGAGATCACCGTGACTTCGTGGCCAAGCTCGCGCAAGGCATGCACGATCCCGCGGATATGCACGCCTTCGACATGGCGGCCGCGTGTGCGATGGTGGTAGACGATCCTCATTCGGCCTCCGCCGGCAAGGCATCGAAGCGGTAACCCTCGGCCAGCCATTCGGGCAGCATCACATCCAGTGCCTCGCTGGCCTTGTCGCTATCGTCGTGCATCAGCACGATATCGCCCACGCGCGGCGGGTCGTTGCGAAGGCGCGCGACCAGCGCATCGTTCGGCCTGTCCTGGTAGTCCAGGCTGTCGTAGGACCAGTAGACGAAGCTGCGCCTGTGCTTGGCGAAATGCCAGAGCAGGTCGGCGCTGACATAACCATGCGGTGGTCGCATCCGGTGATGGGCCCGGCCATCGAAGGCCTTCAGCAGCGCATCGGTGCTGTCGATCTCGGTCATCTTCTTGCTGAACGACATCGGCTTGAACGACCAGTGGCTATACGAATGGTTGCCGACCATATGCCCCTCGGCGACGATGCGCTCGACCAGGGCGGGATGACTTTCGATCTTCTCGCCGACCAGGAAAAAGCTCGCGTGGACGCCATGTTTCGCCAGCAGGTCGAGCAGGCGCGGTGTATGGTCCGGATCCGGGCCGTCGTCAAAAGTAAGGTAACGGGTACTGCCGTGCCGGGCACCGCGCGTGAGCACCAGCGCGTCCGGCAACAGTCCCAGCAGTTGTTGCTTTTTTGGCTTCCAGTTCATGCAGACGCACCTAGCGAGACGGGGGAACCCACGGCAACGTCTTGCAGGATACGCGCCAGCTGATCGACATTGTCGTCCCAGCGGAAGCCGGCGGCATGTGCGGCGATGCGCGGGCTGTCCCAGCTCCGTTCGCTGGCCTCGATCAGGGCATGGGAAAGCGCTTCGCGTTCATGCGGCGGGACCAGGATGCCGGCATGCTCCGGGACCACTTCCGGAATGCCACCGACCCGCGTGGCCACCACCGGCGTGCCGCAGGCCATCGCTTCGAGCAGCACGTTCGGCACGCCTTCGTTGTGACTGGGCAGGCAGGTCAGGTCGGCTGCGCGAAACCAGTCGCCGAGTGCATCGTGGGCGACGGCGCCGGCCAGGGTGACGTGATCCGCGCAGCCCAGGGCGGTAGCGCGCGCCAGCAGGTCAGCCCGCGCCGGACCGCCACCGACGAAGACAAGGCGGGCCCAGGGGCGCCGTGCCAGCAAGGCGGGAAAGGCCTCGAGCAGGTCGAGGCAGCCCTTGCTCGCCTTGAGGTTGCCCACGTAGAGCACGAGCGGACTGTGGGCGGGAAGGCCGAGTTTCGTGCGGGCCGCTTCCCGTGAGCCAGGAGCGAACAGTGCGCCATCGACGCCGTTGTAAAGCACATGCACCGTCGTCGGGTGGGCGCCAAGCGTGATCGCCTTCGCGGCCAGCGCGCCGCTTACCGCGACCACGGCGCTGGCACCGCGCAGGGCCGAACTGATCTGGATACGGCGCATGGCGTGCTCGGCCTGCACGTTGAGGTCGCTGCCATGGACCTTGACCACATAGGGAATACCGAGGCGGCGCGCCAGCCAGGCGACGGCCGCGGCATCCGGATAGGCCCAGCTGACCAGCAGGCAGTCGTAGCGCGCGGCGCGGATCTGCCGCCCGCGCTGCCAGAGCAGGGAGAGCAGCCAGCAGATCGCGTGCAGCGAACGACCGATCAGCGGTGGATAGACGAACACAAAGTGATCCGTGCGCAGGTTGGGTACCTGGACATCGCCTCGTTTGCCGCTCAGCCGTTCACGGAAGTCCACGGCGGTGAGTACATCGACTTCATGGCGCTGTCCCAGGCGCTCGAACTGCTGGCGATTGAAGGCGCCGCGCAGCGGATCCCATGGGGTCGGGAACAGGTTGGTCAGGACCAGGATCTTCATCGCGCCGCTCATTCCCTTGCACCCTGGTAAAGACGTGTATAGCGCATCGCCATCGCCTCGAGCGAGCCGAACTGCTCGACCCAGGCGCGCGCCGCGCGACCGAGCGCCATCGCCCGGCGCGGTTCGCGCAGCAGGGCCAGCATGGCCGCGGCCAGGGCTTCGGGGTCGCTCGGCGGGACCAGTTGGCCGGTATCGCCATCGTGGACGATCTCGCTATTGCCACCGACATCGGTGGCGACGATCGGCAGGCCCACCGCGCTGGCTTCCAGCAAGGCCATGGAATAACCCTCGCTCAGCGAGGAGAGCACGAACAGATCGAGGCCTTGCAGCAGTTCGCGGACATCGCTGCGGTCGCCAAGGAAATGCACGCTGCCGGCCACTCCTTCGTCGAAGGCGCATTGACGCAGCTCCTCGCGCAGTTCGCCGTCGCCGATCAGGACCAGGGCGGTATCGCTGCGCCGCTCGCGCACGATACGGAAGGCGCGGATCAGGCTGACCTGGTCCTTGGCCCAGTTGAGCCGGCCGACGCTGCCGATGACCTGGGTCTGGGCGGGCAGCTTGAGCATGCGCAGCAGTTTCTCGTGCATGGCGTCGGAGGCGGCGGTGAAGTCATCGACCTCGATGCCGTTGGGTACCACGCGGGCCATCGCCCGCGGCACGATGCCGCGTTTGATCGCGTCATGCCGCGCCGCCTCGCAGACGGCGACGACCGCATCCGTGCCCATCAGCGACCGCCGGTACAGCCACTCGCGGCGCCCGGCGCGTTTGTTGCCGCCCATGCCGTGACGGGTATTGATCACCTGGCGCACGCCCAGGCCGTAGGTGGCGAGCACCGCCTGGTAATGCGCCACCGCGTTGTGGGTATGCAGGACTTCGGTGCCGTGGTCCTGGATCAGGTGGCGCGCGCGGCCGAGGGCGGCAAGATCCAGCCCGTCGCGTTTGCCGCACGAGCCGACCGGGATACCCAGGGCGCTGAGCTCATGGGCCTGCGACCCTGGCTCGTAAAGACAGACGACCTGGCAGCGATGACCCTGACGGTGCTGCAGCTTGACCAGTTCGAGCACCATGCGCTCGAGGCCGCCGCGATTGAGGTTTTCCACGAAGTGCGTGATGTTCATGAGAGCGGATTCATGGGAGCAGGTTCATGGCAGCTCGGAAACGGTGACGCGCAGCTTGCCACTGGGCGTCAGGGGGATGTCGTCGACGAAATGGCAGTTCAGCTCGACGCTGTCGCCAAGCACCTTGTCCACTTCGCGATGGATATAGGCCAGCGAGGCATCGTCGAAAGCGTCACCCCGCACGATGGCGAGATCCAGTCGGTCCAGGCGTTTCTGCACCAGCTGGAAGCGGGTCAGGCCCGGCACATCCTTCAGCATATGCGGGAAGAATTCACCGGGCAGGACGTGGCCGGCGGGTGTGCGGATGGCATCGAGCACCCGGCCATCCACGCGTGAAAGCATCGGCAGGCCGCGCCCGCAGTCGCAGACCGCGGACGAGGCGGTCGCCATGTCGCCATTGACGTAGCGCACGAAGGGCATGCCGTAGTTGAACAAGTCGGTGATCGTCACTTCCCCGGCCATATCGTCCGGCGTGCCGGAGGGCTTGCGCAGTTCGACGACAAGGTGGTCCGCATTCACATGCAGGCCGTCCTGGTGCTCGCATTCGGCGGCGATCAACATGAACTCGCGGCAGCCATAGGTGTTGTATGCGGGGCAGCCGAAGGCCTGTTCGACGATGTGGCGCTGGAAATCGTGCAAGGCCTCGGCACCGCCGATAATGCCTTGCGGTCGCCAGATCTTCCGGCCGGTGGCGACCAGCCATTGCGACAGGCGCACCAGGGGACCGACGTAACCGACAATGATCTCGGGACGGTAGCGGTCGATGGCGTCGGCGAATTCGGCCATGTTCGTTTCGGTCATGTGGAAACTGTTGAGCACATGGCGCGCGAACAGGGCGTTGTACAGACGGTCCTTCATCTGGTGCGCGCGCGTCGGGTCTCCGACGGCACCGCCCCAGAGGTAGAGCGTGCGCCGGCCCATGCGCGAGCCGGCCCATTCATAACCGCGCCACATCACCGCCGTGCGCCGGTCGTTGCTCTCGCGGGTATAGCCGAAGCGCAGCGGCTCGCCGGTCGAGCCACCGGTCGCCTTGTACAGCAGGCGATCGCGCCAGCTATCGGCCTTGAGTTCGTCGGCGTGTTCGCGGATATCGGCCTTGGTCAGCACGGGCAGGCGTGCGTAGTCCTCGAGGTTGCGAATATCCGCGACGGCGATACCCAGTTCACGCCAGCGCCAGCGGTAGTAAGGCACCTCACGTTCGCAGTGCTCGAGCAGCCGTTTGAGTCGTTCCCATTGCAGCGCGGCGATCCGTTCCGGTGACAGCCACTGGTCGTGGCGGTAGGCCTCGATATAGGCCAGGGTCTGGCGCCGGCGCAGGCCGGTTTCATAGGCCGGGAACAGGACATTGCGGAAGGCGGATTCGTACCAGCCGCTAGAGGTGTGCGCGTTATTCATCAGGCGGTTCGCAGCAGGACGGCGACAAGGACGAACAGCGCGGCGATGCTGCCCATGGCCGCCGGCACCCAGCGCCAGCCGCCTTCGGAAATGCGGAAATTCGGTAGTTCCGGATAACGCTGTCGCGCGCCGACATAGTAACCGGTGACCAGGGCGGCGATCAGGTAGAGCACGATCATATAGCTGCGGCTAAGGAAGAAAGCCGCGGCGAACAGGCCGCACAGCGACAGCAGCAGGGTCAGGGCGATGCGCCGCTCGGCCTGCCACTGTTTTTCCCGCTCCGCATCGCCACCGAGCACGGGTTTGAAGCGCACCACGGTGATGACCATCCAGAAGGTATAGCTGACGAAGGCCAGCCACAGCATGAAGCCGACGAAGCCGGTTTCGGCCAGGACCAGCACGAAGGAATTGTGCGCGGTCAGGTCGTTGTATTCGGTGAAGTTGCCCGCGCCGACGCCGAAGGTGGGGTGAGACATGAACATGTGCAGGCCCGAATACCAGGCATCGACGCGCCCGGAAGCGGACTCTTCGTCGGCGTCCAGTTCCGACATGCGCGAGGAGACCAGCT
This sequence comes from Luteibacter sp., assembly GCA_036009745.1. GTDB lineage: Bacteria > Pseudomonadota > Gammaproteobacteria > Xanthomonadales > Rhodanobacteraceae > Luteibacter. The sequence goes on along the minus strand of DASYLE010000111.1, from coordinate 25,083 downwards.
TCATGCAGGCGAGCCCGACGACACCGAGGGTGCCTGCGGTGACGATGCCGCGGCGATGCCAGACGTAGACGCCGGCGACGAACAGCACCGCCAGCATGGCGCCGCGTGAATTGGTCAGGTAGGTACCGTAGAGCAGGAGCAGGGCACCGCCCAGCCAGAACAACCGGCCCAGCCCGCCGCCGCGGCCACTCAGGAAGAAGGCCATCGGCACGGTCGCCGCGAACAGCAGGCCGAGGTCGTTCGGGTCGTTGAAGATGCCGACATACTGGATGCGGCCATCGTCGATCAGCGGGACACCGGTCCAGCCGATGCCGGTCTTGGCCTGCTCGACGCCGTGCAGGGCCAGCACCATTGCGCAGAGTGCGATCACCGCCATGGCGATGGTCACCCGACGCTGGGTATTGCAGGCCGCGGCGAAGACAAAGAAGGCGATCACGATCGGCCCGAACTTGGTCAGTTCGTCGAACGCGCCCCCGGCCCAGCCATTGGTCACCTGGGAAATCATCAGCACGACGAGGAAGGCCGGCAGGATCGCGAACTGCGGCGCCGCGTACGTCTTCGACTTCGAGGCAAACCAGCAAAGGAAAGCCAGGACGAGCACCACGGGCAGCAAGGGCACGGTGTCCAGGCCCGGCACGTAGTCTTGCGGCCGGACGATGGTCAACACGACATAGAGAAGGATCAGGGGGTACATGCGACTCCCGGCTCCGATGCCGTTTCGTGGTTGACCGTGGGGTAGCTCATCAGGCTCGGCAGGGTCAGCATCGAGGCGAACCAGCCCGGACCCATCATGCGCTCGACCGGCAGGCGGTGCAGCGCATAGCGGTTCGATGCCGGCTGCGGGTTCGTGCCGCAGATATAGCAGACCGCCAGTTCGAAGCCCGCCTCGCGGGTCGCCTCGATCACGCGTTCGTTGAAGGCGCGATCGCCGCCCACCGGATAGGACATCGTCGCGGTGAACTTGCCGAGTTCGCGGTCCAGGGTCGCCTTCGACTCACGGACCTCGCGGATCATCTCCTCGACCGGCAAGCGGGCCAGCATGCGATGGTGCACGCCATGCGAGCCGATCTCGATGCCGGCGGCATGCATCTCACGCACCTGGTCCCAGGTCATCGGCCGGCAATCGGCCGGCGACCCCTCGCAAGGTATGCGCCAGTCCCGTTCCAGTCGTTCGACCAGGGCGGTCTGTTCGATCGCGCCGAGATCTTTCATCCGCAACAGGACCCGGCCGGCCAGTTCGCGGCGTTCGGCACGTGCCTGTGGCATCGGCACGTCGATGCCCAGTTCCGGCAGCACCAGGTGCGGCGCACCGGTCAGCAGGATCATGTGCACCAGCCAGTCGTAACCGAACGGCTTGCCGGTATCGATATGGCCGGTGGAGACGAAGAAGGTCGCCGGCACGCCGAGTTCGCGCAGGATCGGGAAGGCATTCCGGTAGTTGTCGTCGTAACCGTCGTCGAAGGTCACCACCACGGCATCCGGCGGCAATGCCTCGCCGGCATCCAGCGCCGCGACCACGTCGGTCAGGCGCATCGGCCGGAAGCGCTCCTTGATCAACTGCATCTGCTCGCGGAACAGCGCCGGGGTGGTGCTGATCAGCTCGAGGTCGAAATCGAAGCGATCCGGATCGGGCAGGTCCATGATCCGGTGGTAGGCGAGGATGCGCAGGTCCTTCTGTAACCACGAGCGCACACGTTGCAGCGAATGCAACAGGCCACTGCTGTAGCACAGCTCACCGAGCTGTCCGCGGATGCCGGAGGCCCGGCCGCTCCCTTCCATCTGGCTTACCATAGATGCAGTCCCCGGTTGCGCGTGAAGGCGATCAGCGCCTGCGCGGCGAAAAGATTCAAGTAGTAAAAGGCCACGGCCAGGCGAACCGGCAACCAGCGCCCGGCCAGGGGTAGGAATCGTTCGATAGCGACCAGGGCCGCACCGATCAGGAGGCAGAGCAGGATCAACGCGTAGACCAGGTGCCGCGTCGCCAGCGCCGCGGTCGTCAAGGCCAACAGCATGATCATCCAGGGTGCGAGCAGGCGCAGGATCTTGTGACTGACGAAGCGGAACCACAGTGGATTGGTCCATGGATCGATCAGCCATGGTGCCAGCTGGACCAGCTGGTAGTTGCCGGCGAGGGTGCGGATCTTGCGCTTGCGCTCTTCGGCCGGGCGCTGCGAGGGCTTGTCCCAGGCCAGCGCGCGCGACTCGAAGACCACGCGCTTGCCCTTGGCGGCAATCCGCATCGGGATCAGTACGTCATCGAGCACGGTACCGGGCGGCAGGGGCTGGAACAGTTCGCGGCGCATCGCGTACAGCGCGCCGGTGACGCCGATGGTGGAGCCGGATTGGCTCTCGGCCTGACGGATCAGTTTCTCGTAACGCCAGTAGGCATCGACGCCCTTGGCGAAGCCGGTGTTGACGTTTTCCATGTGCAGCTCGCCGCTGACCGCGCCGACATCCGGATCGGCGAGGTTGGCGACCAGTTCGCGCAGGGCCGTCGGCGAGAGCTTCTGGCGCACATCGGTCAACAGCAGGACTTCGCCGGTGGCGAGGGCGATGGCGTCGTTGAGGCAGGCCGCCTTGCCGCGCCGGTGGGTGAACTCGAGGACGCGAACCGTCGGACCGCCCAGGTGCCTGGCCAGCGCGGCGGTTGCGTCATGGCAGCCATCGCAGGCCATGACGATATCGATGTTCTCGCGCGGGTAATCGAGCGCGCGCAGATTGGCGAACTTCGCCCGCAGGTAACGCGCGCCATCGTGGACGCAGATCACCACGGTGACGGTCGGCGTCACCGCCCGTTTGCGTACCGGCAATGGGCGGATGCGGGCCAGCAGCCACATCCACACCGGATAACCGACGAAGACGTGGCCGAGCAGGATGACGCAACTCCAGCATGCGATGTATGCAAGAAAGCTCATGTCGGTTCCCCCCGGACCGATCGGTTCATATCAACGCCAACCGAACAGGTGGCGCAGGCCGCGTTTCGCCGGGTGCGCGGCTTTTTCCAGCGAACCGGTCAGTTCCGCCGCCAGCGTGCCGAGCGTGCCATTGGCGATGTCGAGCAGGTTCAGGCGCACCCCGGTCTCGCGTTGCACACGGGCGGCCATGTCCACCGCCAGCAGCGAATGCCCCCCGATATCGAAGAAGTTGTCGCCGGTGCGGACGTCCGCCACGCCGAGCAACTCGCGCCACACCCTGGCGAGCAGTTCTTCACCGGGTGTCTTGGTCGGCTCCGGCATCGCTGCCGCGGCCGGGTTGGTCGGGCTCGCCGGCGTCACCGCGTCCGGAGTCGTATCGACCTCGCGGAGGGTGCCACCGACGAACTCGTTCAGGGCCTCGATCGGCTGGTGCGGATCCTCACTGACATGCGCGAGCAGGGTCAGGTAGCGATCGCGTAGCCGGCGTGCCGTGCCGGCCTCCAGGATGTCGGCGTTATAGGTGACCCCACCGACCATGCCCTTGGTTCCCTCAAGGAACCACAGGCCCAGGTCTTCGGTGGCGCCGCTCTGGAACAACAGGATCTGTTCGTGCTGCAGGCCACCCCAGTCGATCGTGCGCTGGCGTGCGTCCTGGAACGAGAACAGGGCCTGGTAAAGGACCGCGCCACCGCCGTGACCGACGCGCAGTTCGCGTTGCAGGTATTCCAGCGGCACATCGGGATGGCCGAAGCTTTCGATCGCCGTCTTCTTGACATGACGGACGAAGTCGATGAAGGACAGCGACGTGTCGATCGTCACGTGCAGCGGCAGCAGGTTGTTGAAATAGCCCATCACCGATTCGACCTCGGTCTGGTTGCGGCCACGCACAGGCGTGCCGACGACCAGGTTGCGCTGGCCGGCGACACCGCCGAGCAGCACGTAGTACAGGGCGAGCAAGGTCATGTTGAGCGTGGCGTCGGCGGCGCGGGCCACTTCGTGCAAGGCATCGGTGTCGTCCTTGGAGACACGGATCCATTCGGTGCTGCCGATGCCGGACATGCCGGGGCGACGTGGATGATCGGTCGGCAGGGCGCGGATGTCGGCCATGCGCGGCAACCGCTCGCGCCAGTAGGCCAGCTGGGTCTGGAACTGCGGGCCTTCCAGCCAGTCTGCGTGCCAGGCAGCGAAGTCGACATAGCTCACCGGCAGCGGCGGCAGCGGCGAGGGCTCGCCGCGGGTGAACGCACGGTAGATCGCGGAGAGTTCGTTATAAAGGATATCGAACGACCAGCCGTCCCAGATGATGTGATGGGGCATGAAGAAGAAGGCATGATCGTCGGCACCCATGCGGAACATGCGTGCGCTGAACAACGGTGCCTTCGTCAGGTCGAACGGGGTGTCGGTGAGCTCCTGCAGCCGCTGCATCAACACCGTCTCGCGCTCGCCATCGGGCAGCGCGGAAAGGTCCTCGGCGGGGAACAGCTTCATCGGGACATTCGCCTCGATGACCTGTTCGACCGTGTCGCCGTCACGATGGAACGCCGTGCGCATGCCTGGTTGGCGCTGCATCAGGGCCTGCAGTGCGCGTTCGAACGCTTCCTCGTTCAGTGGCCCGCGCAGGCGATGTGCCGACGGGGCGTTATAGGTGACCCGGCCCGGGTGCATTTCTTCGAGCGCCCACAGGCGCTTCTGCATCAGCGAGAGCGGTGCGCGATCCTGTCGTGGTTGGCGCAGGATCGGTTGCGTGGCTTGCGACGTGCCACTGGCGACAAGCTTGCCGATCGCGGCGGCGAGCTCGGCGATCGTCGGGGCATCGAACAGGGTTCGGAACGACAGGGTAATGCCGAATTCGCGGTTGAGCCGTGCGGTCAGCTGCGCCGCGAGCAGCGAATGGCCACCGAGGGCGAAGAAGTCGTCGCGGATATCCAGGTCCGGCAAGGCCAGTACGGATTCCATCGCCGCGGCGACGCGTCGCTCGTCATCGTTGCGGGGCACCACGCGCGCGCCATCCGTGCCGACCGAGTGGATCGGCGGAGCCGGCAGCGCCTTGCGGTCGATCTTGCCGTTCGGCAGCAGTGGAATGGCCGCCAGCGGCATCAGGTGCTGTGGCAGCATGTAGTCGGGCAGGCGATCCTTCATCGCGGTGCGCAGCACCGCCTCGTCCAGCTTCGCGCCATCGCGTGCCACCACGTAGGCGACCAGGCGCACATCGCCCGGGCGGTCCTCACGCGCCAGCACCACCGCGCGACCGACGCCCGGGACATCGGCCAGGACCGATTCGATCTCACCCAGTTCGATGCGATAGCCACGCACCTTGACCTGGAAATCGAGACGGCCGAGATGTTCGATCATGCCGTTGGCCAACCAGCGACCGCGGTCGCCGGTGCGGTACATGCGTGCGTCGGGCGAGGCGACGAAGTCGTCACGCAGGAAACGCTCGGCATCCAGTTCGGGACGGTTGAGATAACCGAGGGTGACGCCATCGCCACCGATATAGATCTCCCCGGGCATGCCGAGCGGGCAGGGTGCGCCCAGCTCGTCGAGGATATAGACCGAGGTGTTGGCGATCGGCCTGCCGATATAGATGCCCGAACGCGGTTCGGCCACGCGCCAGTAGGTCGAGTAGACCGTGGTCTCCGTCGGCCCGTAGCCATTCCATACTTCAGCGCAGCGGGCGAGCAGCGCTTCGGCCAGGTCGACCGCCAGCGGTTCGCCGCCGGAAATCGCCCGGAAACCGCCGTGCCCATTCCAGCCCGATTCGAGCAGGATGCGCCAGCCGGCCGGGGTGGCCTGCATCATGGTCGCTTCGCTCGCCTCGACCAGGGCGCGCAGCGCATGGCCGTCACGCACGTCGTTATGGCCCGCCAGCACGATCTCGGCGCCGACGCTGAGCGGCAGCATCAATTCCATGAAGGCGATATCGAAGGACAGCGTCGTGACCGCGACCAGGCGGTCGTCCCTGCCGATGCCGGGCACATGCTGCATGCTGGTCAGGAAATTGGAGGTGGTCCGATGAGGGACGCGGACGCCCTTCGGACGTCCGGTCGAGCCGGATGTGAAGATCAGGTAGGCCACCGAGTCGGGTGTCCCGGCCGCGTCGTCGCGGGCCAGGCGCATCGCATCGGTCGCTTCGATTTCGTCGGCGTCATGGGCCAGCGACAGGACGCGCGAAGGCTCGAAGGCGAAGGCGGGGGGCACGCTACCGTCGACGATAAGCGCGGCGAGCGCCGCGTCATCGACCATGAAGGCCAGGCGGTCGGCCGGGAAGCAGGGGTCGAGCGGTACGTAACCGGCGCCGGCCTTGAGCACGCCGAGCAGCGAGGCAAGCATGTCGGTGCCGCGCGACAGCGACAGCCCGACCAGGGTACCGCGGCCGACACCGCGGGCGCGCAGGCAACGCGCGATACGATTCGCCCGGATTTCCAGGTCGGCATAGCTCAGCTGTTTATCGCCATACCGCACCGCGGGCCGGGCTGGTGTGCGATCGACCTGGTCCTCGAAGTACTCGTGGGCAAGCCGTCCCAGCGGATACGGCGTGGGCAACGGCTGGAGCGCGGCAAGCTGGTAGCGCGCCGGGTCGGAAAGCATGCCGAGCGCGCGGGTTGCCGTCTCAGGGTCGGCTATCGCATCGCGCAGCAGGGTTTCGTAGGCGTCGAGCCAGCAGCGGATGGTTTCGCCGCGGAACAGGTCGCTGTTGTACTGGCATTCCAGGCGCAGCCCGCCGTCGACCTGGACCGCGTTGACGAACAGTTCGAAGTTCTCGAAGGCGCGGGGATTCGCTGCGAAGTCGAAATGCAGGCCGGGGAAGGACACGCTGTCCTCATCCAGGGCCTGGTCGAGATTGAACAGCACGCCGACCAGGGGCAGGCGGCTCGGGTCGCGCGGCAGGGACAGGTGGGCGAGCAGGCTGCCCAGCGTGTACTGCTGGTGTTCGAAGGCATCCAGCAGGTCGCTGCGGATGCTGTCCAGGACCGAGGCGAAGCTCTGGGCCGGATCGATCGTCGCGCGCAGGGGCAGGACGTTCACGCAGTGCCCGACGAGATTGTCGTGGCCGCCGATGGCCTGGCCGGCGGACGGAATGCCGATCACCACATCGTCCTGTCCGCTCAGTCGCTGCAGCAGCACGCCGAAGGTGGCCAGCAGGCTTGCGTAGAGGCTGGCGCCACGCTTGCCGCCGACACGCTTGATCTCGCCGACCAGGGCGGCGTCGAGGACGCGGTCCTCGCGCTGCGAACTGAATGTGCGGCGCCGCGGACGCGCGCGGTCGGTCGGCAGGTCGAGCGACGGTGCGGTGCCGCTGAAGCGGTTGAGCCAGTACTGCTCGTCGCCGTGCCCGGATTCGCTTTCGGCAAGCACGGCCTGGGCGAGGGCAAAGTGACTGAAGGCATCCGCCGCGGGGAGTTCGCCGCCGAGTCCCACGCCTTGCGTATAGAAGGCGGCGAGGTCGCGCACGATCACCCCGAACGACCAGCCGTCGCAAACGATGTGGTGGGCGGTAAAGACCAGCAGGTGCTCTCGTGGCGCGAGGCGCAGCAGTTCGGCGCGGACCAGCGGGCCGTTCTCCAGGTCGAAGGGTGTGGTGACGACGCGCTCGAGTGTCGCGGCGATTTCCACCTCGCGCGATATGTCGCCGAACGCCGACATGTCGTGCACGGCGCATGGCAGGTCGCGCTGGGCGGCCACCAGGAGTTCCTCGCCGTTCGCGCTGATCGTCGCGCGCAAGGCCTCGTGGCGGTCGACCAGCGACTGCAGCGCTGCCTGCAGGGCCGGCACGTCCAGGTCGCCGGCCAGGCGTAGCGATACGGACTCGTTGTACGCCAGCGACGCTTCCGGCTCGAGCTTCGCGGCGAGCCAGATTTCCCGTTGCGGCGCCGTCGTCGGCACCACGCGCGCCAACGGTGCGTCGGCGAACGGGTCGTAATCGACGGCGGTGGAAACGGCGCTCATATCGTTCGGACTCATGCGCTGACCCTCATGAACTTGCCCGGGGCTTCCGGATTGGGGACGAACCATGCCGGGTTGCCCTCGGCATCCTTGCCCAGGCGTGCGCCGACGACCGGCGGCTTGTCGGCATCCAGCGAGCGGGTATCGATGCGACGCGGCAGGAATTCCGCTTCCTGCAGTTCGAGTACCGAATCCTTGAATGCCTTGGCGATGGCGACGAAATCCGCCTCGCTATGCGCCGTGGTGAAGAAGCACGGGAAGTTGTCCAGCACATGGATGCCGCGACTGCGCATCATGGCGAAGAGCAGGTCCTGCAGCGGATGCTCCTCGAGGAAGTTGACCTTCCATACGGAGGAGAAGTGGGTCATCTTGATGGGTGCACCGACGCTGGCGCAGAACGCGTTGAGCTCGTCGATGAACATCGTCGCCCGGCCATTCAGGCGCTCCTGCAGCGCGGCGCCCTCGGTTTTCAGGTGGTCGAGCACCGCATGGGCCGCAGCCAGGGCCAGCGGATGGCGGACGAAGGTACCGGCGAAATAGGTCACGCCAACGGTGGGGATCGACGCATCGCCGAACTGCCAGCCGCCGCCATCGAGGGCGTCCATGAACTTGCGCTTGCCAGCGATGACCCCGATCGGGAAGCCGCCACCGACAACCTTGCCGTACGAGGCGAGGTCGGCGTCGATGCCGAGCACCGCCTGGGCACCGCGCGGGTGCGAGCGGAAACCGGTGACCACTTCATCGAAGATCAGCAGGGCCCCGGCGTCGCTGGTGATCGCACGCAACTCCTGCAGGAACTCGCGTGGCTGGAAATCGGGACGGCGACTCTGGACCGGTTCGACCAGCACGGCGGCGATCGTCGAGGCGCGCTCGCGGATGATCGCCAGCGATTCGGGCGTACCGTACTCCAGCACGAGCACGTTCTCCGAGGTGTTGCGCAGGATACCTGGCGCCGCCGGCACCGAACGCAGCTTTTTCGTGCCGCGCACGATCACTTCGTCGAAGATACCGTGGTAGGAGCCGGTGAAGATCACCAGGGTGTCGCGGCCTGTCACCGTCCGTGCAACGCGGACCGTACCCATGACCGCTTCGGAGCCGGTATTGCACAGGGCGGCGCGGTCGAAGCCGGTCAGGTCGCAGATCTGTCTGGCCACGATCCCGGCCAGCGGGTGCTGCGGGCCGATCTCGTAGCCGGCGTCGAGTTGTTTGCGCACGGCGTCGATCACGAAGTCCGGCTGCCAGCCGAAAAGGTTCATGCCGAAGCCGTTCAGCGCATCGACGTACTCGTTGCCGTCGATGTCCCAGACCTTCGAGCCCTTCGAACGATCGACTACGATCTGGTAGATCATTTCCTTCAGCAGCGGGCGGAAGCCGTTGACCACGCGCGGGTCGGCCAGGTGCGGGCGATGCTCTTCGGTATAGGCCTTCGATGCCTTGGTGCGCTCGATGTAGCGACGCATGAAGGCGTCAAGACGCGCACGCTGGCGCTGGGTCAGGTCGGTCGAGGTCGAATGGATCCGGGCTATAGCGCCGAAGGCTTTCTTGACGTCGTAGGTGGTATGCGCGAGCGCGGCTTCCTCGTCCTGGGTGGGCGAGTCGGTGGCTGGTGCCGCAGTAGAGGGTGCCGCAGTAGAGGGTGCGGGAGCGACAGGCGCCGTCGCGTAGGCGACGACAGGGGCGTGCGCCGGAACGGAAGCTGCGCCTGTCACGCCCGCAGAAGCAAGCAGCGCGAGTTGCTGTTGCATGATCAGCATCTGCTGCTGGATCACGTCCTGGACCAGACCGCCACTCCCCGCCGACGGCATGCCAGCCGGCGCTCCTGTCGTCGCCGTGGCGACGGGGGCCGGGTTTGCCGGCGCGGGGGTGATCGCTGCCGCGACATCCGGCGGCAGCAACCGATCGATGTGCATGGCGAGCCGTTCGAAGCTGGAGCAGGACTCCATCAGCTCACGGAAGGTGATCTTGAGCGCAAAGGTCTTCTGCAACTGCAGCGCTACCTGGGTCAGCGCCAGCGAGTCGAGGCCGAGCTCGACGAAGTTCGCGCCGACGTCGGTATCGTCGAATTCGGTGCCGGAGACATCTTCGAAGAGGGCGGTCAGCTGGGCGACCAGACGGGTGGCTCGGCTGGGTCCGGCGCTGGCGCCGCTGGTATGTACGGCCATGGAAGGCTCCGGGGTAGGTACAAGGGGTGCGATAAAGGGCAGGACGTTGTCGCTGGCCGCGGCTGCGGTCGCGACGATCGAAAGTTTCGCGGCGGCCGCCGGGCTGCGTGCCTCGATCCAGTGGCGCTTGCGCTCGAACGGATAGGTCGGCAGGCGCAGGCGGTGCCGGTGTTCGCGCCGGTCGATGGCGTCGATCGCGACCGGGGCACCGACGGACCACAACTGGCCGACGGCATCGAGCCATGCCGTGCGCTCGCTCGCCGGTGTATCGGCGAGCGTGGCCAGGGCGACGCGGCCGCGGGCCTGCGGATGCTGGCGTGCGAGCAGGCTCAGCGTGGCGCGCGGGCCGACTTCCAGGAAGACATGGCCCGGCTCGCCGAGCAGGTCCTGCAAGGCGGCGGAGAAACGCACCGTGCCACGCAGGTGGCGTGCCCAGTAGTCCGGCGAGGTCGCCTCGGCATCGCCAAGCAGGGCACCGGTCAGCGTCGATGTAATCGGCAGCACCGGCGCTGAAAGGTGGATGGCTTCGACTTCGCGATGGAAGGTTGCCAGTACCGGATCCATCATCGCCGAATGGAAGGCGTGCGAGGTATGCAGCAACCGGCAGGCGACACCGGAGGTTTCGAGTTGCGTGCGGAACGCCTCGATGTCGGCGGTCTCGCCAGATACCACGCAGGCGGTCGGCGCGTTTTCCGCCGCCAGCGCCAGCGTCCCGGGGAGCAGGGCTGCCAGCTTGCCGGCCTCCATGCGCACCGAGAGCATCGAGCCTGCCGGCAGGGCCTGCATCAGGCGCCCGCGCCGCGCGACCAGTCTTGCGCCATCGGCCAGGTTCATGACGCCGCCGATCACCGCGGCGACGAACTCGCCGACGCTGTGGCCGATCGTCGCCACCGGACGGATGCCATGGCTCATCCATAGCCGGGCCAGTGCGTACTCCAGTGCGAAGGTCGCCGGCTGGGTCAGTGCCGTGGCGCGCAAGGCCTCCGGATCGTCGTCGAACATCCGCTCGCGCAGGTCGAAACCGAGTTCGTCGCGAAGGACGTCCGCGCAATCGTCCAGTGCGCCGCGGAAGGCGGGTTCGCTCGCATACAGTTCGCGGCCCATGCCGGGATACTGCGAGCCCTGGCCGGGGAACATGAAAACGATGCCGGGTTCGGACGGCGATGCCGTGCGCGTTGCCGCCGCGGCCGCCGCTTCGCGCAGACGCCCCACGGCATCCTCGACACCGTGGGCGACGATATGGGTACGCTGCGCGAAGGCCTTGCGGCCACGGCTCAAGGTCCAGGCCACGTCGGCGAGGTTGGCGTCGGCCTGCGCGGACAGGTGCTCGCCGAGCCGGGCAAGTGCATTGACCAGGGCCGGCGCGGAGCGTGCGGAAAGGAGCAGGAGTTGCGGCCCGTAGGCGACGTCCGAGGGCGCGCGCATCGGCGGCTCCTCGAGGATGACGTGCGCATTGGTGCCGCCGACGCCGAAGGAGCTGACACCGGCGAGCAAGGGGCCACCGTCGGCGGTCCATGAGCGCAAGCGGTCGTTGACGATGAACGGCGAGTTGGCCAGGTCGAGCTTCGGGTTCGACGAGACGAAATGCAGGGAGGGCGGCAAACGACGCTCGCTCAGCGAGAGCGCGGTCTTGATCACGCCCGCGGCGCCGGCGGCCATGACCATATGGCCGACATTGCTCTTCACCGAGCCGATCGCGCAGAAGCCGCGCTCGTCGGTGCCCTGGCGGAAGGCCTGGACCAGCCCTTCGATCTCGATCGGGTCGCCGAGCGGCGTTGCCGTGCCATGGGTTTCGATGTACGAGATCTCGCGCGGGGAGACCCCGGCGTTGTCGAGCGCCATCGTGATCACCGCGGCCTGGCCGGCGCTGCTTGGCGCGGTAAAGCTGGCCTTGATGCCGCCGTCGTTGTTCACCGCGGTGCCGCGGATCACCGCATAGATCGGGTCGCCGTCGCGCAGGGCATCGGACAGGCGCTTGAGCAGGAGCACGGCGGAGCCGTCGCTGAAGACCGTGCCCTGGGCATCGGCATCGAAGCTGCGGGTGTGGCCATCGGGCGAAAGCATCGAGCCTTCCTGCGACACGTAACCGCTGCGCGGCGGGCAGGAAATCGACGAGCCACCGGCCAGCGCCATGTCGCAACGTCCGGCGCGCAGCGAATCGAAGGCCTGGCAGATCGCGACCAGCGAGGTCGAGCAGGCGGTGTTCATGCTGATGGCCGGACCGGTCAGGTTGAGCTTGTGCGCGACCCGGGTGGTCAGGTAGTCCTTCTCGTTGGCGAGCATCACCTGGAATGCGCCGAGCTTGTCGACGAGGTCGGGGCGGCCGCTGATGTGACGCTGGAAGTAGGTCGCGTTGTGCATGCCGCCGAAGATGCCGACCGGGCCCTCATGCGTATCGGGCACGTAACCGCCGCGCTCCAGACACTCCCAGCACAGCTCGAGGAAGATGCGTTGCTGTGGATCGGTCAGTTCCGCTTCGCGCGGGGACATGCCGAAGAAACCGGCATCGAAATCCTCGACGCCGTCGATGATGCCGCGGGCGGCGACGTAGGCCGGGTCGTTACGCTCGTCGGCCGGCACACCCGGATCGAGATCGCCGGGGCCGAAGAAGGTGATCGATTCACGCCCGGCGCAAAGATTGTCCCAGAACGCCTCGACGTCCGCCGCGCCCGGGAAACGGCCGGCCATGGCGATGATCGCGACCGGCTCGGCGGCCTCGTGTCCCTTGCCGTGGGCGATACGCGAGGCGAGGGCGGACGGCGTGACGCGGCCCTCGATCAGCGCGGCCAGCGCGGCGGGTGTCGGTTCGCCGAAGAAGGCGGCGACGGTCGGCACGGTGGACAGCTCGGCGTGGATGCGCGCCATGGTCCTGACCGCGAGCAGGGAATTGCCGCCAAGATCGAAGAAATGGTCGTTGCGCCCGACCTGGTCCAGGCCAAGCATGTCGCCGAACAGTGCGCATAGCCGCTGCTCCAGGGCGCCGGCGGCAGGCGCGTAGACGTCGGCCAGTTCCGGACGGCTGCCGTCGGGCGCGGGCAGGGCCCGACGGTCGAGCTTGCCGTTCACGGTGATCGGCAGTGCTTCCAGGCCCATGAAAACGGTCGGCACCATGAAATCCGGGAGGGCATGACCAAGCTGTTCGCGCAGGTGGCGCGCGGTGACATTGGCGTCCTCGGCGACGTAGTAGGCAACGAGGCGTTTCTGTCCGGGCTGGTCCTCGCGGGCGAGCACCGCACAGGCGCGCACGCCGACGATGCGGCGCAGCGCGGCTTCGACTTCGCCGATCTCGATACGGTAGCCGCGGATCTTGACCTGGCCGTCGGCACGGCCGATGAATTCGATCAGGCCCTCCGGCAGCCAGCGGACCAGGTCGCCGGTGCGATAGAGCCGGCCGCCGGTCGCACCGAACGGGTCGGCGACGAAGCGTTCGGCACTCAGTTCCGGCCGTGCCAGGTAACCGCGGGCGAGACCCGTGCCACCGATATAAAGCTCACCGATCACGCCAGCCGGCACCGGTTCGCCGCGTGCATTGAGCACGTACAGCGTCGTGTCCGTGATCGGCCGTCCGATCGGGATCGAGCGCAGGTCAGTGTCCAGTTCGCGCGGGATCGGGTACGTAGTCGCGAAGGTCGTGCATTCGGTCGGACCGTAACCATTGATGATGGTCACGTCCGGCAAGGCGGCATACGCCTTGCGGATATGCGGGGGCGACAACGCTTCGCCGCCGGTGAGGATTTGGCCGAGGCCGCGCAGGCGGGTGGCGTCGTCGTCGACGATTGCGTTGAACAATGCGCAGGTCAGCCAGGCGATGCGCGCATCGTGGCGGGCGATGGTCCCGGCCAGGCCGCAGCCGGTCGGGATGCGCTCGTCATGGACCACGCAGGTGCCCCCGTTGAGCAGGGCGCCCCAGATCTCGAAGGTCGAGGCGTCGAAGCCTAGTGGCGCGGCATGCAGGACGCGCGGCTGTATGCCGAAGTCGATGTAGCCGATGCCGCGCACCAGGCGGATGATCGAGCGGTGGGTGATCTCGGCGCCCTTGGGCGTGCCGGTCGATCCGGAGGTGTACATCACGTACGCGAGTGCGTCGCTGTCCAGCGCTGGCGCGGTGGCGCGGGTCGCGCCGCGCTCGAGCTGTTCGAGCGTGGTCACCGGCACGGCGATGCCGGGCAGGGCCGGCGCATCGGCGGCGACGATCACCAGGGCTGCGCGGGCGTCGTCGATAACGAAGGCAAGGCGCTCGACCGGGTGTGACGGATCCAGTGGCAGGTAGGCGGCGCCGGCCTTCAGGATGCCGAGCACGGCGATGATCGCCTCGGGCGAGCGTTCCAGCAGAAGGGCTACGGGCGTGCCGGCATTCACTCCGGCCGCGACCAGGCTCGCGGCGACCCGTTCGGCGCGGGCATCGAGCTCGCCATAGGTAAGCCTCGTGTCGCGCGCTTCGATGGCGATGTCCGCGCCATGCAGTCGGGCGACCTCGGCAAAGAGGCCATGCACGGTGTCGGTATCGAGCCTTGCCACCGCGGTGTCATTCCAGTCGACCAGCATGCGCCGGCGTTCGTCGGGGTCGCAGGCGTCGACCGAGGCGAGCGCGGTGTCGTCGCCGGTGCAGAGCGCGGCAAGAGCCGACAGCACGCAGCCGGCAAGCAGGTCGATCGACTCGCTACCGAACGGAGCGCGAAAATCCACCTGGAGGCGCGCGGGCGCCGCCATCAGGAGTTCCCAGCGGCTGCCCGCGGGTGCATTTTCGTCGGAAGCCGGCTCATGGCCGGTACGCACATCCTGGTCGACGACGTTCCACGCGCTGGCCTGGCTGATGATGGGTGCCGCATCGAGGGCGCGCAGGCATGCACCGAGCCATGCATCGCGACTACCGTCGCGGGGAACCGGCAGCATGACCTGCTGGGTACGCTCCGAGGCTGCATGACTGGCGAGCACGACGTCCGCACCCGTCAGCCGAGATTCGACCAGCGTGAGCGCCGCGCAAAGCAGGACGGAGGGTTCGGTCGAATGACGGAACGCGGCGTCGGCGAGCGCATCGACGAGCGTGTCGTCGAGTGCGTATTCGTGGTGCCTGCTACGGCTGCCCGCATCGCCCGTCTGGGACGGCAGGACGTCATGGAGCCGCTGGCCAGCGACCACACCTTCGGTAATTTCAGCCATAGACGCGTTCATCGGGCTTTCGCGATCTCCATGCGGGTAACGGCGATAACAGTGGCGTGATACGAGCGGTATACGGTCCTTCCGCCATCGCGCCGGCACGCTGCGGTGCGAGCGATGGCGATGAGGAGGAAGACGTTTCGTGCCCCTTGGGTTCCACGTCCTGTGTTGCGCGGTTTGAGCTAGTGTCGACTTGCCGCGCGTTTGCTTCCATATGCTCTATGGTCGAGCCGATTGGCTTGTATCGCCGATAAAACCAGGGTTTGCCGGATATCCCCGGTATGCGGAACCATCGGTGAACAAAGGCCGTGAAAGGCCTATTCCGTTCGGTCTATTCCCGGCGCCATACGCGGCGGCGCGGGGCCTCCGGGGCGAGAAAAAGACACCCTAGGGAGCCTGTTCGTCCGCGGCCAGCTTGCGATGAACGCGTTGGCCGACGCGTGCCAGGCTGCTTTTGGCCCGGTCGACGAGGGCACTCTGGCCGACGGGGCCCGGACGAAGGCCGAGCCCGCGCATACGTGCGTTGAAGCGGTGGGCGTCGGTCCACATATCGGACTGTCGCGTGCGAAAGGTGACCGCCAGCGAGATCGAAAGCTCCGATCCGGTATGCACGCGATGCGGCGCGATGAACGGGTGGTGGACACCCATGCCCGGGTGCAACTGGAAGGTCATGGCCTTTGCTTCGAACGATGGTTTGTAGGTGGGGCGACCGCCGATGCGCGAGAGCAGCAGATCCTTCTGCTCGGAGGACATGATCTCGTGATCGTCCTGGTCCCACAGGTGGACGATTTTCTCGCCCTGGATCTGCAGCAGGAAATTCATTTCCCGGTCCATGTGGTAGGGCGTCACCGCATCGCGCGTGGAAATGAAGATATAGGTCGAATACCAGCTTATTCCCGGATCCATCGGGTCGATGCCGGCGGCTATCTCCGCGACGATGCCTTCGATCACCGGGCGGAATTCGGCGTCCCGCTCGGGGTTGTTGACGCAGATATAGGCGCGCCGTTCCTCGAAGTGGTCGAGCGTTTCGGCGAGGGTCAGCCCTTCCTTGTAGCGGTCATAGGAGGTCTCGAACTCCGCGTCGCCGGGAATATTGCCGGCCCGGTAGAGAATCTGCTCCGGGGCCATGCGCCTGCAAAGATCGAACAGGTGCCCGGGCGAGAACATCGGATGCGCGGTCAGGCGATGGCCGACCAGGAAGGGCTTGCGGTTATAGGAGGAGCGGAGGATCCCGGGCTCGAAGCTGAGCACGGGATCGGTTTCGCGCCGGCCCTGGGCCAGCAGTTCGGCGTAACGCTCTTGCGAAACGAATGCACCCAGCATGACAACCCCCTTTGGACGTCATCGGCGCAAACGTGCGCGCGAGTTGACGAAGGTGCGTTGCCTGCCGTCTCAGCTCATGGCGACTGGAACGCGAATAGCCAAAGTATGGCTCCCTGGACGGGCGCGCCAATCCAACTTACGTTGTATGTCCCCGCGGCAGTGACCTGTTTGACGGCCACGGCGCATTGGACGCCGCTTTCGTCGGGGAGCTTCAGGAATTCGTCGACCACGGTGAAATCATTGTCCGGTACAGCGGTCATGCGCTTCACGCCGCCATCGCCCCACCATACGGCGACCAGGGTGGCCGGCCCGGTCGTGGTCACCTTGCCGCTGGTGATGACGACGCCCGCGGACGGATAGTTCTGGGCAACATCCTTGAGTACGCCAGCATGCCTGACCTCGATGAAGGGGACGGTGATCTCGCCGGTGGCGTTGCCGTTCTTGACGATACTGACGGTATGCCCGGGACCGCCCTTGGCCGACAGCGCGACATAGGCCTTGACGTTGAAGCGGTCGCCATAGCCGTTACCGTAAGGAACGTCGCCGACCTGTTTCCAGCGATTCGCGTAGCTGTCGACCGGCGCGGCGTCGTTCGCGGCATAGCCACCGTTGAATACGATCAGCGAACTCCCTGTCCGCTGCGTATCGACCGGTCGGGTGACCGCAGGACTGACGCCAAGGCCTTCACCCTGGCCGAGCAGGGTATGCGCACCGGGCGAGGGCGTGGCGGAGGGCATGGGCGCGGCCTGTGCGTGCAAGGTGAGCGGAGCGGTCAGCCATAGCGCAGCCACAAGGATGGCGCGCCGGTAATCATGACCATCATGCATGGCAGTAACCCCTGTTTGGAGATGGATTTTGGGAATCCGGACACATCCGGTCAAGTGAAAAAATGCAGCGCGAGCCCATTGCCAAGCCGGCCGCTTGCCGTATCCTGTCGCCGTATCCGGCGCCAGGGAAGCCGGCCACGGACACGCCGGCGCGCGGCAGGACCATCCGCTCGGCAGGGGGAACGGATTGGCTAACGAAACAGATTTCCTCGACCTGTACCGGAAGTTGGGCTTGAGCCCTGGCTGCGACCTGGCCGAATTCAAGCGCGCTTACCGGCGCCACGTCTCGCAGTTGCACCCCGATCGTGAGGGTGGCGACGCCGGGCAGTTGCAGGCGTCGATCGCGCAGTACGGTGCGGCGATCGATTTTCATCGTCGGCACGGCCGCCTGCCGGGTGCCGCGGCGCAGGGTCGCGTAGCCCCGGCCAGCGCACCCTCGCCACCGCGCCATCCACCGTCCTCCGAGATGGCGGACGAGCCGGCGCCGGTACGCTCCCGCTCGAAGCTGCTGTTCGTTTGCATCATTGCGGTGCTCGGTATCCTGGCATGGAGCTTGATGCCGTCGTCGTCACCGGAGAATGCGCCGGCACAGGCCGCCACGGACAACGGCGCGAATCCCGCCGAGGCGGCCAGTGCCAACGTAGCGTCGCTCAGCCTGGGCATGTCGCCGGCCGAAGTGCGCGCGATCGAAGGCGATCCACTGATTGTCCATCGCGACCGCTGGGATTACGGACCGTCGTGGATCCAGTTCGAGAACGACCAGGTGATCGACTGGTACAGCTCACCCCTGCATTCGCTGAGGACGGCGACCAGCCGTCCATCCGAAGCGGGGCGCTAACGCGCCCCACGCCCGAACAGGACAACCTCGACAGTCTCGATCAGGATCACCATGTCGAGCAGGAGGTTGTGGTTCTTCACGTAGAAGAGATCGTATTTGAGCTTCTCGGCGGCATCTTCTTCCGAAGCGCCGTAGGGATAACTCAGCTGTGCCCAGCCGGCGAGCCCGGGCTTCATGCAATGGCGCAGGGAGTAATAACGGATCTTGGTGGCCAGGTCGGCGACGAAGTGCGGCCGTTCCGGACGCGGGCCGACGATGCTCATTTCACCCTTGAGCACGTTCCACAATTGCGGCAGTTCGTCGAAGCGCAGCTTGCGGCTGATGCGGCCGACGCGGGTCACGCGGTTGTCGTCCTTGCTGGCCCAGCGCGCGACGCCGTCCATCTCCGCATCGGTGCGCATGCTGCGGAACTTGTACAGCCAGAACGTCTTGCCGTGTTCGCCGACGCGTTCCTGCCGGTACAGGATGGGCTGGCCACGTCCCGACTCGATACGGATCGCCAGCACGACCAGCAGCATGAGCGGCCAGCAGAGCAGGAGCAAGGTCGTTGCAGCGAGCAGGTCGAAGCAGCGCTTGGCCAGCAGGTGCAAGGGCGTCACGTTGAAACCGCGCGAAAAGACCAGCCAGGAAGGATCGAGCAGCGAAAGCTGCACGCGACCGGATTCGCGTTCGAAGAAGGTGGTCAGGTCGGTAATGGTGACACCGGCCTGGCGGCATTCGAGGAGCTCGTCCATGGGCAGGCGGCCGCGTCGATCGTCCACGCCCACCACGATCTCGTCGACCTGCTCACGTTTGGCCAGGGCGCGCAGCGTGCCTTCGTGGGTGAGGACGAGATTGTCCGGAACGATCACCGGATCGTTCGGGCAACGCAGGTAACCGACGATGCTGAAGCCGCGCCGGTCCGAGCGACGGCGCATGCGGTTATGGATCTGCGCCGCACGTTCGCCGGCACCGAGGATCAGCACGCGCCGCTTGAACGCCTCGACTTCGACCAGGCGCATGAACAGCGAGCGGAAGGTCGCCAGGGCGACAAAGGAGATGAACAGTGCGAGACCCAGCACGCCGCGACCGATATAGGCTTGCGGCACGATGTAATACACGACGATGAGGCCAAGTCCGCCGATGACGAAGGCCACCGCCTGGCGGGCGAGCATGCCGAGCCAGCTCGTGCGCAGGTGCGCGCGGTACTGGCCCAGCGCGGCCATGCTCAGGAAGATGACCAGGGAGAAGACCAGCGAACGCTGCGGCAGGTTGCGGGCGAATTCGGCCAGGTCTTCCGGAACGAAGAAAAAGCGCAGGTTGGTCGCGATATTCAGCGAGCCGACCAGCAGCAGGAGTTCGCTCAGGCCTAGCAACAGGAGCCAGCGTACTTGCTGCTGCCGTAAGAAACGAAGCATCGGACTTCCCCCTCAGGTTGTAGCTACCGCGCCCCCTGCAAGCCGTTAGCAGAGTAGGAGGCTACCCGTCGGTCCGGAGGGCGGCTATGCAACTTACGGATAAATCACCTAGGCCAAACGGCTTGCCCGCTGTTTCACGGCTTTGAAACACAGGCCGGGGCCCGTTTTCACCCGCGCGGTGAGTCGTCCAGCAGGTAGATGCGAAGCGTGTGGACCGAGGCGGGCACCGCGAGCGCGCCGGTCAGGGCGATCGGCAGGTCCAGGTTGCGGACGCGGCAGGGTATCTGGACCGGTGCCGATGCCGGCGGCGAGATCAGTTCGCTCGTCGAGGCGGACAGCAGGGCCGGGTCCTCGAGGAGGCCGACGCCGAACGCCTTGAGCAGGGCTTCCTTCCGCGTCCACATGTCCAGCAACACCGGTTCGCGGGCCCGGGCGGACAGTTTCGCCAGTTCGTTGCGCTCGGCGAGCGTGCACATGGTGGGGATCAACTCCTCCAGCGCGATCCGCGCCGGGGAGCGTTCGATGTCGACGCCGACGGTATCCGCACCGGCGATGGCGATGGCCGACCAACCTCCCGTGCCGCTCAGGCTGGT
Source organism: Luteibacter sp. (assembly GCA_036009745.1). GTDB lineage: Bacteria > Pseudomonadota > Gammaproteobacteria > Xanthomonadales > Rhodanobacteraceae > Luteibacter. The sequence continues at coordinate 4,927 of DASYLE010000111.1, read as the reverse complement.
GGCCAGGCCGGTACCGGGTAATCGTGGCTGCCCGCTCGATGTACTCGTCAACGGCACGCGGCGTGCGCCGACGCCCAGGCAGATGCCCAGCGCGACGCGCCACAGGGCATGCGAAAGAATATAGGCCTCGCGGTCATGCTCGAAGCGGAAGCGCGATGCCCTGGCTCGTTCGCCGCTATCGAGCAGGCGTTCGGCCGAATCGACGTATCCCGCCCATACCGCGCTGTCGAACAGCAGGACGCGTACCTCGTCCGTAGCCGGCGCGAGAAAGGCGTGGCGTGCGAGTACATCGCCGGCCGTCGGTTCGAAGTCGTATGCCATCCCAACGCGATCACCCATGGAGAGAAACAACTAGATCACGCCCGATTCGCTGCAGGTCGCGAGCAGCACACGCAGCTGTTCGGCCAGGCGCAGGCTCAGCGCAACGATGGTGAGTGTCGGAAATGCCCAGCCGCCCGTGGGGAAAACCGAGCTGCCCGCGATATGCAGGTTGTGGACGCCGTGCACCTTGCACTGGCGGTCGACGACGCCTTGCCGGGGGTCGTCGGCCATCCTGGTCGTACCCAGATGGTGGGCCGTGCCATGCACCTCGGGCACCTCGCTGTCGTTGGCCAGCCAGGGTTCGAGTTCGAACCTGCCGCCGCAGGCGCGCGCCAGTTCGCTGCCGAACAATGTCGCGGCGACACGATAGGTGCGCCGGTCCAGATCGGTAAGCCGCCAGTCGACATGTACCTTGCGCTGACCGAGCGCGTCCAGTTCGTCGCCCAGGATGACGCGGCTGTCCGGGTTGGGCGCCTGCTCGAAATAGCCGCACAGCTCGACGTGGTTGCTCTTCACCGTCGGCTTGTCGGCCACTTTCTGTACGAAGGCCCTGGCGATATCGCCCAGCCCCAGGCCCAGCCGTAAGGCCAGCACGCCGATGCCTTCCTGTGACAGCACCGCGCCGGCGCCGGATGGACCGTTCTTCATCGCCGCGCACATCCGCGCTTCCAGCAGTGCGCTCTCGTCCTGCACCGAAGGACGCAGCGCGGCACGGAATTCGCGCAAGGCCCGGATACCCTTGGGTACGGTGCCTTCCACGGCGAAAGGATGGACACGTCCGCTCAACACCTGCTGTTCCCGCTGGACCGTCCCGGACAGGCCGATCTCGGGGAAGACCGGTGCCGGCCCCTTGCCGAGGTTGCGGTCGTACGGGCGGGTCAGGCTGTCCGGGTCGTCGGTGAAGACCGCGCCGAGCTTGCCGCTGGGATGGTCCATGAAATAGCGGCCGACCATATCGTGTTCGTTGCCGATGCCCTGCGGCAGGACCGAGTTGGACAGCAGGAGCAGTCGGGCGTTTTCGATGCCGCCGGAGGCGAGTACGTAATGCCGCGCGCGCACCGAGCCGCGGCGACCGTCCAATGTGCCGATCCGCGCCCGGTTGACGGACGTACCGTCGCCCGATGCTTCCAATTCAATGAGATTGGCATGCAGCAGGACGGTGATATTCGGTGCCTGGTCGAGTTCGGCGCGGTATGCCTCGCCAAACAGCACCGGGCTTCGCGCGAAGATCTGGTTGACCAGGCTGCCGTCCTCGAACGGAATCGGCGCGCGCGGCGGATCCCCGAGGAAGGACCCGTCGGTGAAATCATGGGCATCGATCCGGCAATACGCACTGGCGAGCCGGTAGTAAGGTTCGATCTCCTCGTAGGAGAGCGGCCAGCCGCTGTGCGGTACCCACTCGCGCTCGCCGAGGTCCTGCCGGCTGAACGTGATGCAGCCGCCGCCCCATAGCGTGCAGCTGCCGCCGAAGACGCGCATGCGCGAGTTGAGGGTGTCGAAGGGGGCCGATCCGGTGGATGAGCCTTCGTAGAGCGACTGGCTCTTCTGCTCGCCGCCAAGGCCGCCGCTTTCGACGAGGCAGACCGTCGTCGAGGTGCCGATGAAGCTCCGGGCGATGGCGATGCCGGCGGCGCCGGCGCCAATGACGCACAGGTCAGCCTCGAAGTCGGTCGCAGCCGACCCATCCAGATAGTCGATGATCACTCCCCCTCCAGGCGCTCGCGTTATTGTTTTTCTTGCCTATGCAGCTGGCCGCGAGCCGCCGGATTTTGCGGGGATCGGGTCAACTGACGCCGTAGTATTCTCCGTACCACTGTACGAAGTTGGCTATGCCGGTTTCTACCGGGACCTTCGGCGTATATCCAACGGCCAGTCTGAGCGCCGACACGTCCGCCTCGGTATCAGGCACATCGCCGGCCTGCAGCGGGAGCATGTCCATCACCGCCTTGCGCCCGAGGCATTGCTCGAGCACCTCGATGTAGCGCAGCAGTGCGACCGGTTGTTCGTTGCCGATGTTGTACAGGCGATAGGGCGCGACACCGCTGCTCGCCGGGTCCGGCCGGTTGCCATCCCAGTGCGGATCCTTGCCCGGTACGGTGTCCAGCGTACGGATCACGCCTTCGACGATGTCGTCCACATAGGTGAAGCTGCGCTTGTGGTGCCCGTTGTTGAACACTTTGATCGGCTCGCCGGCGAGGATCGCCTTGGTGAACAGGAACAAGGCCATATCGGGACGGCCCCAGGGACCGTAGACCGTGAAGAAGCGCAGCCCGGTGCTCGGGATGCCGTACAGGTGCGCGTAGCTGTGCGCCATCTGCTCATTGGCTTTCTTGGTCGCCGCGTAAAGCGTCAGCGGATGCTCGGTCGGCTGGTGTTCGGAAAAGGGCAGGGCCGTGTTCGCGCCGTAGACCGAACTGGTCGAGGCGAACACCAGGTGCTCCACGCCGTGCTGGCGACAGCCTTCGAGGACGTGCAGGAAACCGGTGACGTTGCTGGCGACGTAGATGTGCGGATTCTCGGCCGCGTAACGCACGCCGGCCTGCGCGGCGAGATTGATCACTCGCTGGGGTTTGTGCGTGGCGAACACGTCTTCCATGGCCGCGCGATCGGCAAGATCGGCGTGGATGTGCGTATAGCGCGGGTGGTCGATGAAACGCGCCAGGCGCGCCTTTTTCAGGTTGACGTCGTAGTAATCATTGAGACTGTCGACGCCAACGACCTCGTCGCCGCGATCGAGCAGGCGTATGGCGACGTGCGAACCGATGAAGCCGGCGGTGCCGGTGACCAACACTTTCATGTTTGAACGTCCTCAGAGCCTGCCGTCGACGGCGTCGCGCGGCAGTACATATTTTACGTCGTAAACGATCGATGCCTGCTTGCCGAAGGCGCGGATGCCCACGGCTCCCAGTGCGACGAATTGTCGATGGCCGACGGCGACGATGACGGCGTCGTAGCAGCCGGCCTCCGGGTCGGCCACCGGTGTAATGCCGTATTCGTGTTCGGCCTCGGCGATGCTTACCCAGGGATCATGGATATCGACGCCTGCGTTATAGCCGCGCAACGCCTGCACGATGTCGACCACGCGGGTATTGCGCAGGTCCGGGCAGTTTTCCTTGAAGGCCAGGCCCAGAATCAGCACGCGGGCCTGCACCGGGTTGATGCCCTTGCGCACCATCAGCCGGATCACTTCACTGGCGATGTACGGCCCCATGCTGTCGTTGGTGCGCCGGCCGGCCAGGATCACGTCGGGATGATGGCCGACTTCCTGCGCCTTGTGGGTCAGGTAGTACGGGTCCACGCCGATGCAATGGCCGCCGACCAGGCCCGGGCGGAACGGCAGGAAGTTCCACTTGGTACCGGCGGCCTGCAGCACTTCCAGGGTGTCGATGCCGAGTTTGTTGAACAGGATGGCAAGGTCATTGACCAGGGCGATATTGAGGTCGCGCTGGGTGTTCTCGATGACCTTGGCGGCCTCGGCCACCTTCAGCGAACTGGCTTTATGCGTGCCGGCGGTGATGATCGAGCCATACAGGCGGTCGACGAAATCGGCCGTTTCGGGCGTCGAGCCGGAGGTGACCTTGAGGATACTGGTGACACGATGTTCCTTGTCGCCGGGGTTGATCCGCTCTGGGCTGTAACCGGCAAAGAAATCGCGGTTGTAGACCAGGCCGGAGACCCTCTCGAGGATGGGGATGCAGACCTCTTCGGTGCAGCCCGGATACACGGTCGACTCGTAAACCACGACATCGCCTGGCTTGATCACTTTACCCAGGGTCTCGCTGGCCCTGACCAGCGGGGTAAGGTCGGGACGCTTGGCGTTATCGATCGGCGTCGGCACCGTGACGATGAAGACATTGCAATCGCGGATATCTTCCAGGTCGGAACTGAAGCGGAGGCGCGTGGCCTCTGCCAGTTCCGCGGCGTCCAGCTCCAGGGTGTTGTCGCGCCCGGCATGCAGTTCGTCGATACGCGCCCGGTTGATATCGAATCCCACGGTGTCATAACGCTTGCCATATTCCACGGCGAGCGGCAGCCCCACATAGCCGAGGCCGACAATGGCAAGCCTGGTGCTTTCCAGATTCCGCATACGATCATCCCGGTCGCTTGGTTTTGGCATGGATGCCGGCGTGCACGGTGTTCGACCAGTTGCCCGGCCTGTACCAACGCGCACCCCCATACCTGATGAAAGGAGGGTAGCAGGCCACCTCCTGTTTGCACCTAGGGCCAACGACGCATGGCCAAACGGCAGAGTTGCATATCCGGCGCGATGCGCGGAGCGCCTTCGTCTGGATAATTAATATATATTTATCATATGATTGTGTGCATTTCCATAGATTGATTCTAGAGCAGGGAGTGAGGCGCGGCCAAAAACCTGCCTTGGCGCAGGCCAGGGGCTGCTTGAGGTGCGCCCGGCAAGCCATGCGAGAATGCGCATCCCCGTGCCGAATTGACGATTCATGCCAGTGCCGCAAGACGCCTACCGTCGTTTCCAGGAAGAACTCGCCGCCCTCGATCGCCAGAAGGGCGAGCCGGCCAAGCCCGTCGCGCCAAAAGACCGCATGGCCCTGGCCAAGGACGATTTCCTTGTCCTGCGCCGACGCTATGG